>JADGRF010000106.1 GCA_017881055.1 Sandaracinaceae bacterium
AAAAAAGGAAAGCGGCGGCTTCGAGGCATGGGGGGGACATGCCGTGTCGAAGTCGCCGCAATCGAAGCTATCTGTACGCGAAAGGCGTGCCAGTGACGGACGGGTGGCAGCCGTCAGTGCGAATACGGCTCACCGCGTAGAATTGTGAATGCGCGGTAGATCTGCTCTGCGAGCACGAGGCGTGCGAGTCGGTGCGGCAGCGTGAGCGCAGACAGGGACAGCTGCTCGGCTGCCGAAGCCGACACCGCTTTCGGCAGCCCGTACGCGCCGCCGATCAGAAACGCCAGCGTGCCGACGGCATCGCGCTCGCCGCGCGCCACCCATTGCGAAAGCCCTTGGCTTGTCACGGTTTTGCCCGTGACTTCGAGCGCGATCACGCGCGCGCGCTCAGGGATGGCTTTGCGAAAGCGCGCTTCGACCTCCGCGTCGCTGCCGTCTTTCAGCTCGATCTCGTCGCAGCCGCCGTAGCGACGAATGCGACCGAGATAGTCGTCGAGGTCGGCGCGCAGACCGGCTTGTTTGATCTTGCCGACCGCGATGATCGCGATGCGCACGCGCGGTTTCCCTAACTCGGCTCAGCCGCCGTGCGCGTCTTCGACCGGGATGCGCGCGGCGTCGAGCCACAGCGTTTCGAGGTCGTAGTAGCCGCGCGTGTCTTCGTGGAAGATGTGCACGACCACGTCGCCGTAGTCCATCAGTAGCCACGTGCCTTGCGGCATGCCTTCGATGCCGAGGCAGCGCGAGCCGTGATTCTGCTGCACGCTCTCTTCGATGTTGCGCCCGAGCGCGTTCACTTGCCGATCGCTGCGGCCGCTCATCACCACGACGTAGTCGGAGTAGTCGACCTTGCCGCGCACGTCGATGATCTCGACGTTGAGCGCCTTGTGCTCGAGGCCGGCTTCTGCGATCACGAGCGCCAGCTTGCGCGCGCGTTCATCGGCCGCGCTCTGCGACGTAGGCTTCGTCAGCGCAGCCTTGCGGGGCTTCGCAGCCTTGTCTGGCTTGCTGGCCTTCGCGGCTCTGCTCGGTGCTGGCAGTTTCGTGGCTGCCACCTTCTTCTTGGCCGGAACCAGCGTGGAGCGCAGCGCGCTCTTCGCCTTGTCGCGTTTGCTCGAGTCGCTCTTGCCCGTGCCAGCTTTGCGTTTGCTTGCCAAAGTCGTCTCCCCTTAACCTAACTGCGGACTTGGCCTGTGCCATAGCCGACCCACTTGCGCGTGGTCAGCTCTTTGAGACCCATTGGACCGTACGCGTGAAGCTTGGTGGTCGAGATGCCGATTTCGGCGCCGAGACCGAGTTCGCCGCCATCGTTGAAGCGCGTCGACGCATTGACGAGCACCATGCTCGCGTCGACCTCGCGTACGAAACGCTGCGCTTTGCCTTCGTTGCGCGTGATGATCGCTTCGGTGTGGTAGCTGCCGTGGCGCGCGATGTGCGCGAGCGCGGCATCGAGGCCGTCGACCACGGCGACCGAGAGGATCAGCTCGAGGTACTCGGTGTCCCAGTCGGCGTCGGTGGCGGCGCGCAGCTCGGGGCACAGCTCGCGAGCGCGCGCGTCGCCGCGCAGCTCGACTTTCTTATCGGTAAGCGTCTTGGCGATCGCGGGCAGGAACGTCGCGGCGCAGGCGCGATCGACGAGGAGCGTCTCGAGCGCGTTGCACACGCCGGGCCTCTGCGTCTTCGCGTTGACGATGATGCGCGTTGCCATCTCGAGATCGGCTTCGCCATCGACGTACACGTGACACACGCCTTTGTAGTGTTGAATGACGGGCACGCGCGCGTGTTCGGTCACGAAGCGAATCAACGCTTCGCCGCCGCGCGGGATCACGAGATCGACCAGGCCATCGAGACGCACGAGAGCGAGCGTGGCGTCGCGATCGGTGGTGGGAATCAGCGTGACCGACGCGCGTGGCAGGCCTTCGGCTTCGAGCGCGGCCACGAACACATCGGCGAGCGCGCGATTGCTGTGGAAGGCTTCTTTACCACCGCGCAGGATGCAGGCGTTGCCACTCTTCAAGCACAGCGCTGCGGCATCGACCGTCACGTTGGGACGAGACTCGTAGACCATGGCGATCACGCCGAGCGGCACGCGCATGCGGCCGGTGCGCAACCCGTTGTCGAGCACGCGTGTTTCTTCGACGACGCCGACCGGATCGGGCAGGCCGGCCACGTGCACGAGGGCGTCGGCGATTGCAGCGAGGCGCGTGCGCGACAGCTCCAGTCGATCGATCAGCGCGGCCGACACGCGCGCTTCGCGCGCGGCGTTCACGTCTTTGGCGTTTGCTTCGAGCACGCGCGCGACTGCGTCGTCGCTGCGCAGCGCCTTGGCGACGCGCTCGAGCACGCGGTTCTTCTGCTCGCTCGACGCGGCCGAGAGCACGCGCGACGCGGCCTTCGCCTGCTGGGCGAGCTCGCGTATGGATGACGCGAGATTGGCATCGATTTCCGCGGCGGCCATGGCTTCTTTATAGCACCACGAGATCGTCGCGATGGATGATTTCATCGCCGAGGTGGAAGCCCAAGCGCTCCGCGATCTCTTCGGACCGCAGGCCGCACAAGCGCTGCACATCACGACTGTCGTAACGGGCCAGCCCGCGCGCCAGCTCGCGCCCATCGCGCGTCACCACGCTCACGGCGTCGCCCGCCCGAAATTCGCCGCGCGCTTCGACGACGCCCGCGGGAAGCAAGCTGCGCTTGCGCACGGTCAAGGCTTCGAGCGCGCCTTCGTCGATCACCAGTGTGCCGCGCATCTTCAGCGTGTACGCGATCCAATACTGGCGGCTCGCGAGCGGTGTGCCCGCGGGCAAGAACAGCGTGCCGGCGTCTTCGCCCGTTGCGATCTTGCGTAGCACGCCGCTGTCGCGCGCGGGCGCGATCACCACGGGAATTCCCACCTGACACGCGCGCTGTGCGGCTGCCACTTTGGAGGCCATGCCGCCCAAGCTCTGCTCGTTTTCCTTCGGCCAGATCAGCTTCTCCAGCGACTCGAAGTCGCGAATGATCGGGATGCGCTGCTTCTGCGCATCGAGCACGCCTTCGACGTCGGTAAGCAACACGAGCAGATCGGCGCCAGCGAGCGGCGCCACCATCGCGGCGAGTTGATCGTTGTCGCCGAACTGCAGCTCTTCGGTGGAGACGGTGTCGTTCTCGTTGATGATCGGCACGGCGCCGAGCTCGAGCATCGCGTCCATCGCAGCGCGCACGTTCAAGTAGCGCTGGCGGTCGGCGACCTCCGCGTGTGTGAGCAGCAGCTGCGCGACGTGCCGGCCGTGCTTCGCGAACGCGGCTTCGTACGACTCGATCAGATGCGTTTGGCCCACGGCTGCTGCCGCTTGCAGCTGCGGAAGCAGCTGCGGTCGCTTCTGCAGACCGAGCCGCTGGCAGCCCATCGCCACCGCGCCCGACGACACCAGGATCACCGTGCGACCGAGCGAGTGCAGCGCATCGATCTGGTCGGCCATGCTCTGAAAGCGCCCCTCGCCGGGCCGCTCGCCTTGCACGATTGCGCGAGAGCCGATCTTCACCACGATGCGTTTTGCGCCCTCGAGCGCTTTGCGGGCGTCTGTCTGCTCCTGATCCACCGATGTCTCCGTGCCGCGCGGGTCGCGACGGGGCGCATCTTGGGTCCCCGGCCGGGGTTCCGCAAGCGCGGTTCAGAACTCGCGGCGGGTGAAAGGGCCCGCTACCCTGCACGGCAGTGGATCTCCTGGTTTCCGATGTTCCCGCCGGTTTCGTGCTCGGGGTCGCCTTCGTATTTGGCGCGCTTTGGGGCAGCTTCTTCAACGTCGCGATCTACCGCTGGCCGCGGGATCTGTCGGTGGTTTCGCCCCCCAGCTCGTGTCCGAGCTGCGGGACGCGCATCGCCGCGCGCTACAACGTGCCGATCTTCGGGTACCTGTTTCTGCGCGGAAAAACCGCGTGCTGCGCTACGCCGCTGTCGCCGCGCTATCCGGCGATCGAGTTGCTCAGCGCCGTTTTGTGCCTCGCGGTGGCGCGTCACTTCGTGCTCGGCGCGAACCCGCAGCAGTCGCTGGGCTCGGCCTCGCTCGTGGCGCTCACGTACTTCGTGTTCGTCGGGGGCCTCGTGATCGCCACGTTCGTCGACCTCGAGCACATGATCATTCCCGACGAGGTCTCGCTGCCGGGAGCCGCGCTCGGTCTCGCGACCGCGATGTTCCGCGATCCACCGGGCGTCGAAGCCGCGGCGCTCGGCGCGGGCGGCGGTTTTCTCGTGATTCAGGTCGTGTTCGTGTGGTCGTACGAAGCGGTGCTCGGGCGCCGCGGCATGGGCGAGGGCGACTCGAAATTGCTCATGATGATCGGAGCGTTCCTCGGCTGGCAGGGCGCGATGTTCGCGGTGTTTGCAGGCGCCGCGCAGGGCTTGATCGCGTTCGTGATCAGCAAGCTGAGCGGCGTGGACTTCGGTCCTGCGCTCGATCATGACGCGCCCGACGAGCAGCCCGAGGAAGATGTGCCGGGGCGTGAAGCGGATCTCGTGGCCGAGGCGTCGGCTGAAGCAGCTGAGACGCGCGATACGCCGCCGCCCGCGTATTGGGGCCATTTTCGCGTGCCATTCGGCCCGTTCCTCGCGCTCGGCGCGCTCGAGTACTTGTTCTTCGGCGAGCTGATCACCGATCGCTGGCTCGACCTGATGCAGCGCTTCGTGCCGGGTATGTAACTCCGCGGAGAGTCCGGAGGCTGCTCCGCGGGTATGTGAAGCTACTGCTCCGCGGGTATGTAAATAGGCCGGAACCAGCGTGAGAACAGCCACGCGTTCAGCGTTACCAGGGCCAAGCAGAACGCGGCGAAGGCGATGGACCAGGCGTGTGTCGCGGGCGGGTCGTCGGCCACGAGCAGATAGGTTTCGCCGGTCACGGGCATACCGAGGTCGCGCGCGAGGAATTCGCGCACCACGCGGAAGCGCCCGCCGAGCTCGCCAAACGTGATCAAGCGGCCGGCGAACTCGGTGCGCGAGGCGGTACGGGCATCAGCCAGCGTTGCGCTTTCGACCTGCACGAACAGGTTGCGTTGGCCCGCGAGCGGGAACACGACCTGCTCGGTGCCGAACAAGCCGCTCTTGAAGCGGACCATGCCGGAGAGCATGGGTGTGCCGCGCACACGCACATAGTGGTTGGACACGAGGTGCTCCGCATCCACTTGCGCCACGTCCCCGAGCAGCGTGGCCTTGTCGGCCTGCAGGGCGTACGACACATCGGGGCGAACGCTGTTAGCCAAGCCGAGCGAGAGCCCGACGACCGCGGCCATCAACGTCATCGCCAAAAAACGCCGTCCACGTGGCGGGGCGGGCAGCGCGAGCAGCTCGGGGTCGGGCTCGTTCAGCGCTACGGCCGGGAAGGGACCCGTGCCGAGGCCGCTGCCTTGGGGGCTCGGTAGCTCAGGTCCTAGGCTGGGGTCCCAAGGGTTCACGTCTGGCTAGACACCAGCTTGGCTCAAAGGTTCGCGGTGGACCCTGTTTTTCGCACGCGCACAGGCTGGACCTTTCCCTTGGCAGCTTCGGAGGTCCGTGCTACCAACCCGCTCCCCTCGGCACCCCGAGCTAGGTTTACGGAGCTTCGCTATGCAGAAATCGCCTCTCACCCTCGTCAAGGAACGTTTCAAGACCAAGCAGGGCTTGCTCGACGCCGTCAAGGCGCTCGCGACCGAAGACCTCTGGATCGACCGCGTGAACGACGACAAAGGCATGCCGCGCATCTCGAACGCGAAGCTCTTGCACCTGCACGAGGTGCTCACGCAGGTCAAGAAGGATCACGGCTCGCGCGCGAAGCTGATCGACGCGATTCTGACCACGGAAAAGCGCTCGAAAGACGCCGAGTACCGCACCGGTCTCGCCAAGAAGAGCACCCCAGCGTTGCTTCAGATCTTGCAGGCGTCGAAGAAGCGCTCGTGATTCGCGGCTGAAGGTCCCGCAGCTCGCCGTTTTACGGCCTGCCCCGCTCGACGCGCTCGCTCATTCTACGTCCCCCGTGGAGCTGGGCGTTCAGGTTTGCTAACAACCTGAGTCCGTCGCGTCATGGCCGAATTCGCTCATCTTCACGTTCATTCGCAGTACTCCATGCTGGATAGCGCGCTGCGCTTGAAGGCGATGTGTGCGAGCGCGAAGACGCTGGGGATGCCGGCGCTCGCGCTGACCGACCATGGCAACATGTTCGGGGCCGTGCAGTTCCATGGCGAGTGCAAGAAGAACGGCGTGAAGCCGATCCTCGGCTGCGAGGTGAACCTCTGCAGCGATCACACGCAGCCGACGCGCGAGTCGCATCACTTGGTGCTGCTTGCGCGCTCGCAGGAGGGCTACCGCAACTTGGTGCGGCTCACGAGCCTCGGCTGGGTCGATGGGCTCGCGCATGGCAAGCCGCGCATCGATCTCGAGCAGCTCGCTCAGTACAACAAGGGCATCGTGGGTTTGTCGGCGTGCATGGGCGGCTTTCTCGCGCAGGAGATTCTGCAGAAGGGCGAAGACGCCGGACGTCATGCGCTCGCCAAGCTGCGCGCGTGCTTCGATCCGGATGCGTTCTTCGTCGAGCTGCAGGATCACGGCTTTGCCGAGCAGAAGCCCCTCAACGATATTCTGATTGGGCTCGCGCGCGAGCTGGCCGTGCCGCTCGTCGCCACCAACGATTGTCACTACCTCGAGAAGAAGAACGCGCAGGCGCAGCTTGCGCTGCAGTGCATCGCGGCGGGCGCGAGTCTCGCGGACATGCAGCGCGCGCACCACGGCTCGGAAGAGCTGTACTTCAAGAGCGGCGACGAGATGCGCGAGCTGTTCCGGCACTTGCCGGAAGCTTGCGACAACACGCTGCTCGTTGCGGAGATGTGCGGCGGTCAAGCGAACCCGTCTGCGAAGCCGATGCTGCCGCGCTTTCAAGTGCCGGAGGGCACCAGTGAAGACGAACACTTCTTCGCGTTGGCCAAGAAGGGCCTGGACGAGCGCTTCAGCGAGTTCCGCGCGCTCTCCAAGAACGTGGATGAAGTAGCGTATCGCGTCCGGCTCGAAGCCGAGTCGCAGATGATCGCGAAGATGGGCTTCTCCGGGTACTTCCTGATCGTTCAGGACTTCATCAATTGGGCGAAGCAGCGCGGCATTCCGGTGGGACCGGGTCGTGGCTCGGGCGCGGGCTCGATCGTCGCGTACGCGATGCGCATCACCGACCTCGACCCGATTCCGTACGGCCTTTTGTTCGAGCGTTTCTTGAATCCCGAGCGCGTGTCCATGCCGGACTTCGACGTCGACTTCTGCATGGATCGGCGCGACGAAGTGATCACGTACGTGCGCGAGAAGTACGGCAAGAGCAGCGTCGGACAGATTGCGACGTTCCACCTGCTCAAGAGCCGCAGCGTGGTGCGCGACGTGGGCCGCGTGATGGGCATGACGCCGCAGGACACCGGTCGCATCGCGTCGCTCGTTCCGGAGCCCGTGCAAGGCAAGAGCGTCCCGATCGCGGATGCGCTCAAGCAAGAAAAACGCCTCAAGGACTCGTACGAGCAAGATCCGCAGGTTCACAAGCTGCTCGACACCGCGATGGATCTCGAAGAGCTGAATCGGCACGCGGGCATGCACGCAGCCGGCGTCGTGATCAGCGAAGGGCCGCTCTGGGATCACGTGCCGGTGTTCTGTCCGGAGCCCGATGTCTACGTCACGCAGTACGACAAGAACGACGTCGAGTACGCGGGTCTGGTCAAGTTCGACTTCCTTGGCCTCAAGACACTGACCACGCTCGACATCGCCGTGCGCTTGATCAACAAGCGGCCCGACCGGCAGAGCGATCCGTTCTTCCTCGAGCGCATCAAGCTCGACGACCCGACCACGTATGCGCTCTTGACCTCGGGCGAAACCACGAACGTGTTTCAGTTCGAGTCGAGCGGCATGCAGGCGCTGATCAAGCAGCTGAAGCCCGACAGCTTCGAGGACATCATCGCGCTCTGCGCGCTGTACCGTCCCGGTCCGCTCGGCTCGGGCATGGTCGACGACTACGTCGCCGGCAAGCACGGCAAGAAGAAGGTCGCGTATCCGCATCCGTGCCTGGAAGACACGCTCAAAGAGACCTTCGGCGTGATGGTCTATCAGGAGCAGGTCATGCAGTCGGCGCGCGTCATGGCCGGCTACTCGCTCGGTGGCGCAGACCTCTTGCGTCGCGCGATGGGCAAGAAGAAAGCCGACGAGATGGCCGAGCAGAAGGCCAGCTTCGTCGAGGGCGCGCAGAAGAACGGCCACAGCGCGGAAGACGCCGAGCGCGTGTTCGCGCTGATGGACTTCTTCTCGGGCTACGGCTTCAACAAGTCGCACTCAGCGGCGTACGCGTTGATTGCGTATCAATGTGCGTATTTGAAGGCGCATTTTCCCGTCGAATTCTTGTGCGCGACCATGACCGCGGACAAAGACAAGATCGAGAAGGTGGTGCGCACCGTCGCCGAAGCACGCGCGATGGGCATCACCGTGCTCGCGCCAGACGTGAACGAGAGCGAGATCGACTTCGCCGTCGTGTATCAAGTCGACCGAGCGCGGGAGCAACCTTCGGCTCTCCCGGGAGCACAAGCCAAAGACTATCGGCGTAAGCCCGGGCAGCCGGTCGCGCTCGGCGGCAAGCTGCGCGACCCGCTGAACCCGAAGATTCGTTTCGGTCTCGGCGCGGTGAAGGGCGTTGGCGCTGCGGCGCTCGAGTCGATCCTAGAAGCACGGACCGGTGCAGCTGACGGAGCCAAGCAGCCGTTCGACGACCTGTTCGACTTCACGAGTCGCGTCGATCTGCGGCGCGTGAACAAGGGCGTGATCGAAGCGCTCGTGCAGTGCGGCGCGATGGACAGCGGGCACGAAGCGCGCGGTGTGGGTCGCGATCGAGCGCTCGCAGTGATCGACTCGGCCATCGAAGTCGGCAAGAAGACCAGCGCCGATCGCGACAGCGGTCAGACCGACATGTTCGGCGCGCTGCTTGGTGGCGGCGATTCCGCGACCTCGTCGGGCAACGGGCGGCGCGTGAGCTTTCCGGAAGTCGCCGAGCCGTGGAGCCGCAACGAAAAGCTCAAGCGCGAGAAAGCGGCGCTCGGCTTCTATGTGTCGGGCCATCCGCTCGATGCGTTCAAAGAAGAGCTCAAGCGCTTCACCAACGCCAGTAGTGCCTCGCTGCAGAACGTCGCCGAGAACACGCAAGTGGCGATGGGCGGCATGGTCGAGGACTACCGCGAGCGCGTCACCAAGACCGGCGGCAAGATGGCGTTCTTCCAGCTCGACGATCCGTACGGCCGCGTAGAAGTGATCGTGCGTCAGCGCGCGGTCGAAGCGTTTCGCGAGGTGCTGCAGAGCGGTCAGCCGCTGCTCGTGACGGGCGCCGCGCGCGCCGAGCGCGATAATTTTCAGTCGTCTGGCAACGATGAGGGTGGCGGTGGAGGCGGCGGTGGCGATCAAGCCGCCGAAGTGAAGCTGTTGCTCGAAGAAGCTACGTCACTGGTGCAAGCGTTTCGCAACAAGACGCGCGCGGTGCGCGTGCGCGTGCCGGTCGATCGCGTGGACAAGAAGAAGCTGATCGAGCTGCGGCGTGCGCTCGAGTCACATCCGGGTACGTGCCCGGTGGTGGTGCAGCTCGTGTCCGGCACCGAGTGGCGCGTCACGCTCGGCGGCGGCAAGCTCACGGTCGAGCCGTCGGAAGCCATGCTCAGCTCGCTCGAGCGCCTGTTCGGCGAGAAGATCTGCGAGCTGCGCTGATGCCGCCGGTATCCCCAAAGCAGCCTTCGGCTCTTTGGGAAAGACTCGGATGCGTCAGCTGCAAACCAATCGACACCGAGATGCTGCTGGCGCGCGCCAAGGCGCTCTCCGGCATGACGCTGTACGAGCTCGCGCAGCGCAGCGCGAGTCCTCTGCCCGCCGAGCCCAAGCGCGTGAAGGGCTACATCGGGCGCCTCGTGGAGCGCGCGCTCGGTGGCGGAAGCTCCGATACGCGACCTGCCACCGACTTTCCCGAGCTTGGCGTCGAGCTGAAGACGCTGCCGGTGGATCGCGACGGTCGCCCGCGCGAGTCCACGTTCGTGTGCCACGCGGACCTCAAGCTGCTCGCCGAGGTGGAGTGGGAGCGCTCGCGCGTGTGCGAGAAGCTGGCGCGCGTGCTGTTCGTGCCGGTCGAGAGCGAGCCCGACCTGGTGTTCGCCGATCGTCGCATCGGCGCTCCGTTTCTGTGGAGCCCGAGTGGCGAACAGGTCGCGCTGCTGCGCGCCGACTACGAAGAGATCGCCGGACGCGTCGGCCTCGGCGAGATCGACACGCTCGACGGTCGGGTGGGGCGCGTGCTGCAGACGAGACCCAAGGCGCCGAACGCGCGCACCCGGACGCGCGTGGCCGATGCCGAGGGCGCTTCGCAGACCACGTTCCCGCGCGCGTTTTACCTGCGCGCGAGCTTCACCGAGACGCTGCTGCGCGCTGCGTTCACGCTACCGCCGCGAGATCGCACGGTGTTTTAGTCAGTGTTTCTCGGCACTTGACGCGAACGGCCCAGATTGCTACAGACGCCCCCGCCTTTCGACGAGAGGTCGATACAGGGCCGTTAGCTCAGTTGGTAGAGCAGCGGGCTTTTAACCCGACGGTCACAGGTTCGATTCCTGTACGGCCCACCGCGCGAAGCACGTCCCCATCATCTAGTTGGCCTAGGATACCGGCTTTTCACGTCGGCGACGCGAGTTCAAATCTCGCTGGGGACACAAAAGGTATTTGGGCGGGGGTAGTTGTAGACAGCTACGACTCCCCCGCCAAAGTCCACTCTGCGGCGCTCGAAGTTCCCCGCCTCCGGGGCACAGAGGTCAGCGAGCGATTCCACGTAGTTCACCGCCCTGCGGATGTCCTGCAGTTCGTTGCCGCTGGAAAGCGGGGCCTTGAACTGCACCACGGTCCCATCGGTCACGAGGTCCGCTCGATCGGTAGGAGCCGCCTGGTGGCGGGGCCGCTCGGGTTGGATGGCGTACTGGGCGAGCGGGCCGAAAAGCGAGTCACGGCGGAAGTGCAGGACGATCGTCCCGTCCATGTGGACCACGATCTTTTCGAGCACACTCTCGATGAACGCCTTGTCGGCCACGTACTCCCCGGTGAAGACCGAGGCAGACTCCGACAGGAAGTCCGCCACGGCCAGCGGGCGGGGGAAGAGTAGGGGCTGCACCTGGCCTTCGGCTTCGGAGATCTGGGCCTTCAGCGCCTTGGCGTCGTTGTCGTGCTTCAGGGCGACGACTACTAGGCTGTCGATCGAGCCAGCCCCCTTCTCGATGGCGGAGACCACGTTCACCAGGGCGGCATTGACCGTGACGAGCTGAGTCTCCAACCGGCGCACGGTGGCCATGTGCTGCTCGTTGAAGTCCCGCACCCGCCCGTTGTGCTCCGAGACCAGGGCTTCCAGCTTGGCCGGGTCCTTGGCCATGGCGTCCAACACATGCTTCACGCGGGCTTCTAGCGCTTCCTGCGGGACGCCCTTCTTGTTGCCGCACACGACCTTGCCGCGTGAGGCGTGAAGGGAACATCGATACTGCTTGTGACCCTGGAAGGCGTTGCCGATCGAGTAGACCCCGTAAATACGCCCGATTCCCCGGGCGAACCATTCCGGTTTGCTCCCTCCAGTGAACGGGGTTATTACTCCCTGTAGCTGGGAATCGTTCTATGGCGCACGCACTCACCGTCAACGAAGCCGTCGCCTTGGTCGGGGTCGAGGAGAAGACTGTCCGCAAGGAAGTGGAGTACGGCCTGTTCGGATCCGAGAGCCCACCGAGGTTCAAGCTGCCGGCGCTCGTGTACCTGCGTGTCATTCGAGAACTGGGTTTTCAGTCTACGGTCGAAGAGCGCAAGAAGATCTACGCGCTCATCCGCAACGCTCTCGCGCATGGGATGACGCCTCGGAACGTCGAGTTGAGCCCCGTGCTCGAACTGAAGCTCGGACGGGTCACCGAGGAGGTGAGGTCGGTGCTCGAACGCTTCGAGGCGTGGAAGGCGAACATCGTCATCGACCCGGAGATCATGGGCGGTGAGCCGGTGTTCGCGAAGAGTCGTCTCACAGTGCGGCACATCGGAGCGATGATGCTTCGAGGTCGGCGTGATGCGGAACGGGAGATCCGCGAGGACTACCCGTACTTGAAATCCGAAGACATCGAGTTCGCCAAGCTGTACACGATGGCGTACCCCAAGGTTGGTCGTCCCCGTGCACGCAAAACTGCTGGTCGATGAGGATCTCTCTCCATCGGTTGCCCAGGCACTGTGTGCTGAAGGCATCGATGCGTGCCACGTCCGCGACCGAGACATGCTCGGCGTGAAGGACCACGGCGTGCTCGATCGAGCGTTCGAGGAAGATCGGATCCTCGTCACCGCTAACGTCGATGACTTCGTGAGGCTCGCAAGGAAACGCGAACTGCACGCCGGCATCATCTCGATCGAGGACGGCGGTCTGTACCGAGATGAGCAACTCGCGGTGGTTCGAGCAGCGGTCGCTTTCGTCGCGGCCCACGATATGGCGACCTTATGCACATCGAGCACCGGCAACTCGGTGTGCTCAGGGTGATCGGCACGTGAACCGGACGGTGCCCGAGCCCGAGAAGAAGTCGGTGCTCGCGAAGCTCGGCGAGGTGAGCGTATTGAACGACTTGCGCATGTCGACCGCTTCGGTGAACGCGAAAACCGACAGCCCGCGCGAGAGGCCGATCACGACATGGCCCAGGAGCCGGGCGCACGCTGCGCCTGGCTCCGCGCAAGCTGCAGTTGTTCTTTGCTCCCGACTTCACCGGCCTGCGCTGGAACGCCAAGTTGCCGAAGGAAAAGGCGCACGCGCAGCGCGCCTTCGCGCCGGTGCTCTGCTATTTCCACGCGATTCTATATAGCGGCGCGATGTTCGGCCTCGGCTGGCTCGTGCGATTCTCGATCCGTGCGCGCGGCCGGCTGCAGCCGAGCGCGTGGCTACCGGTGGCGCTCACCCTGATCTTCGCGGCGATCCACGTGCTGTTCTTCGGCCGCGTTTTCACTTTCCGCTCGTGCCATGGCTTGCGCTCTTGGCCCTGATGCCGCTCACGGTGAGCGCCGCAGCTCGCGAGCCGGTTGCATGAGACTCGCGGCGGCGGGCAGCGGGCGCGCGATCACGCACGCTGCGCGGCGTTGGAGGCCCAGATGCGCCGGCGAGCGAAGGACCGCGAATTGATCATCCGCCGAGCGCGCTCGCTCGCCGAAGCCGACCGCTTCGATCGAGCCGACATCGCACGCTCGTCCGCGGCGGACCGACTGCTCGCCGCACGCGAGATGTGTACGGGGACCTATGGGCACACCGCTTCCCCCAGACTGGCCCGCTGCGAGTGAGTTGGCGAAAGAAGGGACGCAGACGAGCGAAGTGATGGCTGCGGCGAACGTCACGCGTCGCGCTCGCTATCCACGCGCGCGACAATTGCATCCAGCTGACCGAGACGCTCGGGCTCATCGACGGCCTCTGCAAACTCGGCAACCCGATCTCGAATGTAGGCTAGGTCGATGCTGCTCCTGTGCAGTCGGAGTAGGTCTTCGACGTCGCGTCGGTCGCGATCGCGCCAGGCAATGGCCTTGTAGACGATCAGGTCTTGCGCCGTCGCCATAGGGATCTCGACGCCCTCGACGGATACGATCTGTGCTCTCGCGAGGGCGTCGCGCTCGAAAGGAAGCCAGGCCAGGCTGACATCCATGGGCACGCCGCTCGGCTGGTGAACGACCAGCAGCACCTGGCTCTGCGCAGCGAAGGACTCGACGTCGGGGATGCGTCCGACGATACCGTGCGAGCGTAGAGCGCGCAGCAAGCCAGGCACGTCGACATCGGAGGCCCACACAGTCGCGTCTGCGTCGTCGGTATGTCGTACGACGCCGCGTGCGATTACGGCGAGGCCACCGATGATCATGTGTGCGGCACCGACCTCTTCGAAGGCGGCGAGCAGGTCCGCAACCGCCCGGACCAGCGGCTGCTTGGGCGTGCTGCTCACGCGACCCGCAACGTGTTTCGAACCAGCGCCCATCTGCGGTACGCCGTCAGGTCCTCGGCAGAGATATCGGCTTCCGTCGAGGTCGCCCCACCGCGCACCTGCGCTACGAAGTCGATGAGGGCCAGCCCGCGTACGAGTGCGGCAGCAGGATCAGGAGGGTTGTCACGGAGCGCCGCCTTCTCGCGTGTCTCTGCGAGGCGCCGCTGGTGGGCCCACTTCTGGAGGTCGGCGACACGCGAATCCATCGATGCGGAAGTTAGCACGATCCACAGGTTGTGCGGGTCGCCAGCCGCATGCAGCCGCCATCTCGGCAAGCGCCGTTCCAAATACGGCAGAAGCTACGATAAGCTGTACGTCATGGGCTTGCTCAACCCTACGCCTGCCGATCGCCTGTGCGATGCAAAAGGGCGCCCGTATTTTTTGTGGGACGTCGAGATCGATCTCGCGCGCTTTCGAGCGCTGATCGTGGACGTCGACGTCAGCGTACGCGCGCACATGATCGCCAAGCTCATGCGACAAGCCAAGCCCGACGACGTCTTCGAGTTCGTGACCGTCGCGGACATCGTTCGCGACTGGCCTGTGATTCGACCTCAGCTCGGGAAACGCGAAGAATTCTGGTCGTGGCTGCTGCATCGCTGGGGCGCGTTGAGCGATGTCGCCTAGTCGCTTCACAGCGCTGCAGGAGCGTGTGTTGATCGCGCTTGCGACGATCGCGCCGCCGTGGACCTTGACGGGAGGTGGCGCGCTCACCGGTATTTACTACGGTCATCGCGACACGCGAGATCTCGACCTCTTCTGGCATGCCCTCGATAAACTCGAGCGTCTTCCAGAGCAGGTGACGAGAACGCTGCGCGATGCCGGCATGGAGGTTTCATCCACCCAAGTCGAACCGGCGTTTCACCAACTCCTCGTGTCCGCGGGCGGCGAGCGCGTCGTCGTCGATCTCGTGGCAGATCCCGTCCCGGTGATCGAGGCGCCGGTCACCGCACAGCTTGGCAGCGTGCGCATCTCTGTTGATGCGCCGGCCGAGATCTTTGCGAACAAGCTGTGCGCTTTGCTCGGCCGCAACGAGTTGCGTGACTTGGTCGACGTGCGCGCGCTGCTCGAACACGGGCTGTCTCTCGATGCCGCCGTGCGAGGCGCGGCGAACAAAGACACCGGGTTCTCGGCGCTGACGTTGGCCTGGACGATTCGACAGCTACCTCTCGAACGGCTCGCCACCGCGGCCGGCATGAGCGTTCCAGCTGCGCAGGCGCTTGCCGCATTCCGCGACGAGCTGATCGCGGAGCTGACGAGTTTGACGGCGCCGTCGTTCGGTCGCTAGCGCGCCTTGTTCGATGTCCGGGTTCCGCGAGGGGCTGGCGGGCGCTCTCCACTAGGGATACCGGCTTTTCAAGTCGGCGACACGAGTTCGTCGGGATTCGCGAACCAACGGGGTTGCACTCGTCCAACCAGGCTCAGTGCAGCTGCGCGATCAGAATGTGCGCGATCGATAGATAGATGAACAGGCCGGAGGCATCGACCAGCGTGGTGATCAGCGGCCCGGAGATCACGGTGGGATCGATGCCTGCTCGCTGGGCCG
Organism: Sandaracinaceae bacterium; assembly: GCA_017881055.1. Lineage (GTDB taxonomy): Bacteria > Myxococcota_A > Polyangia > Polyangiales > JAFGIB01 > JADGRF01. The sequence goes on from JADGRF010000106.1 coordinate 15,548, forward strand.
CCAAAGGAATCAGCGCACCCACCGTGTTGGCCCACGTGCACACTACGAGCACCGTGATGCCGACGCACGACGCGAGGTCGTACCCGACGCCCCACAGCAGCGCGCGACCGAATGCGATACCGCCGAGCAATAGGCCCAGCAGCACGCCGCCGCTCGCCTCGCGCACCAGCACACGCATCGCGTCGCCCAAGCGCACTTCGCCGAGCGCGAGCGCGCGAATGACGGTGGACACTGTTTGCGAGCCAGCGTTGCCGCCGGTGCCGATCAACAGCGGAATGAAGAACGACAGCGCCACGACTTTCGCCAACTCATTCTCGAAGTGGCGCAACACCGTGCCGGTCGCGGTCTCCGCGACGAACAGCAGCACGAGCCAGGTGATGCGACTGCGCACGACTTCGTGCAGCGACGTTTGAAAGTACGGCAAGCGCCCGGCGATCTTTCCCGCGACGGCGCCTTGGTTGAGGATGCCGGTGCCGATCCGCGCCAGCGTGGCGTCGAGCAAGTCGTCGACGCGCACCGCGCCTGTCAGCTTGCCGCTCGCGTCGATCACTGGCAGCGACAGAAAGTCATGAGTTTGGATGATCTCCGCGGCATCCGCGCGCGAAGCATCCTCGCGCACGGCGATCGGGTCGCGCGTCATGATGTTCTCGATCGGCGTTGCCGCATCGATCACGGCTAGCTCGCGCAACGGCACGACCCCCACCAGCTTGCCGTCTTCGACTACGTAACAGTTCTGAGCCACCTCGATTTCGTGCGTGTGCGCGCGCAGCACCGCTAGCGCATCGCCCACGGTCTGGTTGCGCTCGCAACGCCACAGCTTCGGCGACATCAGCCGCGCCACGGCGGCCTCGTCGTGCGCCATGATGCGCTCGACCTTCGCGCGATCTTCGGGAGGCAGCGCCGCCTCGATGCGAGCGCGCTTATCACCATCCATCGTGCTCAGGATCGCGACTTGATGCTCGGTCGGCATGAAGTCGAGCAGGCGCGCCGAGCGATCGGGCTCGCACGAGCCCATCACGTTGGCGGCGACCGCCGGGTGCGCCGCCCGTAACATCGCGGAGGCGCGGCGGTCGTCGTTCGCGTCCACCAACTGCCGACCCTCGTGCACCGTGCGTCGTGACAGATCGCGGCCGAGGTCCGCAGGTCGCACCCGTGCGATCGCCTGCTTGAGCTGCTCGGGGCTAGCCCGCAAAGCCGCGTCCAGGAACGCGAGATCCGGAATCGGTACGGCGCTACGAACAGGCTCTTCGGTCTGTGCTCCCGACATGACGCGCTCCTTCTGCCCGAAATGCGAGCCGGCTCGAGCGCGGCGCGCGCGTCATCTTCGCACGCCTTGGCAATTACGCGCCGAATTCCAGGCCACCGGGGGACTCGTTTGGTCACCAAGCGCAGTACCAACTCGATCACGTGCACAGCCACCATGAGCACCACACGTTTCCCGCGGTGCCGTGGTCGCGTCTGCCGCAGCTGCGAGCGGCGGCGCCCGACGTGTTTCCTGCCGCGCGCGGGTGGTGCTACGACTGCTCCGTGGATATCGTCGCGCGTGAAGTCGAGTCGGATGCCGCGGTTGCGCTGCGCGTGGCCACGCTCGGCGGCGATCCCGCGGCCGAAGCGGAGCTGTGTCGGCGGTTTGCACGGCGCGCGCTGCTGTATGGGCTCCGGCACTTAGGCAACTCGGCAGCGGCCGAGGATCTTGCACAGGAAGCGCTGGTCACCGTGCTCTTGGCGTTGCGCGAGGGCAAGCTGCGTGAGCCGGATCAGCTCGCGAGCTTCGTGCTCGGAACGTGTCGCACGTTGGCGGTTGCGCAGCGGCGCAAGCTTGCGCGCCGCGAGGAGTTGCTGGCGCGCGAACCGGTGCAGCAAGCGGCCGAGCAGCTGCCACGCGAGGTGGATGGCGCGCGCTTGCAAGGTTGCTTGCAGGCGCTCGGTGAGCGTGAGCAGGCGATCGTCATGATGACGTTCCAGCAGGAGCGCTCGGCCGAGCTGATCGGCGAAGCGCTCGGTCTCACGGCCGGCAACGTGCGCGTGCTGCGCCATCGCACGCTCGCGCGCTTGCATGCGTGCATCGAAACGTTGGAGGCGGCGCCGTGAGCCATCCGAGCGGGGAGCTGCTTGCTGCGTATTGGCTCGGGGAGCTGTCCGAAGCGGATGCGCTCGCGCTCGAAGAACATGTGTTTGGCTGTGGGCCGTGCACGACTGCGAGCGCGCGCATGGCTGCGCTGCCCCGTGCGCTCGCCTTCGCGGTGCCGCCCGTGATCACGACTGCGGAGGGTACGCGCCTGCAAGCGCTCGACGCGCGCGTCGTGCGCACGCACATCGCGCCGGGTGCGCGCGGGCTCGCCGACTTTTCGGGCGGCGCCGAGGCCCAGCTGATGGTGCTCGAGGCTGACCTGCGCGGCGCGGAGCGCGTAGAGGTCACCCTGTGCGCGCGCGACGGAACGCCGTTGATTCCACGGGTGGACGCGCCGTTCGATGCCGACGCCGGGACCATCACGGTCGCCTGCCGCGGCTACTACCTGAAGAACCAGGCGCTGCCGCTGGAAATCACGCTGCAGGTCGAGGCAATCGTCGCCGGCGAGCGCCGGCAGGTCGGAACTTTCGACATCGATCACATTCCGCCCGTGTAACGTTGTGCCGGGCCGCAGCACATCCGGTCATCTCGAAAGGATTCGACCGTGCCTATCACTAACTTGCAGACCGGTACCCGCATCGACGAAATCGCAGACAGCATCTTTCGCATCTCGGTGCCGCTCCCGCCGCAGGCCATTCCCGTGCCGGGCGGCTTCACCTTCAATCAGTTCCTGATCGTCGACGAGCAACCGTTGCTATTTCATACCGGCCCGCGCGGCATGTTCCCGCTCGTGCACGAGGCGATGTCGCACGTGATGTCGCCTGACGCGCTGCGCTGGGTTGCCTTCTCGCACTACGAAGCCGACGAGTGCGGCGCGGCCAACCTGTGGCTCGGTGCGGCGCCTGCGGCACAGCTCGTGTGCAGTCGTGTCGCGGCCATGGTGCAGAGCGACAGCTTCGACCGGCCGTGCATCGCGATGGCGGACGGCGAAGAGCGCTCGCTCGGACGCCGCACGCTGCGTTGGTTCGACGCGCCGCACGTGCCGCATGGCTGGGACTGCGGCTTTCTTGCCGAGACCAGCACGCGCACGCTGTTCTGCGGCGACCTGTTCACGCAGCCTGGTGCAAACGCTGCGCCGCTGACCGAAGGCGACATCCTCGGCCCGAGCGAAGCGATGCGCCAGGGCATGCCGGATTACTTCGCGGTCGGCGCGAAAACTGAGGACTCGCTCGCGCGTCTCGCCGCGTTCGAGCCAAGGACCTTGGCATGCATGCACGGCAGCTCGTTCAACGGCAACGGCAGCGCGCTCTTGACCGAGCTGTCGAAGATCCTGATGCCGACGTCGCGCTGACGCAGCGCGGCGCGCCTCACTGCCCCAGCAGCTTGCGTCTAAACTCGCGGATCACCGGCAGCTGCTCGAGCCACGGCGAGGCGTCCGAGCGGTCCGGGTCGTGCGGATTGGCGCGCCCGACGAAGCCCACGGGGATCTGGCTGTACGGCTCGGGCGGATCCACCGTCTCGTCGAGGAAGTGATACTCGTAGCCTGGAACGCACAGGTTCTCATCGATCGCGACGTCCACGGTGCGCACGCCGAACGTCGAGAGCTCCGTGGTCATCGTTTGGGGCGGTGTGATCCACGCGTTGTCGGGGCCGGCCATGAAGAAATATTGGATGCGCTTATTGACCGACAGCACGCGAAAGCGCTCGACGATGCCGCCGTACATCACGCTCTTCGAGTTGGAGTGCTCGATCACGCCGCGGCTGAAGTCTGGCTGGTAGCCTTTGACGAAGCGGAGCGACGTGGGGTCGTTCGCGCGCCGGAAGTACGCTACCTGCTTGCCGCCATGGATCAGGTTGCGTCGATCTTTCGCGGCGCGACGCCGGGGATCGGTGAAGTCGCGGTAGGGCTCGATGCGGCCTGCGGGAGCTTGCCGCAATACCTGCAGCAGCGCGACGCGATCGCGCGGCACCTTGGCCACGCTCCGACTCAGCTCTTCGATCGCTGTCTGCATCTCGAACGGCAGGTCGGTCGTGGACTCCATCGAGTGGAGCACTTCATCGCCGTCGATGATCGACGTAGCGGTATCGCCTTTACCCGCCCAGATGCCCGAGTCATCGACGGCGATGTGCGACGCGCAGCGCCACACCAAAGATCCATCTTTGTAGAAGATGCGCGGATGGATCTGCGTGCGACCGCTCCGGTAGTGCGCTTGCACCACGTATGCGATGCAGAAGCGCAGGTGCGGATTCTGCCGCACGGTGGTTACGTAGAAGCGCGTGCTCCAGAGCTCGAGCTTCCAGCTCGGCGGAAATCTGGCGACCAAGCGCAGGGGTTCGTCACGGGCGGTGCCGACGGGCAGCACGGGCGCGCCTTGGTGGATCAGGGTCCGGAGCTCGCGTCGCACGTCGGCGGGGGAAAGATTCGCGGGCCCGATGCTGGGTACGATGCTCGTTCTGAGAAGGCTCATGGGCGGGGGAGAGTAGCAAGCAAGGCCGCAACATCGTAGGTTGCAACGGCCCGCGATGACGTCTTCAACGACGACCTGGATCTACCCGCCTCGCGACGCTGAGCGTAAGAGCTATCTCACGCAGTGGGCGTGCGCCTGTGATGTGCCAGCGCTGCACCCATTTACGTCCACCGGCCCGACGCACGAGCTCGACTGCCCCGACTGCCGAGAGCGCGTCACGCTCGACCTCCACGCGGCCGTCGACGTGCCGAATCGCTTCGGCATCGTTGCGCTCGAGATTCGTTGCCCGGATCGCTCGTGTGGCATCACGACCCAGCTCTGGCATCCGCTGCCCAAAGGCCAGCGCATCCGAATCGGCTGCGCGCGCTGTCGCAAGTTCTCCGAAACCACGGCGACGTGAACCGCGCGAACCGCGTGTGCTCTCGGTTCAGTCCGGAACACGACGTGGCGACGGCGGGCGCGGCAGGTAGCGGGAGTCTCCGCCGCTAACGGCTGCAAACGTGGGCCGCGGACGGAGCTTCGCCCCGCGATGCGATCTAGGTCACATAGCTAGTTTGCACACCGTTTCCGGCGCAGCGGGGGAAAGCAGAAACACGAAACTTTCCTGCCGAGGAGAATGCAGCCAATGGCTTCAGAGCACAAGTGGGAACCGCTGCGTGCGGAACTGGGGGGGCAGTGCCGGCACGCAGCGGGCCCGGCTACCAAGTAGGCTTGGCCACGCGTTGGCCTGTCAATAGACAAGGTTGACCTGATGTTTTAAAACGACACGTCCACCATATTTTATGAGCTCGGACGGTGAGCTACCCATCGCCCGTGCCAATCAAGACGCCTAGAGGTCCGGAGTTCCGCTTCCTGGCCGCAAACATCGTCCGGTTGCGCCGTGAGTTGGGGTTGAGTCAGGCGCAGCTCGCTGAGCGCGTCGGTCTCGGTGTGCCGAGCTTGAGCGAGATCGAGCGCGCCAAGGTTAATCTCACGCTGGGCACGCTGCTCGGGCTGGCAAAAGCGCTGCGCGTGAAGCCCGACGAGCTGCTCAAGCCTGCCAAGTTCGTGAAGGCCAAGAAGGGTCGCCCTGCGATCGCGTGACAGAGCAGGCATAGAGCACGTGCCTGCAGCCATCAGCGGCTGAAGCTGTTGGCTGCAGAGTCGATCATAGACCATCGAGCAGTGTTGCAGCCGTCAGCGGCATGAGCCATGCGCCGAGGCGTGGCCGCGAGCGCGCCTTCGGGCCCGCTGCGAGGCCCGGCAAGGAGCTGCTGTCGGATGAGGTCCCACGCCGGGGAGGGAGCGCGGGCATTCTCGCGTTCGCTCGCCAGGGCGACCGTGGTACGCTGGCTTGGTGAAGAAAGTCTTGGTTGGGAAGGCGGGTCCCCTCGAAGGCAATGCCTACGGGGGCTGCGGTAACCCGCTTGCGTCGCAAGCGCGCGAGCAAGGTTGGAGCTTCTGTCCTGCGTGCGGTGGCGCGCTCTCGCACTGAAAGTTGCTCGGCGATTCCATGCGCGTGAACGGCAGACTTTGTGCTCTGGCATGGCTCGCGCTCCTGGTGCTCGCGGCGTGCAGTCAGCACACGTCATCGGGGGCTCCGTCCGGAAAGAAGCGCGCGGCGAGCGCTGCGCCGGGCGTGATCGCCGTCGACGGATCGAGCACCGTCTTCTTGATCAACGAAGCGGTCGCCGAGGAATTTCAGAAGCAGAGCACGACGAAGGTCACGATCGGCGTGTCGGGCACGGGCGGCGGCTTCAAGAAGTTTTGCGCGGGCGAAGTTGCGCTGGTGGGCGCGTCGCGGCCAATCAAGCCGCTCGAAGCGCACGGCTGCGCGGCCAACACGATCGACTTCATCGAGCTTCCGATTGCCTACGACGGCTTGGCCATCGTCGTGAACCCAGCGAACGATTGGGCGAAGTCGATCACGGTGCAGGAGCTGAAGACGTTGTGGCAGCCGGAAGCTCAGGGCCGTGTGCTCGCGTGGAGCGACGTGCGTGCGGGCTGGCCAGACAAGCCGATTCATCTGTTCGGTCCCGGGCCCGACTCGGGCACGTACGACTACTTCACCAAGGCCGTGGTCGGAGAAGAACATCAGAGCCGCGGTGACTTCACCGCTAGCGAAGACGACAACGTGCTCGTGCACGGCGTGGCGTCCGATCCGCTCGGCCTCGGCTACTTCGGCCTGGCGTATTACGTCGAGAATACGGACAAGCTGAAGCTCGTGCCGGTCGATGACGGTGTCGACGAAGACGGTAAGGGGCCGATCCCCGCGTCCGCGGAGACGGTGCGCGCTGCCACCTATCAGCCGCTGTCGCGACCGCTCTTCATTTACGTCAGTCGGACCGCGGCCGACCGCCCGGAGGTGAGCGCGTTCGTCGAGTTCTATCTGATGCACGGCGCGAGCCTCGTGACCGAGGCGCACTACGTTGCGTTGCCCCCGACGGCCTACACGCTCGCGCTCGAGCGCTTCAAGAAGCGCGTGACAGGCTCAATGTTCATGGCCGCCGGTGGCTCGCAGATCGGCCTTACGGTCGAATCGCTGCTCGTGCGCCAGAAGTGAGTACGCACGAGCGGCGCGCAAGACGCTGCGCGTGTGCGTGCAACGCGTGAATCCGCTGACATGCCTGCTCTGGTGCCAACCTGCGAATCGGGCCATATTGCAGAGTAGATAACGATCGCGACGATTTACTTGGCCGCGGACCACGTTGGAAACGAGCACGCGTGCGGACGGACATCGCCTTCAAAACAGCATCGACCTTCTGCAGAGCGCTGCTGCTGTGCGCGGTCGTCGGCTGCAACGCCTACGATCCCGGAGCGCTGAAGAACGTTGGCGGCACGGTAGGGACCGGGCACGACGGCGGTAGCGCGACAGCTGGCATCGGCGGCAACCTGATCGATTCGGGCCTCGTGCCGGACTCGGGGTACCTGGGTACGGGTGGCGTCGGTGGCGGCATGAGCGGCACCGGGGGGGGCGACCCGAACGCGTGTCATCCGAATCCGAACCTGAACGATCAGGTTTGTCCGATGATCTGTCCCGAGATCTGCAACGGCCAAGACGATGACTGCGATCTGCGGATCGATGAAGGCGCGACGGAGATCTGCAAGCTCGATCACGCCAAGTCGCTGTGCACCGATGCGCAGTGCATGGTGACCGAGTGCGTCGACAACTTCAAAGACTGCGACGGCGTGGCCTCGACCGGTTGCGAGTCGCCGATCGACGACGTCGACAACTGCGGCACGTGCGGCAAGCGCTGCCGCGTCACCAATGGCATGGTCGAGTGCTCGAACAAGAAGTGCGTGCAGACCGGCTGTGACGAGGGCTGGGGCGACTGCGACAAGAACCCGGCCGACTGCGAGACCCAGACCAACACGCTCAAGAACTGCGCTGGCTGCGGCGTCCTTTGCGAGAACGTGCCGAACGCGACGCCCAGCTGTGACACCGGGGCCTGCGGTCCGGGCGTCTGCGACATGGGCTTCGACGACTGCAACACGCTGCCGGCGGACGGCTGCGAACAGCCGCTCAACACGGCAGACAACTGCGGTGGCTGCAACGTCAAGTGCATGTTCGCGGGCTCGATGGCCGACTGCTCGAGCGGCGCGTGCCGCGCGACCAGCTGCGATGTGGCCGCGGGCTACGCCGACTGCGACATGGTCGCGGAGAACGGCTGCGAGTCGTTGAACAGCGCGGCGCACTGCGGCGCGTGCAACAAGATCTGCGATCTGACTCTGCCGCGCGTCACGGCTGCGACCTGCGCCAACCCGGCCTGTCAGATCACGTGTGCGGACGGCTGGGGGGACTGCGACGGCGATCCGCAGACCGGCTGCGAGACGCCGCTCAACAGCCTCAAGAACTGTGGCATGTGCAAGACGGGCTGCTCGTTTCCGAACGCGGTCGCCGACTGCTCGACGGGCGTCTGCACGCTCGATCACTGCAACGACGGCTTCGACGATTGCCAGAACGGCCCGAGCGACGGCTGCGAGACAGCGCTGGACACCAACCAGAACTGCGGCAAGTGCGGCATGACGTGCGTGGGCGGCAAGACGTGCTCGGGCGGCATGTGCTCGTCGGTCGATTGCAGCGTACCGCCGCACAACACGGTCGACTGCAACGGCACGAAGTGCGGCAACTGCGATCACACGAACGAGGCCGACTGCGAGACGGACCTCGCGAGCAACCCGAACAACTGCGGCGCCTGCGGCAACGTGTGCGCGTTCACGACCATGAACGCGGCCACCACCGCGACGCTCGCCTGCACTTCCACCGGTTGCAGGGCGCAGTGCAAGCCCGGCTACGGCGACTGCAACGGCGACTACCGCGACGGCTGCGAGACGCAGCTCAACACGACCAGCAATTGCGACGCGTGCGCGAAGCCGTGCGCGATCGCGAACGCCAGCGCCAAGTGCACTACCTTCACCTCGGGCCATTACCTGTGCGAAGTGAACAGCTGCGCCACGGACTACGCCGACTGCGACATGAACAAGACCTCGTGCGAGAGCTCGCTGAGCTCGACCACGCACTGCGGTACCTGCGCCACGGCCTGCAGCCTCACGAATGCGAGCGCGGTTTGCACCGGTGGCACGGGCGCGTGGGCGTGCACGATCGGCTCCTGCAACCAGACGTACTTCAAGAACTGCAACGGCACGCAGAGCGATGGCTGCGAGGTCGATGCGCGTAGCAACGTCGCCAGCTGCGGTGCTTGCAGCAACGACTGCCGTACGCACGCGCACGTCGCGGGCGCCACCTGCGGGGCAAGCGCCTGCAACTACACCTGCGCATCCGGCTTCAAGGACTGCACGAGCACACCCGGTTGCGAGACCGACATTCACACGGCGACCGACTGCGGTGGCTGCGGCGTCCCATGCGCGCTTGCCAATGGCACAGCCAGCTGCGCGACTGGTAGCTGCGTGCTCACCGGGTGCAACAGCGGGTACCTCGACTGCGACGGCAACTCGGCGAACGGTTGCGAGCCGCTCAACTCGCTGCAGAACTGCGGCGCCTGCAACGTGCGCTGCAGCCTGGCGAATGCCACCTCCACGTGCGGCACTCGCACCTGCGCGATCTCGACCTGCAACACCAACTGGGCGGACTGCGACGGCAGTGCGCTGAATGGTTGCGAGCGCGATACGCGTGTGCCGAGCAGCGGAGGCCTCGGGCCGTGCCTGCCGGACACAGGCTGCGTCAAGCTCGTGTACCCGCTGAGCAACCACACGTACTACTTCTGTCCGATGGTGCGGACCTGGGCGGCGGCACGTGCGCAGTGTCAGCAGCAACTGCTCGGCGACCTGGTGCGCATCGACGACCAAGGCGAGAACGACTTCATCAAGGCCAACATCGGTGGTGACTCGTGGCTCGGCGCCACGGACGCGAACGTGGAAGGCACGTGGCGCTGGGTCGACAACACCGCGCAGTTCTGGTCTGGCATGGGCGCGAGCGCGGGCGGCGTGTCGGTCGGTGGGCTGTACAACCTGTGGAACGCGGGCGAGCCGAACGACTTCGCTGGCGCCGAGGACTGCGCCGAGATGCTTCAGAGCGGCACGAACGCGGGTACGTGGAACGACGCGGACTGCGCCGGCACCCAGCGTTTCGTCTGCGAGATCCAGGACGACCTGTGCCCTGCCGACCCGAGCAAGAAGGATCCGCTGCAGTGCGGCTGCGGCAATCCCGACATCGATGCGGACGGCGATGGCGTGGCGTCGTGCAACGGGCAGAACGACAAGTGCGACAACGATCCGAACAAGGTCGCGCCCGGTCAGTGCGGCTGCGGCGTCGCGGACACGGACACGGATCGTGACGGTGTGGCCGATTGCGTGGACGCGTGTCCGACCGATCCGGCCAAGAGCGCGAGCGCCGGTCAGTGCGGCTGCGGCAGCGCGGACACCGACACGGACGCCGACGGCACGGCCGATTGCCACGACGCATGCAAGTACGACGGCACGCACACGGCGCTGCCGTGTGGGCTCGCGTTCACGCCCTCGAACGTGACCCCGAGCGGCCTCTTCACGGGCGCGCCCGACGTGAACGCGAGCTGCGGCGGCACGCTGACCTTCAGCACCGACAGCGCGGCGGCGATCACGCTGTGCGGCACGTCGATCACGCCGATCGTGCAGGCGCAGTCGGGTGGTCCCTCGGTTTGGATTCTGCCGATGAACCGCTTCACGCAGGCGTCCGGCACGAACCTACGCTTCACCGGCACGCGGCCAGCCGTGCTCGCGGTCGCGAACGACGCGAGCGTGAGCGGAACGATCGACGTGGGCGCGCAGGGCGCGACCCCGGGCGCCGGCGGCAATGTGTCGTGCGCGGCGGGCACGGGCCAAGGCGCCGATGGTGCGCACAACGGCAGTAGCAACAAGGGTGACGGCGGTGGCGGCGGCGGCGGCTTCGGTACCGTGGGCGCGGCCGGTGGCAACGGAAACTCGGGTGGTGGCGGCGGCGCTGCAGGCGGCGCAGTGGCCAGCACGCTCGTGCCGTTGCGCGGTGGCTGTCGCGGCGGCGCGGTCGCGAGCGGCGGCAACGTCAATGGTGCAGGCGCCGGTGGCGGCGCGATTCAGATCCTGGTTGGCGGCAAGCTCACGATGAGCGCGACCGCGATCGTGGCTGCAGCTGGCGGCGGCGGCGCCAAGGGCGGAGCCCAGGAAGACGGCGGCGGGGGCGCGGGCAGCGGCGGCGCGGTGTTCATCGAAGCGCTGCAGCTAGCCATCGATCCGGCTGCGTGGATCAGCGCGAACGGCGGCGGTGGTGCGGGCGGCAACGGAGCGAACAACACGGCCGCGACGGCCGGAGCCGATGGCATCAAGAACAGCACCGCACCTGCAAGCGGCGGCAACGGCGGCGCCAGTTTCAACAGCAGCGGCGGCAAGGGCGGGCAGGGTGGCGCTCTGGCTGGCGCAGCGACCGCGGGCAGCAACGGCTCGTGCATGTTCATGTGCGGCGACGGTGGCGGCGGCGGCGGCGGCGGCGCAGGACGGGTGCGCATCCACGGCGTGCAGGCCGGTTGCAGCGTACCGACGGCGACGATCTCCCCGGCTGCGACCATCGCGTGTCCGTGAGTCGCGCGTGCGCGTGAGTCCGCACGGAGGCACGCCCGAAACAGGTCTGTTACGTGGTGCGGAAATCTTCCGCAGCGGCCACGCTCATCGCAAGTGCCACCCGTATCTGCCCGTGTTACGGTTCGCCGCATGAGCACGGTAACACTCACGTACGACGGGAAGAACTACGAGTATCCGGTGGTCGAGGGCAGCGAGGGCGAGAAGGGCATCGTCATCAGCAACCTTCGCAGTCAGACGGGACTCATCACGCTCGATCCGGGCTACGGCAACACCGGCTCGTGTCAGAGCTCGGTCTGTTTCATCGACGGCGACCGCGGCATCCTGCGGTATCGCGGCTACCCGATCGAACAGGTCGCGGAGCGCGCGCGCTTCACCGAGGTTTGCTACTTGCTGATCTACGGCAAGCGCCCGAGCGTCGACGAGCTCAAGGATTTTCGCATCAAGATGAACCGCCACACGCTGCTTCATGAAGACATGAAGAAGTTCTACGAGGGCTATCCGCCCGGCGCGCATCCGATGGCGATCATGGCGGCCATGTTCGCGTCGCTGTCGAGCTTCTACAAAGAAACCGAAGAAACGCTCGATCTCAACATCGCGCGCATCTTGGCCAAGTCGAAGACGCTGGCTGCGTTCGCGTACAAGAAGAGCATCGGCCAGCCGCTCGTGTACCCGCGCAACGACTTGTCCTGGCCGGCAAACTTCCTGCGCATGATGTTCGCGGTTCCCGCCGAGGACTACGAAGTGAACCCGGTGCTGGAAGACGCGCTGAACTTGCTGTTGATCCTGCACGCCGATCACGAGCAGAACTGCTCGACGTCGACCATGCGCATGGTCGGCTCCAGCGGCGCGAACTTGTTTGCCTCGATCTCGGCAGCCATCTGTGGCTTGTGGGGCCCACTGCACGGCGGCGCGAACCAGAGCGTGATCGAGATGCTCGAAGCCATTCAGGCCGACGGCGGCAACTACAAGCACTTCCTCGACGAAGTGAAAGACGGCAAGTCGAAGATCCGGCTCATGGGCTTCGGTCACCGCGTATACAAGAACTTCGATCCACGCGCGAAGGTGCTGAAGCAAACCTGCGACCGCGTATTCGCCGAGCTCGGCATCAACGATCCGCTGCTCGATCTGGCGAAGAACATCGAGGAGTACGCGCTCCACGACGAGTACTTCGTCAAGCGCAAGCTGTACCCGAACGTCGACTTCTACAGCGGCATCATCTACCGCGCGATGGGCATCCCTACGGAGATGTTCACCGTGATGTTCACGCTCGGACGCTTGCCCGGCTGGATTGCGCACTGGATGGAGCAGCGCCGCGACCCGGACAACCGGATCCATCGTCCGCGTCAGATCTACACGGGCGAGACCGAGCGCGAGTTCGAAGATCGCGGGACCAAGCACCTGCCCACCGGTCGCTGAAAACAGCGACGCCTGGCTCGCGAAGCACGCGCGGCCGCGCTCAGTGACTACTTCCTCGGCCGCGGTCGGTGCTGCGCATGTCTCGGCCTGGTCTCGGGCGACACGTTCGCCGGGACGCGGGGCGCTGGCGGCGTCACGATGTTCGTGGCGTAGCGTTCGAGAAAGGGCACGTATACGTGACTGGCGGCGCTGTAAAGCAAAGCGAGCGCAAGCGCGCTCAGTAGCGCGCCGTTCAACCAGCGCACGCTGATCTGCGCGCTGGCGAAGCTGACCACCTCGAAGGCACAGCCGGTCACGATCACAGTCCAGGCAAAGTAGCCGTACATGCCGGAGAACTCGTGAATCACGGTGTGCTGCATCATCATGAGGTTCCACGACAGACCGCCGAGCACCACGATCGGTAGGAAGCGGTACTGCTTCCATGCAGTCGCCAGTGGCACGCGCTTGCCGGCGAGCACGCACGTGATGGTTGCCAGCCAGGCGAACACCGTCGTGGAGTAGCCCATCATTTGCTGGATGCGCACCGCCACGAGGTGTGGATACCCGTTGATCTGCGCCTGGAACAGGTAGCGGCGCTTCGGATCCCACTCGGTGCCCTCGATGCGGATGTCGCGGCTGCGGGCTGCGAGGATGTCGGTGAGCTTCAGGTACGCGATGCCGACGCCGCCGTTCGCATAGGCGACCTGCAGCGCCGTGACCAGAAAGCCAGCCAGAGCCGACGAAGCCATCAGAATGCTAGTGCGCAGCGAGAGCTTGTTCTCGCGAACCTGAAGCGCGATGAACATGAGGTACGTGCCGACGTAGTAGTGCCAGTAGTTGAGGCACGACACGAAGAAGGCCAGCCACGCATACGGCAGCCAACGCGGATCCGCCTCTTCACGCAAGTGTCGCAGGAAGCAGTAGACGGCGACGTTGCACGACGCGAACGCGTACGGTTCGTGATGCAAAGAAACCGAGTTGAACAGCGCGAAGGGTGTGGTGATCAAGAACAGCATGCCCGCCGTCGCCGCCAGCGCGCTGTCGAAGAGCAGTAGCAGCCACGAGAAAAACGCGACCAGGCCGATGTCCCACAGCACGATCGAAAACAGCTGGACGGGCAGCGACGTTCGGGCTCCCAACCGCACGAAGAGCTCGGCGACGAAGATGAAGAGCGCGGGGCTTCGCTTGAAGTTGAGCGCGTGATCGGACACCGCGGTGAAGGGTTGTCCGGCATGCCGCACGGCGAGCTCGAGGATGCGTCGCACGTTGCGATCGTGGTCGCCCCGCAAGCCGCTGTCGTTTTCGGGCAGCGAGCTGTTCACGGGCGCGACCCGCGCCAGCGCGAACACGTCGAACAGCACGACGATGGCGACAATCGACCACCAGTGCTTCGGAATCGTCGTCAATCTGTTGTGCACTCGCCGACGCGGCTCTCTCGAAAGGAGCGGTAGGGTAGCAGCATCCGACCCGTTTGCGACTGCACGGGGCCGTCACGCTGCGCGAATCCCTTCTCTTCTGGTGCGTTTCGCGCGATGGTCTGCGCGAATCATGCGAGCGTCGGCGACGTCTTCGAAGAGCACCGAATGGGTTCGTGGCATCGTCCTTCTGGGGCTCTTGCTCAGCACGACCGCGTCCAGCTACTTCCTCATGCGTAAGTCGACGACCGAGCACGTGATGCGCCGTTTCGACTACGTCAGCGCTGGCCCCAAGCACTACGCGGAAATTCGGCCCGAGTGGCGGCCACGGATCGCATCGACCGCACTGGCTCGTGCGATTTACGCGCGTGACCGACGCGTCATGGCGGAGCACGTGGCCACGCTGTTCGCTGCGTGCTTCTTCGCGACGGGGCTCTTGTACGTGCTCATCGATCGCCGCGCGGCGCCGCTCTTGCTTCTTGGCACGTTCGCGGCGCTCTACTATTGCAACACGCCGCGCGCGGAGAACACGTGGTATCCGTGGGACATGCCGTCGCTCTTCTTCGGAGCGGCGACCTTGCTCTTGGCGCTGCGACGAGCCGTCGTGCCGCTGGCGCTCACGGTGCTGATGGCCGTCACGTTCAAGGAAACGCTGGCGCTGATGGCGCTGTTCTTCTTGTTCTACGAAGGCTTCACGCCGCGCTGGCGCATGGGGTGGGCCGGCGGCGTGCTGATCGCGGGGGTCGTGTTGCGGCTAGTGATCGAGCACGGGGTGGGCCGCCCCGTTCATCACACGAGCTTTCTGCACTTGGACGGCAACGGTGCGCTCGACTATCGCGCCGCTGACAACCTCCGTTATCTGTTCTCTGGCGAAGTGAACCACGTGCTCTGGGCGAACGCCGGCCTGTGGTTGACGGTGTTTCTGATCCCCTCGCGCGATCCGGTGCTGTCGGGATTTCGCTGGATCGTTCTCGCGTTCTATGTCGGGCTCTTGGCTGCCGGTAGCTTCAACGAGTTCCGGGTCTTCCTCGAGGTATTGCCGGGCAGCCTGTTGCTCCTGCACCGCTTGTTCGACGGTGACGGCGCGTCGCGCAGCGCCCATGTCCCGATCGCTTGACGGAAGAAGCACGCCCGGCCAGTGCAGTGCGTCGTCGTAATGCGCGGCGTCCACGAGCCGCGGGCGAGGGCGACTCCGGCCGTCAGTTGCCTTTCGTGTCGTGGCGCGGCGTGCGCGGTCTCTGCAGCCGCGCGAGTTGCCTTTGCTGCTCACGCAGCTCGGCTTGCAGCGCGCGGATCTGCTCGGCCTGCACCTGCAGCGCGGCCACGGCCATGCTGGTGTAGCCGTAGAGGTTCACCTTGTCCCCGTCCACGCTCGGGCTTGGCTCGACGTCCTCGATGATGAAGCCGACGTGATCGGACCGCGCCGGGTCGTGCTTGTAGCGCCAGCGCGCCAAGGGCGTTGCCAACAGTTGCTCGGCAACCTGCGCGCGCTCCTGCGCGTCGAGGTAGCGGATGTCGTCCTTGAAGCGCGCACGAGAGATCGGACAGCCGCCGGGATTGCGCGTGGGGTCGCTCGCCGCACAGATCAAGCTCACCGCGCAGCCCAGACTCGGGTCGCACTCAGCGCCTTTGGCGTTGCAGCTGTCGCCCGAGTGTTCGGTCGTGCACAGCGGCTTGCCGGTCGGCCCGTCGAATTGCGGGCCACACACGGGTGCGCCACAGGTCTTGTACCAATGCAGGGTCGTGGGCGCTCCGCCGTCGGCGCACGCCCGGGCCGTACAGGCGACCTGGCCGCCGGCTCCGCATGAGCACTGATTGCAGCCGTCGCTGGACGTGAAGCTCTCGCCGACGGCGTAGTGCGTTCCGGCGTAGGTGCAGCCGCTGGTCCCGCCGTCAGCGCCCGGCGGCTCGGATGACTGGGCGCAGGCGGCGAGCCCCAACACCGCGAAGACCAGCAACCGCACGCAGAAAGAACGTCCGAGAGCGTGAACCATGTTGCACCTCCGCGCCGCCGCGACCGATCTACTAACTACGCCCCGAGAGCATGCACGCAAGCGAATACGCCGCCGCGACAGCGCCCATGCCGCGACTCCGGGCGGAGCGCGCCGCTTCACGCGCTCGCGTAACAGAGCTATCCTCCCGCCCCGGTCAGCTACGCCAGCGACACCGCGTAATCCGGAGAACAAGACTCGCCATGACGACCACAAGCCGCGCACTCTCCAGCGTCTCGGGAATCAAGGGCCTGCACCACAACGCGTACCGCTGCCGGGACTCGGAGCAGACGCGGAAGTTCTATGAAGACTTCCTGGGCCTGCCGCTCGCGGCCACGCTCGAAATCGGCGTGACGAAGACCGGGCGCGCCTGCCAGCACCTGCACACGTTCTACAGGCTCGACGACGGCAGCTTTCTCGCGTTCTTCGACGCGCCGCAGATGCCGTTCGAGTTCAAAGAGCAGCACGACTTCGACCTGCACATCGCGCTCGAAGTCACCTACGAGCACATGCAGGCCATGATGGCCAAGGGCAAAGCGCTCGGTATGGAAGTGCGTGGCATCGCGGACCACGACTTCATCCACTCGATCTACTTCCGCGATCCGAACGGCTACGTGATCGAGCTGACCGCACCGATGCCTGGCCATGATACCGCGACCGACAACGCCAAGAACCGCGCGCGCGAGAAGCTCGACGCCTGGCAGCGGAACAAAACCTCGGGCGCAAGCGCTGAATGAGCGCCGCGCAGCACCGAATCGCCACCCCCAACACCCGGAGACCGATGACCACTCACTTGCACATGCTTCCGCCCAGCGTCAATAACCTCGCCGTTCGCGTGTTCCTACGCGCTGCGAACCTGCCTTTTGCCGAAGAAAATGCCTGGGGCAAGACGCGCACGCCCGAGTTCATGGCGAAGATCCCTGCACACCTCACGCCTGCGATCGAGCACAAAGATCATCCCCGCGGCGCCATGTGGGAGAGCTGCGCGATCATGATGTACCTCGCGAACAAGCATAAGCTCGAGGCGCTCTACCCGTCCGATCCCGAGCGTCGCGCGCTGATCGACTCAGCCAACTTCTATCTCACCGGCTCGCTCTACCCGCTGATCGCGCGCTCGACCTACCCGCGCATGGGCTTTCCCGGCTACGCAGGCGAAGTCTCCGCAACGCAGGAAGCCTCCGCCGAGCTCAAGGCCTCTGCACGCAACGCCGCCGAAGGCGCCATCGCCGAGCCGCTCGAAGTCTTCCGCACGTACTTCGTGCGCGACGGCTTCATCGGCGACGGCCCGACGCCTTCGATCGCCGACATTCGCTTGGCCTCGACCCTCGAGTTCCTCGCGATCAACGACACGCACCTGCCCGCATGGTGCAAGGACTACATCGCGCGCGTCGAAGCCAAGCTGGGCAAGTTCTACACCGAGCCGGCGGCCGACGTGCGCGGCTTCATCGCGCAAACGAAGAAAGCCTCCTGAACGCGTGGAGACACTGTCACGCGAGCCCGATCGAGTCGTGTTCGGCGTCGGCGCGGAGAGCGCTACGGCCGAGCTGCTGATCGAGCTCGGTGCACAGCGCGTGTTACTGATCGCGCAGGACAGACACGCCGAGGGTGCCGCGCGAATCGCGCACGCCCTCGGCTCTCGCGCGACCTTCGTGTTCACCACCGACCGCCCGCAGGTGCCCGCCGAAGTCGCGGCTGCGGCCGTCGCGCGTGCGCGTACCGATGGAGTCGACTGGGTGCTCGCGCACGGAGGCGGCACGCCGATCGGCATTGCCAAGGCGATTGCGCTCGAGCTACCGGTGAAGATCGCGGCGGTGCCCACGACATATGCGGGCTCCGAGCGCACCAACATCTGGGGCATCACGCGCGACGAGCGCAAACTGACGGGCCGCGACGACCGCGTACGCCCGCGCCTGGTCGTCTACGACCCCTCGCTCACGCTCGCCCTCGATCGCGCGCTGTCGCTCGACAGCCTGTGGAACGCCCTCGCTCACAGCGTGGAAGCCTTGTATGCGAACGATGCCACGCCCGAGGCACGCCGCGCCGCCGAAGACAGCCTCTCGCTTCTGATCGCGGGTATCACTACGATTGCCAAAGACCCGCAAGACTTGGCGGGCCGTACGCTCGCGCTCCGGGGAGCTTCGCTGGCGTCGCTGTCGCTCGGCGCTGCAAGCATGGGGCTGCATCACAAGCTCGCGCACGTGCTCGGCGGCACGCTCGGCACGCCGCACGCGCGCACGCACGCGACGCTCTTGCCGTACACGCTCGGCTTCAATGCACCCGCGGTCCCCGAAACGGTGCAGCTGCTCGCACGCGCCTGGAACACGGATGACCCGCCGGCATTCATCTACGATCTGCAGCGCTCCCTCGGTCTTGCGACCTCGCTGCGCGCACTAGGTGTCACGGCAGCACAGGCGCTGCGCGTCGTCGATGAGGTGCTCCTGGCGCGCTATCCGAATCCTCGCGCGATCGATCGAAACGCGCTCGTCACCCTGCTCGACGACGCGCTGCACGACAGGCGCCCGTCTCTTCACACGCTACGCAGCGTTGTGCCGAGCGGAGCGCAAGGTCCACATGCCGCGATGACCGTGACTTGGCGCGGCGCACCGATCGAAGATGCGCGGGTCGTCGTGCTCGCCCTTCACGGCCGAGGCGCAAGCGCCGACCGCTTCGCAGCCGATCTGCAGCGCCGCCTCGAGACGCGCAACGACGTCGCCTTCGTTGCGCCGCAAGCGAGGGACAACACCTGGTACCCGAAAGGCTTCCTCGCGCCGCTCGCCGAGAACCAGCCCTGGCTCGACAGCGCGCTCTCCGTCGTGGACGCACTGTGGCAGAAGCTCGCGAGCACGCTGGACGCACGGCGTATCATCGTCGTCGGGTTTTCGCAGGGCGCGTGCCTGGCGCTCACGTGGCTATCGCGAACGGCGGCTCGTCCGCAGCACGTCCTCGCATTCACGGGTGCAGCGACACCGCTGCCCGACGCCGACTACGCGGCGGCGAGCGGCGTCACGCTCTACATCGGCAGCGCGGAGAAGGATCCATGGGTCACCCGCGATGTCGTCGAGTCGAGCGCCGCTAGGTTTGCAGCTGCTCACGCGCAGCTCACGCTGTCCGTCGTGCCCGGTGACCTGCACGAGCTCCATGCGCCCGACACCGAGGCTCTGCTGCGCGCCGTCGAGGCAGCCGCGTCCGGCGACAGCTGAGCCGCTCGGGCGCTTGCTCATCGGTGCTTATCATCATCGGCTCAGGTGTTTTCGATCACGGCCAGGACTTGGCCGGGCGTGACGGTCGAGCCGGGGATCGCGGGCTGATCGTGGATGCGGCCGGAGACCGTGGCTTTCACGGTGATTTCGGTTTTCATCGCCTCGACGATCAGGACTGGGGTGCCAGCTGTCACGTGCTGGCCGACCTCGACTAGGTGCTTCCAGAGGCTACCGGCGACCGGGCTCTTGACGGCGCTGGTGCCGGGACGCAGCACGTCGCCGCCCAGGGTAGGGCCGCTCGTCTCGGCAATCACCGGAGTGCCGAGGTCTTGGCCCGCGGCGGCCCAGCGCTCGCGCTCTGCGACGAAGGCTGCGTTCTGCGTGGCTTTGAACGCGCTGATGCCGGGTTCTTCGCGGGCCAAGAACTCGCGGTAGCGCCGGAAGTTGAACGCCTCTTCCTCGATTCGTAGCGTGTGCTTGCCCGCCAAAAAGTCCGCGCGCATCGCTAACAGCTCGTCTGCTGCAACGGGGTAGAAGCGCAGCTGATCGAAGAAGCGCAAGAGCCACGGCTTGCCGGGCACGAAGTCGCGGGTGCTGCGATGCGTGTTCCACATCTGCAGCGTGCGGCCGACGAACTGATAGCCGCCGGGGCCTTCCATGCCGTACACGCACAGGTACGCGCCGCCGATGCCAACGGCGTTCTCGGGCGTCCAGGTGCGCGCGGGGTTGTACTTGGTCGTGACCAGGCGATGGCGTGGATCGATCGGCGTGGCGACAGGCGCGCCCAGGTACACATCGCCGAGGCCGAGCACCAGGTAGCTGGCGTCGAAGACGATGCGCTGCACGTCGGCGACGCTGGGCAGGCCGTTGATGCGCCGGATGAACTCGATGTTGCTCGGGCACCAGGGCGCGTCCTTGCGCACCGAGCGCATGTACTTCTCGATCGCCAGCAGCGTCGCCGGGTCTTCCCACGACAGCGGCAGGTGCACGATCCGCGTGGGGACTTCGATGTCGTCGACGCTCGGCAGCTCGTGCTCGATGTTGGAGAGCAAGCGCACCAGCTGACTGGTGGGGATCGCGCTCGGGTCGAAGTGGATCTGCAGCGAGCGAATGCCCGGGGTGAGATCGATCACGCCGGCAGGCCTGCGGCGCTCGAGCGCGCTCATCAGCAGGTGCACGCGGAAACGCAGGCCCAGGTCGAGCTCGATCGGGCCGTACTCGACCAGCAGGTTGTCGTCGCCCGAGCGGCGGTATATCACGCGAGGGCGCGCGTCAGTTGCGTCGAGCGTCTCGAGGACAGCGTCCTGCGTGCTGGTGGCGCGCCTTGGCCCCTCCGAGATCGGGGTCGCTGCGCCGCGCTGGATCTCTTGCTCTTGGGCTTGCCGCGCTTGGTTCGCCCGCGTTTCGTCCCAGCGTACGAAGCGGATCTTGTCGCCGGCCTTGAGCTGCCCCATCTTCCAGCGCTCCGCGCTCGCGATCGTCGCGGGACACACGAAGCCGCCGAGACTCGGACCGTCGGGCCCGAGGATCACCGGCATGTCACCGGTGTAGTCGATGGTGCCGATGGCGTAGGCGTTGTCGTGGATGTTGCTCGGGTGCAGGCCCGCTTCGCCGCCGTCTTTGCGCGCCCACTCGGGCTTTGGGCCGATCAAGCGGATGCCGGTGCGGTCCGAGTTGTAGTGAACTTCCCAGGTGGCTTCGAAGAACGTGTCGATGTCGCGCTTGGTGAAGAAGTCGGGCGCACCATGCGGGCCGTAGAGCACGCCGATCTCCCAGACGTCCGGATAGACCGCGGGTGTGAAGCTGACGGCGGCACGCGACTTGCCGCGCGGGCCGCTGCTGGCTGCACCGATCCGAAGCACGTCGCCTGCGCACAGCGCGCGTCCGCCGTGGCCGCCGAAGCGACCGAGCATGAACGTTGCGGCCGAGCCGAGGTACACGGGCACATCGAAGCTGCCGCGCACCGCGAGGTACGTGCGCATGCCGACGCCCTCGACCATGCCGAGCTCGAGCGTTTCGCCCGCGGCTACGTCGATGGCGCGGCCACGCTGCACGGACACACCGTCGAGCAGTGGTTGCATGTCTGCGCCCATCAGCGCGATGGTGGCGTCGCAGTTGAACGTTAGCTTCGGCCCCGAGAGCGTGAGCTCGAGCGCGGCCGCGCCGTCTGCATTGCCGACCAAGCGGTTGGCGATGCGGAACGCGTAGGCGTCCATCGGGCCGGACGGCGGTACGCCGACTGACCAGTGTCCGAGCCGACCAGGGTAGTCCTGCACGGTGCTCTGCGTTCCGCCTTCGATCACATCGATGGTGTTGGGCGCGTACGCGAACGTTTGCAGATGACGTGTCGTGATGCCTCCGCGCACGAAGGCGTCGTCGCTGATCACCTGGCGCAGATAGGCGAGGTTGCCTTCGATGCCGTCGATGCGCGTTCTTTCGAGCGCGCTGCGCAGGCGTTCGAGCGCTTGCGCGCGTGACTTGCCCTTGACGATCAGCTTCGCGAGCAGCGGATCGTAGTGCGGTGTTACCTCGGTGCCGTTCTCGATCCAGCCGTCCCAGCGCACGCCCTCGGGAATCACGACCTGCGTGATCGTGCCGGTGCTCGGCTGAAACTGCTTGTTGGGGTCTTCCGCGTACAAGCGCACTTGGATCGAGGCGCCAGAGGGCTCTGGTGCAGCTTCGGGCAGCTCCAACTCGCCCGCGGCTTGCCGGACCATCCACTCGACGAGATCGAGGCCGGTGACCTCTTCGGTGACGCCGTGCTCGACCTGCAGGCGCGTGTTCACCTCCAAGAAGTAGAACTGCTGGGTCTTGTCATCGAGCACGAACTCGACCGTGCCAGCTGACGCATACTTCACCGTGCGTGCCAGGCGCAGCGCTGCCTCGAACAGCGCGCTGCGCGTCTCGGCTGACAGGCCAGGGGCCGGCGTCTCCTCGATCACCTTCTGATTGCGGCGCTGTGCCGAGCAGTCGCGCTCGCCGAGCGCGAGCACGCGGCCTTTGCCATCGCCGAAGATCTGCACCTCGATGTGGCGTGCTGCTTCCAAATACTTCTCGAGGAACACGCCGCTGCCTTCGAAGTGACTCTTGCTCAAGCGGCGCACCCCCTCGAAGCCCTCGGCGAGCGCGTTCGGATCGTGGCAGACACGCAGACCGATGCCTCCGCCACCGGCGGTGCTCTTCAACATCACGGGGTAGCCGATGCGTGCGGCTTCGCTCTGCGCGATCGCGAGCGTAGCGAGCAGCGAGGTGCCTGGCAGCAGTGGAACGTTGCACTGTGCGGCGAGCGCGCGGGCCTCGTGCTTGAGTCCGAAGCGGCGAATCTGCTCCGGCGAGGGGCCGATGAACGCGATGCCAGCATCCGCACACGCAGCTGCGAAGCCGGCGTTCTCGCTCAGAAAGCCGTACCCGGGATGAATGGCCTCCGCGCCCGTCTCGCGCGCGGCCTCCAGAATGCGCTCGATGCGCAGGTAGCTTGCGGCGACCTGGGCAGGCCCCACGCACACGGCTTCGTCGGCTTGTTTTACGTGCAGCGCGTGCGCGTCGGCCTCGGAGTACACCGCAACGGAGCGCACGCCCATGCTGCGCAGCGTACGAATGACACGGCAAGCGATCTCACCGCGGTTGGCGATCAGGACTTTGCTAAACATGGATCTTCAGCCCCAGGTGAGCAGCCGGATCGGCGTGGGGTTGTAGCCGTTGCAGGGGTTGTTGAGTTGTGGGCAATTCGAGATCAGGCAAAGCACGTCCATCTCGGCGCGCATCTCGACGTACTTACCGCCTGCCGAGATGCCGTCTTCGAACGTGAGCTTACCCGCGGGCGTGACAGGCACGTTCATGAAGAAGTTGATGTTGTTGGTGATGTCGCGCTTGTCGAGCGGCAAGCCGGCGGTCGCGATCGCGAGCAGGAAGCTGTCCCGGCACGAGTGCATCGACTTGGTGTGTTGCCCGTAGCGCACGGTGTTGCTCTCGGACGAGCAGGCGCCGCCGAGCGTGTCGTGCCTGCCGCAGGTGTCCGCGATGAGCGTGAGCAGCGGCGCGCCGGTGTTCGCACGCAGGATCGTGCCAGCTGTCAGATACAGGTTCCCCTGCATGCGGATCGTGTCGCTCGCGCTGTAGCGCTCGCGGGTGTCGTGCTCGTTGAAGAACAGTGTGTCGACGGCTTGGTTGCCTTCGAGGTCGACGATTCGGAAGATCTGGCCGCGCTTGATCGCGCCGAGCCACGGATCTCCGGCGGCCACCGTCACATCGCGAACCGCGTGCTTCGGATCGAGCTTACTTTCGCTGAGCATTAGGGCGCTCCCAGGAACATACGTTCGGTGTTGTAGAAGCCGCGCCCGTTCTCGACGCGCGACACTCGGCACGGGTCATCGGCCGCAGGCGGATCGTTCTCGTAGATGCAGAGGCCCACCGGCTTCGGCGCATAGCTCGTGCTGGGATCGAGCGGGTGTGGACAGGTCGAGAGCACGACGAGCACGTTCATCTCCGCGCGCAGATCGACGAACGCTCCGGCTTGGGAGTGGCCACGCACGTAGCCGAGGTTGCCGACTTCGTCGGGTGCGACCTTCGTGAAGAAGTTCAGGTTCGGCACGATGTCCCGGGCGCCGAGGCCCCACTTGGTGAGCTCGATCAACAGCTCGTCGTAGCCGTTCCGGTACCAGTCGTTGCGCGCGGTCTGGTAGCTGCGCTCGCCGTACTGGTGCCGCACCGATTCAGCGTTGGAGACGCCCGTGACAGTGTCGTGCCAGCCGCAGGTGTCTTCGCTGATCGAGCACAAGATGCGGCCCATGTCGGAGTACAGCACGAAGCCCTTGGTCAGGAACGCGATGTGCTGCGCCTTGAGCGTGTCCGGCATGTTGTAGCGCTCGAGCAGAAGATCGCGGTTGTAGAGCAAGGTAGCGACGTTCGCGCCGCCTTCACGATCGATCAGGCGCAGCGTTTGATGCCGACGAAGCACGAACGAGAGCATTCGGCCACCGGGTAACTCATCTTCGAGCAGAATGCGTTCTGGCTTGATCTGCGTTGGGCTCATTGCGCGGCTCCGTACGAGGGTTGAGGGAGGTTGCAGGGAGTTCACTCGACATCGTCTCCGACCTGCGTCATCCGGATCGGAGTCTTCACGGCGGCATCCTCGCTCGCGGCTTCGACTGCAGTCTCGTCGGGTACGCCGTGAATCAACGACTCGAGGTGCTGCTTGGTGGTGACGAACAGCGGCGAGACCATCTGCTCGCGCGTGCGCGGTCGTGGCACGGGCACCTCCACGATCTCGCGCACCCGGCCTGGATGCGCATCTAGCACTACGATGCGATCGGCGAGGTATACGGCTTCCTCGAGATCATGCGTCACGAACACGACCGTGATGTCCACCTTCTTCCAGAGCTCGAGCAGGTAGCTCTGCATCTGCGCGCGTGTCTGGGCATCGAGCGCGGCGAACGGCTCGTCCATGAACAGAATGCGGGGTTTGTTGGCGAGCGCACGGGCGATTGCGACACGCTGCTTCATGCCGCCGGAGAGTTGATGCGGATACGCGTTGGCGAAGCGACCGAGACCGACGATCTCGACCCACTCCATGGCCTCGTCGCGCGCGGTGGTGTAGCCGAGGCCGCGCATCTCGGGACCGAACATCACGTTCTGCAGCACGGTGCGCCACGGGAACAGCGTGTACCCCTGAAAGACCATGCCGCGATCCGGGCCCGGGCCGCGCACCGGGTGGCCATCGAGCAGGGTCTCGCCACCCGTCGCACTGTCGAGCCCGGCGAGGATCCGGATCAGCGTGGACTTTCCGCAGCCCGACGGGCCGATCACGCAGATCAGCTCGCGGCGGTGCGCGCGAAACGAGATGTTCTGAAGCGCGTTGACCGGGCCAGCTTCGGACTCGAAGCGCTTGTCGAGGCCCTTCACTTCGAGCACCACGGGCCGCTGGTAGATGCGAGCGAAGCGCGCGGCGACCTCCGGTGCCTGGTCGCGGTAGCTGGGGCGCGCGGGCTGACTCGCTGGGTCAGCTGCAACCGTTTGCTCCTTTTCGGCTAGTCCGTGCATCACGCGGGTGCGCCTTCGGTTGCCGCACGCGCCGCGCGAGCCGCTTTACGTTCCCGGAACCACGCGCGAAAGACGGACTTGCGAGCCTCTGCGCGCCAGGGGAAGAGCACGCGGCCGAAGCGCGCCAGCGCGATGTCGCTGGTCAAGCCGATCACGCCGATCAAGATGATCGCGGCGTACACGTTCTCGTAATTGCGGTAGCGCGCCTGCTGGTTGATGAAATAGGTGATGCCGCTGGTGGTGCCCACCATCTCGGCCACGATCAAGTACGTCCACGCCCAGCCGAGCAGGATGCGCATGTCCGTGTAGAGATCGACGATCACACCGGGCACGACCACGCGAAAGATCAGCTGGCGGCGATTCGCACCCAGGGTCTGCGCCGCTTCGATCATCGGGATCTCGAGCTTGCGCGTGGTGTTCGAGACGACGAGCACCTGCTGAAAGAACGTGCCGATGAAGATGATCGCGATCTTCGGCGCGTCGTAGATGCCGAGCACCGCGACGCAGAGCGCACCGAAGGCCGGTGCCGGCAGGTAGCGAAAGAACTCGATGAACGGCTCCTGCAGCTTCGCGAAGATGTCGAACGTGCCGCCCAGGATGCCGAGTGGCACGCCCACCAGCGACGAGAGAAAGAAGCCCCAGAAGATCACCTGAATGCTTTGCCACAGGCTCTGGTGCAGCCAGGGCTCGGACGGCAGGCGCGGTGGCGTGCGAAACGCCGTGTACATCGCTCGCGCGACCTCGTGCGGCGCAGGCAGGTAGATCGGGTTCTTCGGATGACCGGTGGCGAGCGCCGCGTGCTTCACGAGGGCCGTGGCGTTCTCCTTCGCGAACACCTCTTTCTCGATCAGCATGTCCTTCACGAAGTAGTCCACGCTGCCCGGGTTCTCCACTTGAACCAGCGGGTGCCAGATGAACGGCACATAGCTCACGAGGCTCCAGAGCCCGAGCGGCAGCACGAACGCCAGCACCGAGAGCACGCGTGAGCGCTTCTCGGGCAGGGGCTTTCGCACTGCAAACCAGTCGGAGTCGTGAGTCCCGTGAGCCATGCGCAACGTTTCCCGTTCTTTACAGACCGTTGATCAGCTCGGGCTCGATGTACTCGTCGATCGCCTGCGGCGCGGCGTACACCTTGTTCGCCACGTTGAAGTCGTCAGCTGTTTTGCTGGAGCCATACAGAGAGTCGAGCCCCGGACCTTTGACGAAGCGCTTCTTCGCGTCGGCCAACGACAAGAAGAACGTGCCAGGCATTGCGGCCGCGTATTCTTCGGGTTTCACGCCGACTTTCGCCGCCATGATCTTCACCGCTTCGGCCTGCGTCGCGGGATCACGCACGAAGTCCGAGATGCGGTACCAAACCTTGACGAACTTCTTCCAGTCCGCTTTGCGCTGCGCGAGGCTCTGCGGGCTGACCACGACCGTGTCGTAGATCAAGCCGGGCACGTCGGCGCTGGTCCAGATCGCTTTCGAGCCGGCCATCGTGAGCGCTTGACTCGAGGTCGGGTACCACGCGGCGACGGCGTCGACCTGACCAGACGTCAGCGCTTGCGGCGTCTCCGGCGTCTTGAAGTTCACGAGGGTCACGTCGGATTGCTTCAAACCGACCTTCTGCAAGCCCTGCAGCAGCAGCAAGTGCTCGACCAGCGTTAGCTCGAGACCGACCTTCTTGCCCTTGAGATCTTTCAGGCTCTTGATGCCGGGCTTCGCGATCACCTTGTCGTTGCCGTTGCTGTAGTCGGTGACCAAGATCATCTTGCTCTTCGCGCCGGTTGCACCGGTCACCAGCGCATCACCGTTCGTCACCATCACAGCGTCGACCTTGCCGGCGCTGAACGCTTCCATCGACGGCAGGTAGTCGAACCAGGAGAACTCGACGTCGAGGCCGGCTTCCTTGAACCAACCTTTCTGGATGCCGACTTCGAATGCGGTCCAGCCCGGCCAGTCGCTGTACGCGACGCGTAGCGGCGCAGCTTTCGGTGGCGGAGCGGGTTCGGGCGTGGGTGGCGGCGCGGCGGGTGCGGCAGGTGCAGGCGCAGCGGCGGGTTCGGGCTCGGGCGCCGGCTTATCGCCGGCGCAGCCGATGTAGACGATAGCAGCCAGTAACGAGAGGGTTTGAGTCAGGGTTTGGCGCGTCACGAGGGCCTCGCGGGCAAGGGTTTTCGTTGTTCGGACAACGTACGGAAACAGAACATGGTTCTTGTTTCCGGTTTGCTACGAGGCCGTAAATAGGCTGACACCCGCGCAGAACATCGCGAGCTGCGACGATCGTCGCGATCACGATCGCAGCAGGTCAGCCCGCCGCTGATGGCGGCAGAACACGCCTATTTCGGTTCCCTTGGCGACGAAAGTGACGAAGTCGAGTCCTGCATCGCGAATATTCATGCGTGCGAAACACGCCGTTCATTCGTGCTGACTAATGCAGCTCTTGTAAGCGGGACGAACGTACTCGCGCGTTGCGAGGTGTCACGTCCCAGCACGACGAGAGAAGCTTATGAAACAAACATCGATCACGATCCATGTACGCAACGCATCGCGGGCGGGCAGCTTGTTCGCCGCGCTCACTTGGCTAGCGGCGCCGTTCGCTGCGCACGCACAGACGCCGCCTCCGGAAGCTGCAGCTCCTGCTGCGCCCGCGGTCGCGGCGCCACCTGCTGCGCCAACGCCGGCACCGGAACCCGCAGCGCCAGCTCCCGCGCCTGCCGAAGTCGCAGCTCCGGCGCCCATGGCGGAGCCTCCGCCGCCGCCTGCTCCGCCTCCGCCTCCGGCCGAGGATCCGACGAAGAAGGCGATCACGCTAGACGCGTGGGCGAACATGGTCGGCACGTATGACACGAAGGCCAAGCACCTCGGCGAGAGCGGAGCTCTCGAGATCCACTTGGACGGGGCGATCACGGACAAGATCGGCTTGACCGGCAATGTGGTCACCGGCTTCGGCAACGGCACGATGAACGCGCCCGTTACGTTGTTGGACGCGATCGGTCGCTTCGACATCACCGATCCGTTCCACGTGTGGGTCGGTCGCATGCTCGTTCCCTCAGACCGTGCGAACTTCAGCGGCACGTGGTTCGAAGCACCGGTGGCGTATCCCGGCACGTTCGTCCCGGGCGGCCTAGGCGGCGGCCACGCGCAGGGCTCCTTCGTCGGCCCGCGCGAGGGACCGCAAGGTCGTAACGACGGCGTCACGATCTGGGGCCAGGCCGAAGGCGGCCTGTTCAAGTACTACGCCAGCGCGTTCGATCTGCACGACCCCACAAGCAAGCCGCTGTGGTCCGGTCGCTTGAACCTGAGCTTGATCAATCCCGAGCCGGGCTACTACCACAGCAGCACGTACTATGGCGGTAAGGATGTCCTCGCGATCGGTATCGGCGCGCAGTTCAAGAAGAACGGCTCGACGTTTGCGCCGACTACTACGCCGGCCACGGCTCCTGCTAAGCCCGACGACTACGGCGAGTTCAACGCGGACATTCTGTTTGAGAAGAAATTCGACGCCGGCACGCTCGACCTCGAAGGCGCATTCTACAAGTACACGGGTGCCAACGAGCTCTACACGCACTCGTACCTGGCCCTGGCCAGCTTCCTGTTCCCGCAGGAGATTGGGCCCGGTAAGCTGCAACCGCTCGTGCGCTTGCAGGGCGCGAAGATCAAGAACAGCGATACGGCGACCTCGATCGAGGTGCAGCTGGGCTATCCGATCGCGGCGTACGGTGCGCGCATCGCGCTCGGTTTCACGCACACCAAGATCGGCCCCGGCAACAGCGACGCCATCTACCTGGGTACGCAGCTGCTCAAGTAGTCGAATGTCCCGCCACTCACTTGGACTTAGCTAGATACGCACGAAAGCCGCCGAGGGCAGTGATGTCCTCGGCGGCTTCGAGCGCGTAGCTCTCGCAGACGAAGCCCTTCACCGACTCGCCGTCTTCACAGGTCAGTGTTCCGATGCCGAGCGGTGCCGCGATGCCGCCTACGAACGCACCGAAGGCCGAGACCGGAACGTCCCAAAGCTCGATCTCGATCGCCGCGCCGCCGCTCGACACGCGCAGCAGGCCCGGCTTCAGCGGCTTCGTTCCCGCGAGCACGAACAGCTTGTAGGCGGGCGCGGTGCGCGTCTGCTTCACGAAGCTCGCGCCGGCATCGACCAGCTGGTGATTGAGCGGAAGGCCACGCAGGTGCGCGCCGACGACGGCGAGGCGCACTGTCGGTGTCGGTCCCGCGCTCGGTGTCGCAGAAGCCTCTGGGCGCGAACGCCGCAGGCGCGAGCGGCCGGCGCCGAGGTCCAGGCGTTCTTGGAAGCCGAGACCGAACGCATCGAGCTCGCGATCCTTGCCGCAGGGCATGACCAGCGTGACGCCGAACGGAAGGCCACCGGGCTTGAAGCCTGCGGGCACGGCTAGCGCCGGATAACCCAGGAAGTTCACGAAGCGCGTGTAGATGCCGAGGCGATCGTTGTACATGCGCGGATCGCGCTCGTCGTCTTCGATCTTGTAGATGGTCGGCGCGGTGGGCAGGACCATGACTTCGATCTCGTTCCAGCTGCTCTCCACGCGCGCGCGCAAATGCTCCAGCTCGTACGACGCGCGAAACGTGTCGGCTGCGCTGAAGCGCTCGCCCGCCATGATGATGCCGCGCGTGGTGGGCAAGCAGGCATTCGGATGCTGGCGAATGAAGTCGCCCACGGCGAGCACGCGCTCGGCAAGCCACGGTCCGCCGTACAGAAGGCCGCCGATCTCGGCGAAGGGCGCCCAGTCCAGCTCGACTGGCGTGCCACCGAGCTCGCGTAGCGTGGCCAGGGCCTGCGCGTAGCAGCGCTCGGCCTCGGCGTCGCCGAAGAACTCGAGCTGCGCTGCGCGCGGAGTGCCGAAGCGAAAGCGCGGTGGAGCAGCTGCGACAGCGAGTGAGGGCACTCCGTCGTCATGCATGATCTCACGCACGGCGGCCGCGTCGTCGCAGCGCAGCGCGAACACCGACACGCAGTCGAGCGAACGGCACGCAGGCACCACGCCTTCAGTCGAGATCAGCGCGCGCGTGGGCTTGAGCCCGACGACATTGTTGAGCCCGGCCGGGACGCGACCGGAGCCTGCTGTGTCGGTGCCGAGCGCGAACGTGACATGGCCCGCAGCCACAGCAACGCCGGAACCCGAGCTCGAGCCGCCGGACACGTAGGCGGGATCGAATACGTTGTGGCACGCACCGTACGGAGAGCGTGTGCCGACGAGGCCCGTGGCGAACTGGTCCATGTTCGTCTTGCCGAGGCACAGCGCGCCCGCAGCGAGCAAACGTTCCACCGCAGGCGCCGACTCCTCGGGCACGTACGCGAAGTCGGGACACCCTGCGGTCGTCGGGACGCCCGCGAGATCGATGTTGTCCTTGATCGCAAACGGAATGCCCCACAGCGGCAGGCGCGGATCTTTGGCATACGTGCCGAGCGCGCGCGCGCGAGCGAGCACCGCGTCCTTGGGCAGCAGGTGGATCCACACGTTGGGATCGCGACCCTGGGCGATGCGTGCGTACAGCGCCTCGACCAGCCGTTCCGGGTCGAGATCGCCCGAGGCGTAGGCGTCGCGCAAGGTGCTGAGATCCAAGCCGCCGTCAGTTGCCGACCACGTCACGGTCACGGTGTCTCCTCCTCGGGTTCGCCAACGCGAACCCGCTCGGGTTCGCCAACGCGAACCCGCAACCCGGTGAAGCGAACGGGCGCTTGCCAGATCGCGAGCACGACGCAGCCGTCTTCGCTCGCGACCGTGTGCTCCGTGTCGTGTCCGTGGATCACCAGCGTGCCGACGTCGTAGCGCTCGCGCTGATCGCGCTGCGCACCGGCCAGAACGAGGATGTGCTCGTAGCCGCTGTGCTTATGCGTAGGAATGCTGGCGCCCGGCTGATAGCGCAACAGCGCCGCCGACGGACCCACGCTGCCATCGCCGTGCAAGCGCACGATCTCGACGCCTTCATGGAACGGCTGCCACGCCAGCTCAGCGAAGCGCGGCTTCGCATCCGTTCCGAACAAGTCGCGCAGCACCAAGCGATCGGGACTCAACATGCGGCGGTTCGCGAACGTACTTCATCCGATCTCCTCCAGCAAGGCGCGCGATGTCGCGACTGCACCAAACACGCCGCCCTGCATCTTCACCATGTGCAGCGCAGCCAAGTGATTGCCCATGTCCGTCGCCGCGCAGCAGTCCGAGAGCAGCAAGCACTCGAAGCCGCGATCGTTGGCCTCGCGCATGGTCGTGTGCACGCAGACGTCGGTCGTGATGCCGGTCAGCACGATGTTCTGGATGCCGCGCAAGCGCAGCAGCATCTCGAAGTCGGTCGCGTAGAACGAGCCCTTGCCGGGCTTGTCGATGATCGGCTCACCGGGGAAGGGCGCGAGCTCAGGGATGATGTTCCAGCCCGCTTCGCCGCGCACCAGCACGCGACCCGCAGGGCCCGGATCACCGATGCCTGCGCCGAGCTGTCGCGAGCGCCAGCGCTTGTTCGCCGGTAGATCCGAGAGATCCGCGCGGTGTCCTTCGCGCGTGTGCATCACGTGGTAGCCGCCTTTGCGCATCGCACGCAGCACGGCGGAGATCGGCTCGATGCACGCTCGCGTCTGCGAGATGTCGTAGCCCATCAAGTCGACGTAGCCGCCCTTGCCGCAAAAGTCCGTCTGCATGTCGATCACGACTAGGGCGGTGTTGTCGGGGCGAAGGTTGCCGTTGTACGGCCAGGCATAAGGTTCGGATTGTTTTACGAGCAAGTTAGCCATGCGTTTTCATCACTCCGCGGGCGCGGGCAGCGCCTCCTGCAACAGGTCGTCGGGCTGGCGTTGTTCGGCAGTCAGCGGGACCACGGCGCCGAGCTTGGCACAGGCTAACAGCATCACGGATACGCCGAAGTAGCTGAAAGCGACCACGGGCGTCTGTCCGATGCCGATCGCTTCGCCGTGCATGAAGCCGAAGAACGGGAGCACGGCAGCTGCCAGCGCGAACGCGGCTGCCTTCGTGAAATCGCGGTCGATCACGAATACGCCGATCGCGCCGAGAATCAGGCCACCGATGATCGCGCCGCCGCCCATGATCGAGAGGCCTTCGTAGAGCACGCCGACTTGGCTGAGCTTGTCGAGGCCGACGGCGTGCGCGTTGGTGCCGGCCGCGCCGAGCGCGTTGTCGATCTGCAGCTTGCCCCACGCCGCCAAGTGCGGCGTGAGCGCGAGGATGATCGCGGGCGCGTGACGCTTCGGCGTCTCTTGGAACGCTTGCGCGCCGATCAGCATGCCGATGTAGAGCAGGATCGGCGAGATCGCGACCACAGGCACGAGCGACACCATCACCGAGATGATGCCGAGCCAGGAAAGAATGATCACCGTGACGCCGGTGGCCGCCGAGTAGCCGATGCGTCCGCCCATCGCCTTCCAGCCAGGGTGGCCGATGTACACCGCGTTGATGAACGGATTGCCCATCATGCAACCGATCAAGCTGACGACGCCGTCGGCCGTGAGCACACGCGTGGTTGGGTAGCTGTCACCTGCAACGGCTGCGCTCTCCACGTTGTCCATGGCCTCGACCAGGTCGTAGATGCCGAAGGGAATCGCGGTCACCAGGATCACGCCCAGGAACTGAAAGCCGCCGAAGACGTGGCTGAACGCGGGCGTCGGCACCGCGACGTGGAACGCCGCGAGCGATGCACTGAGCTTGGCCACGCTCATGCCGCCGTAGTTCAGCCCGAACGCGTTCGAGCCCCAGGCGATGGCGGTGCCAACGCCGATCGCAACGAGGCCCGCCGGAATGCCCTTGAAATAGCGCACGCCGCCGAACCAGCTCGCCAAGATGATCAGAAAGCAGGTCACGCCGATCACCGGCGTCATGAACATCTCCATCGCGGGGCGCATGGAGATGAACGCGATCGATACGCCAGCGAGCGTGCCGAGCAACGCTGCGCGCGGCGTGATCTTGCGAATTACCGGCGCGATGAAGCCGCCGATCATGAGCACGAAACTCTGCAGGAAGACCCAGGTCAGGCCGGCTTCCCAGCC
Source organism: Sandaracinaceae bacterium (assembly GCA_017881055.1). GTDB lineage: Bacteria > Myxococcota_A > Polyangia > Polyangiales > JAFGIB01 > JADGRF01. The sequence continues at coordinate 49,164 of JADGRF010000106.1, forward strand.
CTTCACGGGATCGCCGGTCTTGAGCGCGATCGGCAGCATGATCACGAACGTGACCACGAACATGTGTGGCACGCTGATGCCCGACGGCAACGCGCACACGTCGTCGCGTCCCGTTTCTTCTGCCAGCTTGTACGCGAGGCGCGCGTAGTACAGCGTGCTCAAGCACAGCATCAACCCGGTTGCCGGCAGGATGCGGCCGAACACCAGCTCGTCCGGCATCTTCAGGACGAACCGCAACAACCCGGTCAACACCAACAGGTTGACGAGAATGTTGGTTCCGAAGCCGAAGTAGGCGTTCCAGTCGCCCTTCGTCCAGATCGCAGGTTTCGTGGTCGAGCTTGGGATCGCGCTGGGCATGGCCGAACCTGTTCTTTCTTCAACTGATGGCGGCGAGCAGTCGTGACGAGTCCGTGACCCAACCGAAGATTCCGCCTTGGGCCTTGATCATTGCCAGGCCCGCGGCGTGAAACTCCGGGAAGTAGGAACCGCAGCAGTCAGCAGGAACGATGCAGCGATAGCCGCGATCGTTGGCTTCGCGCACGGTCGTGTGCACGCACACCTCGGTCGTGACCCCAGTCACGATCAGATTCTCGATCTCGCGATCGACCAACACCGACTGAAGCTCGGTCGCGTAGAACGCGCCCTTGCCAGGCTTGTCGATCACGACTTCGCCCGCGATCGGGTACAGCTCGGGGATCAGATCGTGGCCCGCTTCGCCGCGGATCAAGATGCGACCCATCGGGCCCGGGTCACCGATGCGCTTGCTCGGTGTGCCGCGCTCGAGCTTGGCGGGCGGTGCATCCGAGAGATCGGGCTTGTGACCTTCGCGGGTGTGAATGATCGGCAGCTGCAGCGAGCGGAACGCGCTCAGCACGCGCCCGAGCGGGGCGACCACTTTGCCCAAGAGCGATACGTCGTTGCCGAGCGTCTCGCCGAAACCGCCCGGCAACAAAAAGTCGCGCTGCATGTCGATCAAGACCAGCGCGGTGCGTTTCAGGTCAATCTCGATGTCGGCCGGCTCGGCCTTTACGGTGGTCATGTGCGGTGCTCTCTGGCATCCCACATAGCCGGGTCGGCGTTTCGGCGACTTTTCGCGACCGTAAAAACGCGAGTTTTTCGCGCTTGGCGCGCGTTTCAGTCGTGGCCGCGCTCACGTTCGCCTCAGTCTTGGTCGTCGTCGTGTTCGCGCACGAGCAACGCGCGATCGCCGCGGATCTCCACCCGGCCTACGCGGCGCGCCGGACTGCCGGCGAGGAAGCTGTGGCTCGGAAACTCGCCCTGCACGAAGCTGCCCGCGGCCACGAACGTGTGATCACCGAGCACGGTGCCCGGGCCGATGATCGAGAGCGGTGACACGAAGCAACACCGCCCGATGCTCGTCGCGCGCGTGAACATCGCTGCTTTGCCACCGGTCAGCGCACGCTCGATCGTGTTGTGGGTGTACACGTGACAGCCGCTGCCGATCGACGTGTACTCGCCGATGGACAGCGGCGCGTGGGCAGCGTCCAGGATCGTATACGGTCCGACCCAGCAGTGTGCGCCGAGCTGCACGTCGCCGAAGATCACGCACTCGTCGAACACGGAGCTGCCTTCTCCGAAGCCGTATTCGCGTGCGAGCTCCCAGCGATCGTGCAGCAGCGTGCCGATCGGCACGTGGCGGTGGAACTTGGCCTTGAGACGCTTGCGCAGCGCGGTCAGATGCGCTTCTAGCTCCACGTGAAAGGGCTCGCGCAGCGCGGCGTCCCAGTCGGCGGAAGGGTCGAGCAGCTCGCCGAGAAAGCGCGGTGTGCTGCTGACGGCGGAGGCCGTGCCCGTCGACGTTCCCGGAGCGGCGCCGCTGCGAGCAGCAGCCACGCGCTCGACGTCGATCACGCGCACCACCGCGAGCCCGGGGAAGTCCGCTTCGCCGAGGCCGCTCGCCTGCATGAGCGCGCGCGCTTTGTTGGATATCGTCGCGCCACTGACAGCTGCAACGAATGCCGGGACCCGCGCACGCGGGCTGTCCGTGATCGCTGCCAGCGCCGCTCCGACGTCGACCCGTTGACCGAGCGTCGCGAGCGGATCGAGAAAGCCGTCGCGGTGAGCTTCGATCACGATCGCGGCCTTGCTGGTCTCGATCTCCACCACCGGCTCGCCGCGCGCGACGCGCGTACCGGCGGCCACGAGCCAGCGCACCACCTTCACGGTGTCGTCGCTCGCGCCTTCGCGTGGGGCTTTCAGGAGCTCGTGGTCCATGACGGTTCTTGGCTTTCGGCGTTTACACGTGGCTCACAGGAGGGCCCGCACTGCCGCAGCGACGCTGGCGGAAGAAGGCAGCACGGCATCTTCGAGATGACGCGCGCTTGGAATCGGAACGGGCAGCGCACCGAGCGCTCGGCTCGCAAAAGCAGCCGCGCCGAGGGTCTCGGCGACTGCGGCGATCACGCTCGCGCCGATGCCGTGTGCCGACGGGCCTTCCTCCACGACCAGCAGCCGCCGCGTGCGCGCCACCGACTGCGCGATCGCCTGCGGGTCGAGCGGCCAGAGCTGCGTCAACACGAAGTAGTCGTGCTCGAGCTCTTCCTCGACGAACAGCTGCTGCATTGCGGCTTCGACGATCTCCGTCATGCCGCCGTAGGTGACCATCGTGATCTGTGCGGGCAAGCCTTCGGCCGGCACGTACGCGAGCGCGGGCAGCGCACCGGGTGCAGCGTCCAGCGGCAGCGCGCGCAAGTTGAAGGGCAGGGCGCTCGCGGGTTCCTTCGTATAGAGCAGCTTGTTCTCCACGAACAACGTGGGCGCGTCTTCGTCGAGCACGGCACGCAAGAGCACGCCCGGCAGGTGACGGTGCGAGAGGGCCACCACACGCAGGCCGGCGACACCGCAGAACAAGCTCTCGGGGCTCTGGCTGTGCGTGGGCCCGTAGCCGCGCCGGCCGCCCGACGCGATGCGCACGACAGTTGGACACGTGACCTGGCCGCCGTACATGAAGTGCGTCTTGGCGGCGTGGTTGATGATTTGATCCGCCGCGAGCAGCGTGAAGTCGGCGAACATGATCTCGGCGACCGGCCGCAGCCCCGCGAGCGCGAGCCCGTTGCTCACGCCGGCAATCGCGGCCTCACTGATGGGTGTGGAGAACACGCGTGTCGGAAAGCGCGTGGACAGGCCGCGCGTGACCTTGAACGCACCGCCGTACGGGTCAGCCAGGTCTTCGCCCACCAACACCAGCTCGTCGCGCTGCGTCATCAGCTCGTGCAGCGCGCGGTTGAGCTCGCTGACTACACGCTGGTGTGGCTGCTCCGCGAGATCCGCATGCAGCTCGCGACTCGCGACGCGGCGACGTCCGGGTGGCAGCGCATCGACGTTGCCGAGCGCGACCTTCGGCCGGGCGATCACGTCGTCTGCGATCGCGCGCAGCTCGGCTGCGATCTCGTCGTAGCGCGCCGTCAGGCCGTGCTCGGCGATGTGCAGCGAGAGCGGGTCTTCGCGCCAGAGCGCTTCGATCAGCTCTTTCGGGCGATCGTCGTCGCCTTTGCTGTGCGCCATCAGGCGCCGCGTCTTGACGATCAACACGAGCGGCTCGCCGCCACGCACGGTTGCAACCGCGTCGCGCATGATCGTGAACAGCTCTTCGGGCTTGCGGTCGTCTGCCTGCACGGCGCGCAGGCCGAAGCCCGCGATGCGCTGGGTGAGGTCGCCTGGCGTCGTGCGCGTCACATCGGTCGACTGCGCGTAGCCGTTCCACTCCAGTAGAAACAGCACCGGCGCCTGCAGCAAGCTCGCGAACGTGAACGCTTCGTAGACCGCGCCTTCGCCGAGCGTGCCATCACCGAGCTGCGCGACCGCAATCGCCGCTTCACCACGCAGCTTCTGGGCCCACGCGAAGCCCGTCGCCAAGAGGGCGGTGCCACCTTGAATGCCCGAGCTGAAGAAGCGCTGCCAGTGCAAGTGCTGGCTGCCACCGCGCCCTTGGCAAACGGCGCCTTCCCGGCCCATCAGCTCAGCGAGGAAGCCGTCGATCGGTGCGCCGTGCGCTACGTAGTGCCCGTGGCAGCGATGCGTGCCGAAGAAGGCGTCGTGACCGGCCTGCAGGTGCGGGTGCAGCGCGGTCGCGCACAGCTCCTGTCCGATGCACGTGTGCACCGTCCCAAACAGCTGGTTCTGCGCATACAGATCGAGCAGCAAGCGTTCGAGCGCGCGAGCCCGCATGGCCTGCTCATACATTTTTGCATGTTACCACGACGCGCCGCCTTTGCCTCGATCCGCGGCTTACGTCCTCGCGGGGTTCGGTCACGTACAGAAAGTACGCTCCCTCGCCCCGCTGCGGGCGCGCTCGCGGCTCGACGCAAAATCGACGCGTCTAGCTGTCCCTGCCCGTCGGGGTCTGCTGTCTCCGACGAAGTGGGGGAGGGGACCGGCTGGGCGGGGGAGTCGGTCCGCCGCGAGTTCGCGACCGCGCCGGGGCGTGATCGCGGAAACGCGCCGAAACGCTGACCGCGGGCCGCGCTGTTTGAGCGCCGGACCGACTCCCCCGCCCGGACCGCGTGTCAGGTGACTGTCTTGGCGTCAGTTGCATCGTCCCGCACTACCACCCCCGATGGATCCAACCTGAAGCTCGGGTAGCGCTCGGGTTGTTCGCGTTCGAAGCGGGGGCCTTTGAACTGCTCGCGGAGGAAGTGGACGATCTCGACTACGCCGAAGATGCGCTTGGCGATCTCGTCCATGCGCTCGGTCAGCTTCTCGTTCTTGAACGAGAACTGCGTGCGCTTCGGCTCCATCACGGCGGTGAGCAGGCGCAGCTTCTGGGCTTCGTAGATCAGGATGTCGTAGCGGAAGATGCCGGCGCAGTAGTAGCCGCTCGCGACCGTCAGCGTGGGAACCAGCTCCGCTGCGCGCATGGGCTCTGCGATCACGCTCTCGAAGCGCGCGCGGCCCTCGCAAATCACGAGGTGACACAGCATCTGCAGATGAAAGTAGGACTTCACGTCGAGCTTCGGCTTGGTCAGCCCGAACACGACGAGAAACCCGGCGTCGAAGAACAGCGGGTCGAGGCCGAGCGAGAGCGCGAAGCTGTAGCGGCCTAGTAGGCGCTCGAACGCGACGAGATCTTCGCGCGAGTAGCGCGCGCGCAGCGAGTGGACCAGATCCGGCAACGACGCCCACGTCGTTCGATCCTGCGCCTGCACCGCGGCGATGAATTCGTCCCAGAAGCGCTCGCGGTAGGGCGCGAGCTCCGGTGCATCCACGAGCACCGCGTCGTGCACGTTGTCGCCGGCGCGCATGCGCGTGTGGATGTTCGACAAACGGCTGCGGCGCCGCCACACCACGTCCTCGAAGTGCCAGCGCTCGGGCTCGAGGAACATTTCGTTCCAGAAGGTGGCGTGGCCCGTCATCGCGTGCAGGTGCGGACCGATGTACTCGCGCTTCCACCAGTGCCCCGTCGCTTTGTGCTCCGCGAGCGTGGTCGGAGTCAGCAGATGTGTCGTGGCGCGCACGTACTTGGGCGTCTTGCTGCCGGGCGGAAAGACGCCGTTGGCGAAGAACACGTTGTCGTAGCTTGGCGCGAGGCCTTCCAGGATCCGCTGCGCCAGCACGTACGCGCCCGTGTGCTTGGTGTAGCCGTACGGATTGCCGCTGCCCACGAGCGAGTGCATGACGCTCGAATCACCCAAGCCGAAGCCCTCGTACACGGCCACCTGGTCGCCGCGCGGATGGTGCGGCGCGACGAAGCACGGCGCCGACGTCGGCCCAGTCGGCGAATACTGGTGCGGACACTCGCGGTACGTAACACCGTCGTCACTCACCTCGATCAACGGAATGCCGCGCACGCCGGGCATCGTCTTCGGCGGGAACACGCCGAACGGATGCACTACGCGAAACGGTTGCAGGATGCGCAGCGCGTGAAACGGCCAGGTCAGGATGCGCGGACGGAAGCGCAGCAGTACCGTCCAGTATTGCCAGGACTGCGCGCAGAAGCTGTTGAACGGAAACGCGATCAGCGCCGCCAGCGTGTGAACGAGCACGATCGCGGACAAGAGCCACGGACCCTGGCCGTGCAGCAACGACGTAAGCTGCAACGCGCGCGGTGTCTCGCTATCGAGCGTCACCAGGCACAGCGCGATGATCACCACGTTGAAGTAACCGAAGTTGCCGCAGGCCCAGATGCCGAGCATCAGGCCTGCGATCGACAGGCCCGCGAGCACGCCGATCGGCCCCGGGATCATCGCCATCAGCGGCGCGGGGATCTCCACGAAGAACATGGCGATCATCGCGAGCTTCAGCGCCCAGAGCGGCGCCTTGTGCAAGTACCAACCGAAAGGGGAGACCAGCGGTTGGTTCACGAGGAACCCGGTCAGGTAACCCCAGTCTTCTTTGGTGCTGCCGACGAACTTGAACTTGCCGAAGCCGAGCAGCACGCGGCACAGCAGTAAGCGATAGAACCAGGCGAGCGCGGGCGCCGGAGCGGCCACGGCGGTCACGTCGGGCAATAGATGCGTCGCAGGCAGCAGCGCCGCGAACAGGCCCGCCTCGAACATCACGCAGTCCCAGGGGAACACGAGGCCGATGCAGCGATCGAGCGATAGGTAGACCGCGTAGCAAGCAGCGAACGCCACGGGCGTCCAGGGCCCGCCGTAGATGATCGCGAGCGACGCCACGAGGCCGACACCGATCAGCGTGCGCAGCATCGCGTTCTTGTGACTGAGCCAGAGCAGCGTCGGGAAATAGATGAAGCGCGCGACGCCTGGAAAGTCGCGGCGGACCTGCGCGAGCAAGAGCCCCGCAGGCAACACTCCCCGCTCACCCGCGACCGCCAGCGCTTGGGTCGACAGCGACGTGAACGAGATCAGAAACACCAGGCCGAGCAGGCGGGAGAACAGCCCCCAGACGAGCAGCGGCGAAGCCGAATGAAGGTCCGACAGAGATCCCGCCTGAAACATCGACACCAGCTCGCTCATGTCACGGGGGTCACGAGCGTACCACTTATCCACGCTGCTTACGGCTGCAAGTCAGCGAAAACCCAGTAGGTAATCGGGCGCGCACCACCCTTTTTGGACACAACCCGCCGCCGGTTCGCCGCCCACGGCTTGCGTTCCGCACGTGGGCCATGGGCTACGCTGCAGAGCAGTGCGCCACTGCCGCACGCGCCGATGGCTACGCTCGGCGAGCGCCCGAGCACACGCTGCTGCATCGGACGCTGAGCGCGCACTGGCCCGCGTTCGTGGAGCAAGCCGAAGAGGCCGGTGGGCTGCCGAGCTTCGACGCGACGCGCCTCGTGGCACCCGAAGGGGCGTGACACCCGAAGGGGCGTGATGCGCGAGGTGCAAGAGTACTTGCCCTGCGGGCTGATCGAGCATGGCTGCGTACTGCTCAGCTGTGAGAGCTGCGGCAAGAGCCTACTGGATGAGCGCACCGATGAGCGCACCGATGAGCACGCTGCACAGCCCGCCGAGCAAGCCGCGCTGCACGCCTGCTAGGAGGCTTCGGCCCTGGGGCAGCAGCTGCTGGGCGCGTCGGCTGGCAAGCCGGTGCTTCGATTGCTCGGTACAGCGCCTGCGTCCGGCACTGGCCCCGAGCGTGGTCTGGTGGCTGAGGCCCGCGGCGTCAACCTCCATGCCTCCGCCAGCGTGC
>JADGRF010000107.1 GCA_017881055.1 Sandaracinaceae bacterium
CTTGTATTCTTTGCGCCCGACGCCGTGCGCTTCGTACCAGTGGATTTCCGCTGTGTGGACGCTGCCATTTGGAAGCCTGATTCTACCCACGCCCTTGCGTTTCCGCCAGCGGCCTTTTCCGTAGGCCTTCTGCAGCCGTTTCAGCTCGCGGATCTCTTTTCCGGCGGCGATCGTCTCGACGTTGACGATCGTCCCGACGATTTCGAAGGACATGAGGTAAGAAGACGTACCCGGTTTTCGACGTAGAAATCAAGTATCTGAGCGCAGCGGAAAGCGAAGACCTCCCTGACTATGGCTTGCAGCTGACGACGATCGGGCGGCGCGGCCGGTCACGTCTCGGTGTGCGCGCCTAACAGGACATGTGTCTGCGTGGCAGCAGCACGCACCACGCGCAGGCGAGCGCCTTCAGCTCAGCTCGCACTCACCGGTCAAGCCGATGCCACCGCAGACGCCAGCGTCAGGAACGCAGCAAGGCTTGCGCGCTCCGAACACGCCCGTCATCGTGGGGCAGGTCGCAGGGTTGCAGCTGCTCCCAGCATCAGCTGGCGGCGACGCAGTGCCTGCGTCGGTGGCGCACTTGAGCGCGCTCGCGCATTGCGGATCGGCACAGCCCACTTTGCCACTGCACATGGCGTCGACGCCCATCGCGCAGGTGGTGGGAATCGCGAACGCGGTACACGCGCCGTATTGCAGACCGAACTCGCCGGTGCCGGTCTTGATGCAGGTCTGCGAGCCGTCGTGGCATGCGCCCACGCCGCGCGTGGCTGCGGGGCCCCGGGTAGCAGAACAGTGTCGCATGGGGTGTGAGACAAGAGCGAGCCGTCGGCACTGCATGCCAATAAGGTAGCTGGGGCGCGCACACCCGCGCATCTCCCAGACTGGCCAAAGGTTGACCGCCAGCGGCCAGATCGACCCTGCGCACACGCGCAACGCGCTACCGGCTCGCCGGGCCTTGCGCTAGTGTCGCCGCCTTCGCGGCACTCACCGGAGACCACTGCATGTCGACTCAGGCCCTCACCCTTGGCACCCCGTTCTCTTCCAGCGCCACGCGCGTGCTCTTTTGCGGCGCGGGCGAGCTGGGCAAAGAAGTCGTCATCGAGCTCAAGCGCCTGGGCTGCGAGGTGATCGCAGTGGACCGCTACGCGCGCGCGCCCGCCATGCAAGTGGCCGACCGCTCGCACGTGGTCGACATGCTCGACGGCGCCGCGCTGCGACGGGTCATCGAGGCCGAGCGACCGCACCTGATCGTGCCCGAGATCGAAGCCATCGCCACGGCCGAGCTGCTGGCGCTCGAGAGCGAAGGCTTTCGCGTGATTCCCACCGCGCGCGCGGCACGTCTCACGATGCACCGCGAGGGCATCCGACGCTTGGCCGCCGAAGAGCTGCAGCTGCCGACTTCGCCGTACTTCTTCGCCGACCAATACCCCGACTTCGTGCGTGCAGCGGAGCAGCTGGGCTTTCCGTGCGTGGTCAAGCCGGTGATGTCTTCGTCGGGCAAAGGTCAGAGCGTGCTCAAGAGCGCGGCCGACTTGAAGCACGCGTGGGACTACGCGCAAGCCGGTGGTCGCGCGGGTGCCGGCCGCGTCATCGTCGAAGGCTTCATCGACTTCGACTACGAGATCACCATGCTCACGGTGCGTCACGCCGCGGGCACGAGCTTCTGCGACCCCATCGGGCACCTGCAGATCGCCGGTGATTACCGAGAATCGTGGCAGCCGCAACCCATGTCGCCTGCGGCGCTCGCGACCGCGCAGCACATGGCCGAGACCGTCACCACCGCACTCGGCGGACACGGCATCTTCGGCGTGGAGCTGTTCGTGAAGGGCGATCAGGTGTGGTTCAGCGAAGTGTCACCGCGCCCGCACGACACGGGCCTGGTAACGTTGATCTCGCAGAATCTGAGCGAGTTCGCGCTGCATGCGCGCGCCATCCTGGGCTTGCCGATTGTCGCGATTCGCCGGCACGGCGTGGCGGCTTCGTGCGCACTGTTGGTCGAGGGCGACTCGGCGAACATGAGCTTCTCGAACTTGAGCGAAGCGCTGAGCGCGCCCGACACCGATCTGAAGCTCTTCGGCAAGCCGGAAGTACACGGTTCGCGGCGGCTGGGCGTGGGGTTGGCGTTGGGTGCAGATGTCGATGACGCGCGTGCGAAAGCGCGAGCAGTGGTGGCTGCGGTGAAGGTTGGGCTTTGATCGCAACCGACCAGCGACGCTGGCGGAGCGACGCACGATGCGGGCGGGACGAGCGCTGTAACGACGCACGCGGCTGCGGCGCACTGAGCTGTGCCGCAGCCGCGCGGTCGTCAGGCTTCGTCTACTTCTTCACGCCGCAGAGCGCGCCGCACTTGGCGACCACGCAATCTACGACGCTGGTTCCGAGCGCGCCAAAGTCCTTCAACGGCTTGGTGCAAGCATCGACCGTGCCGGTGGCGGTGCCCATCTGTACTGCGCAGATGCAGCCGCCTACGGGGTGCTTGATGGCCTTGCAGGTCCCGTCTGCGCTGCACGCGTCGTTCTCGGCCCGACACATTCCGTCGTAACAATCCTGGCAAGCCTGGGTGCCGAAGGCGCAAGACGAGGCGCCGGTGCCCGCGCTGCCGCTGGTGCCCGCGCTGCCGCTGGTGCCCGCGCTGCCGCCGGTGCCCGCGTTCGCAGTGCCGCCGTCGCGCGCGCCGCCGCTGGTGCCTGCGTTCGCAACGCCGCCATCGACTGCACCGCTCGTGCCCGCCGTGGCGGAGCTGCCGGCGCTGCCGGTGTTCGTTCTGCCGCCGTCAGCGGCGTTGCTCTTGTCGCCAGCCGCGCCGTTCGCTGCGCTGCCGTTAGCCGCGCTGCTGCCAGCAGCACCGCCGCCGTCAGCGGCAGACTTGCTGCTCGATTGCGTGGCGGGGCAGCCCGCGACCATCAGACTCAATGCGAACCCAAGAAACAAAGCTTGTGACTTCATCGTTCAGTGACTCCTTATGTGAAATGCGCCGGCACCCTAGCCTGCTGGGTTCGGGACCGATAGCGCGGTGCGAAGCAGAACGCCGAAGGTACCAGGCTCTCGGTGTTACGCATGGCGCATTCGATGCTTATGTTTGGTCCATTGGCACCTGAGGCTCGCTCCGCGGAGGCGGCCCATCATGAAAACTCGTGTTTCCGGCGCGACATTTGCTCGCCACGTGGCGTTTTGCACCGCACTTGTGCTGGGGCATGCGCATGCGTCGGCTCAGACTTCTCCGCAGGCCGCGGAGCAGTACTTCTCGAACGGCGCAGAGCTGATGAGCGTGCCGGCTTCCGGGCAGCCAGGCGCAGAGTTCTTCTGGAGCGGCGCCGAGCCCAATGGCGCAGATCGGATGAGCGTTCCGGCAGCCGGGCAGCCCGGTGCGGAGTATTTCTCGAACGGCGCCGCCGTGATGAGCATGCCCGGGCCGGGGCAACCGGGCGCAGAGTTCTTCTCCAATGGCGCAGCTGTCATGAGCGTGCCCGCGCCGGGGCAACCGGGTGCGGAGTTCTTCTCGAATGGTGCGGCGGCGACGAGCGTGCCCGGGCCGGGGCAACCGGGCGCAGAGTTCTTCTCCAATGGCGCAGCTGTCATGAGCGTTCCCGCACCGGGGCAACCGGGTGCGGAGTATTTCTCGAATGGTGCGACGGCGA
>JADGRF010000108.1 GCA_017881055.1 Sandaracinaceae bacterium
AGAGCCGTAGGCTGCTCCGCGGTCTGTAAAAAGCAGAGCCGTAGGCTGCTCCGCGGTCACCACCGCTACCGGGCGTCGAACCTCACTTCTTGGCGTGAGCCACGGTGCAGTCCGGTTGCAGCTCGTCCTTGAGGTCGTCCGTGATCTGGACCGCGCCCGCGACGAACTCGTTGCGCAAGAAGTACGAGTTGCAAGCCGGCAGCGTCGTGCTCGTGCCCATGGGGTCGCAGCACTGGCCCTCGGTCGTCGCACCCTTCATGGGATCGAGCTTGCCGGTCGGCGCCTTCGCGGTGCACTTGGTCGGCTCGTTGTCGACGTTGTTCTCGTCGCCGATGTGACAGCCCCAGTTCGCTTGGTCGGCAGTCGTGGCCGGGCACAAGCTGTCGGGCAGCTTGATCCAGCGGCAACCTTTCGAGCCCGGTTTGCACCGCTTCGCCTTGTCGCAGCTGAGGGCGTCGCTGGTGATCTCCTTCGAGTCGAGCACGCCGAAGGCGACCAGCTGGCAATACGTCTGACCGCCGATCGCCGTGATGTGGTCGGTGTTGTTCGCAGCCAGTGGCGTGTACACGGTGAACGTGCCGCCTTTCGTCCACTTGCTCGGCGCGCGCTCGCCCATGCAATCGAGCGCGGCGTTGTCGGAGGGCATGTCTTCGATTGTGAAGCCTTGGTTCACGAGCTCCCAGTCGAGCGTGAAGTCGTTCGAATTCAGGTACGGGCTCAGCGTGAAGCCTCGGTTCACGTTCGTGTCCCAGTACGGCACGGTGCGCTCCGCCGCCTTCGTCTTCGTCACGTCGATCTTGACCGGCACGACCGGCGCCGCCCAGCGTGTAGGATCCTGGCTGAACGTGCGTGCCGGCGCAGCTTTGTCGGAGTAGTAGCTGTACGTGCCGTCGCAGTTGTAGCGGCCAGCGCCGATCGTGATCTTGCCGTCGCCGGAAGCCTGTTTGCCGTCCTTGTACGGACCTTCGAAGCGCCAGAGCACGCTCTGCTCCTCGTTTTTGGAGCGCGAATCACCGATCCCGCGCAGGATGTCCAGACCGATGCTCTTCGGATGGTTCGTCGTCTGGACGTAGTTCAAGCGGTATTCGGCGATGTCGTGGTCGCCGTCGCCTTGGGCCGCGATGCGCGTCGAGTTCGCCGTGCGGTAGCAGCACTTGCCCTTGGGGGCATACTTGCCGTCGCCGGTCGGAAAGACGTCCTCGGGACAGTCGGGGTTGATCAGGTCCGGCTCACCGTAGGCGGCGACCGGCACGTACGTGCCGTTGATGACGTAGCCGCCGTCCGCCGGCACTGCGCCTTTTGGAAGCGGGACTACGCCCGAATCGACCATGTCGCCGCCACCGTCGCTGGCGTCCTTGCTGCTCTTGCACGCGCTCAAGCAGAGCAGCGCGAGCGCGCCCGTTCCGACCAGCTTCCAGTTTGCAATCTTCCCCATGTTCTCTCCTCGTTGAAATCCAGTCGGTCCTACGCGGCAGACGCGACGCATCCAGCCCAGCGCAAAGCTTCGCTCGCTTCCGGCGTACGGAACGAGGGCAACACTCCTAGACAGGTCCTGCCACGTTGGTCAAGAGCGTAGCTCTCGATTCAAACGCGAGCCAGCTCGTGCACCTTGCATGTCACCCTTGGGTCGAGCGCGGCTCATTCATGCGTAGCCGGCAGTGCCGCTTGACCCGGCGGGCTAAGCGTTTCTTTGATCTCGTGCGCAGCGATCGGCGCAGCTCCGAGAGTCCGAGCGCGCGGGGCGTGCATGTCTGGACTCGCGTCTTGCTCGATGTGCAGGATCAAGCTGCCGTCTCGTGCCGCGATGCCGTGGCGCAAGGGCACGTGCTCGAGGAAGACCCGCGCCAGCGAGATGCTGCCGCCGTGACTGGTGTCGTGACTCAGCGTGAGCCGGCTGACCCCACCGGCGTGCACGCTGTAGGTGCGTTCCGCGGCTCCGAAATGCGCGTTGGGCAGCTCGATGATGATCGCCGAGGGTGCGGCCCACACGATGTTGCGCGCCCCCTCGAGCGCACCCGTCATCGGGATGAGCACATCCGTGGCGTGATCGCCGACGCGCACTTCCGGAACGAGCTGCGCAGAAGGATGCGCGGCCGGCGCTTCGGCTGGGAGGGCTGCAACCGGAGCCGAAGGCGGTTGCACCGTGGGTGCGACTGGCGCGAGCGTGGCTGGCGCGGCTTCTGGCGCCGCGATCAGCGCGATAGAAGGCGTGTCATGTTGCATGACAGGGCGCGGCTGTGCGGTGATCGACGCCGGATCCACGCGCGCGGCTAGCACGAGCCACGCGACCAAAGCGAACGGCAACGCCGCCCCGAGCCCGATCAGAATCAGCGTGAGGGCACGCGGCAGCTGCGCAGCCATCGACGTGGCAGCGCGCACGTCGGTACTCGACGTGGCAGCGCGCACGTCGGTACTCGACGTGGCAGCGCGCACGTCGGTACTCGACGTGGCAGCGCGCACGTCGGTACTCGACGTGGCAGCGCGCACGTCGGTGCTCGACGTGGCAGCGCGCACGTCGGTACTCGACGTGGCAGCGCGCACGTCGGTACTCGACGTGGCAGCCACGCGCGGCTCGGACTTCGCGTCGTGCGCGCCGGCGGGCGCGGCTCCGGCCTCGCGTTCGTCCGGAAACGGCTCCTCGGGACTCTCTGCCGGGTTCCACATGCGCAGAACGGGTGCGATGCGTTCTGGTTGGGCTCGCGTCGGGGCGGTCGTCGCGTCAGCTGCAACTAGAGTGGCGCCTTCGGGCTGTACGGCGCGCCGGCCGGTCGCGCCGGTCGGCAGGTCGCGTTGCGACTCCGTGCCGGGTGCCGTGTCGTGCCTAGCCAGCTGGCGCGTTTCCGTGTCGGGCGCTTCGCCCGCGGGATCGCCGTACATGGTGTAGCGCCGGAAGCGCGGCATCTCGTGCGCGTGAATGGCGAGCTCGACCTCGAGATGGGGTGTGCGCTCGCGCTCACGCACGGCGACCCGCGCCACCGAACCAAGGAAACGCGGGCCCGCGCCGCCGAATTGAAACTCGACCTGCGTGTCGCGCGTGAGCACGGGTAGGGCGGCCGCGATGTACAGGCCGCCGTCGGTGGCGAAGGCACGCGCGCGCACGGGCTCTCGCATGGACGGGAAATACAGGTCGACCGGTTGATCGCCGCGCGTTGCGCGCGACACGAGATGGCGTAGCAGGCCACTCTCATCGTCGGGCAATCGATCGAATTGAATGCCGGCGCCGTCACCGAGGCCTTCGAGCGTGGGCTTTGCCCAGCGCACGTGTCCGGGCAGGGACGTCGGCTTGCCCTCCAACAACATGTTGCAGGTGACGGCCTCGCCGACCGGCAGCGGATCGCTGACGCGCACGCGGATCCCGCCTTCGCTCAGATCCACGGCGCGGCCAGTCACGGTCTTCTCTTCAGCGCGACTGCCGCAGCGCACCATGAGCTGCACCGGCATCTGATAGTCGACGCGCTGCCATTGTCTGGCGATCGCGGAGGTCATTCCCACCCACTCGAACTTTCTCGGGCTTCCGCGCCGGAGTGTCGGCCTGTGTACGCGGGAATGGCAACTTTGTGCAAGACAAGACCGGACTCGCACCGAGGCCGACCGAGACTCCCGCGCGCGCTTGCGCGAGACCCTGTGTATCAGGATTGTATCCGAGCCGTGTGCTGGAGCTACTCGCTGAAGCTCGTGAACGCGAGGTAGTCGGCGAAGGTGCCGAGCCGTGTATCCGTTTGAAACGACCACGCGGCGCTCTTCTGCAGCGCTCCCGCGCGCATGGCGCTCAGGTTATCGGTGAGCAAGCCGTTCTCCTGCGGGTAGACGGAGATCATGACGGCGTTGATCGTGCCGGTCGTGGCGGTCAGGGTGCCGCCAAGGCCGAAGAAGCCGTCGTTCTGGAAGTCGGTCACCGTTGGCGACGTGAGCACCGGCTCGAGCGGGTGCTTCTTGGCGTCCCCGGTCTTGTAAATCAGGCCTTCGATCGTGAAATCGATCGCCGTGATGCTTGCTGCATCGACCGTTGCCGGCGCGGACTCGAGCGTCCAGACTGCGCCGCGACCGCTCGGCGGGATGCAGGCCAAGGACTGCGCCGAGCTCGAGACCAGCGACTTGTACGGCGCACCGTCGACGAAGCCATCGAGCGAGGCCAGCACTTTGCCTTTCGCGTTCTTGAACTCGGGCTTGATCTCGAGCAGGCACACCAAGTCTTTGCCCGTGTTTTGCAGCTCGGCGTACCAGCGCCGGTAGACCGTGCTGCCGGAGTCGTAGATCAGGTTCGACGCCACCATCGTCACGGCGAGCTTCTTGGTGCTGACATCGCGGAATGTGGCGTTGCCCGTGTTGGACCGCACGACTTCCACGGTCGGCTGACTCGGTCCGGCGTCTCCCGTTGCCGCATCGCCGCCCGCAGCGCTCGCGTCGACCGCGGCGTCCAGCTCGTTCGGCGTCGAGCCGTCAGCGCTCTGGCCAGCACCGTTGCCGGCGCCGCCGCCACCCGCACCGCCATCCTGATTACTAGGGCCGCAGGTGATGCCACACGCGCTCGAGGTGTTGCCGCTGCAACTGCTTGAAACGAGCGCCCACGCCAACGCCCCGAGCGCACACGACCAGCCAGAACGGATTCGAAGCCAATGCATCGTGTCACCTTGTCTAGTTACGGTCAGGGTCGCAAACTTAACGTCACCGGACCGGCTGTGCGGAGCGGCGCCACGAGGTTGGCGAACTCGCCGAGCTGGGGCGTTGGTGTCGCGTGGGTCGATCCGTTCCTCCACGAGCAATGCTTCCGCGGTTCGAAGGGCGAGCGCACCGCTTGTAGGCGGGCTTCGATCTGGGCGATCGGGGGAACGAGCCGCGATCCACGCGATCCAGGCCATCGCCTCGCGCCTGCGCAGCTCGTCGACCTCGGGTTGCCAGCTCATTTCACAAGTCTCCTCGCTTGCGTGCGCAGCTCGCTGCGCGCTTTCCGTATCGCAGGTTCGTGCCCCCCACAAGCGGCGGCTTTGCATACTTCGGGCAGGCTTGGCACTGTTTGATCGTGTCCCTCGGTTACGCTGACCCGTCCAAGGCCTGCGCCGGTACATAGAAAGCGTGAAGCTCGCGGTGCAAAGCAAGTCGCCCACGGTTGCCGCGCTACCCGCGCCGTCCGATGCGGCGCTGGTTGTTGCCGCGCGCAACGGCGAGAAGTGGGCGCAGGAGGCCCTGTTCCGCCGGCACTCGCGCTTGCTCAACGGGCTCGCCTACCGGCTGCTCGGGCGCGACGAAGACGTCGACGACTTGGTGCAGGACGCCTTCCTGGCCGCGCTGCGCAGCCTCGGAAGCCTCGAGAACCCGCAGGCGTTCAGCGCCTGGCTCTGCTCGATCATGGTGCGCACGGCGCACAAGGCGCTACGTCGTCGCTCCATGTTGACGCGCCTCGGCATTCGCCGCGGCACGCCGATCGATCCCGACGAAGTGGTCGCCCGCACTGCAGCGCCCGACGTGCGCGCCGAACTCTCGGCGATCTATGCCGTGCTCGATCGCATGCAGCCGGAGGTCCGACTCTCGCTCGTGCTGCATCGCGTCGAGGGCCTGTCGATTCCAGAAGTCGCCGAGCGCATGTCGCTGTCGATCTCGACCGTGAAGCGTCGCCTGGCCGTCGCCGAGAAACGCTTATCCCGCTTCATGCCCGAGCGCGAAGGATCGACCCGCCCAGATCGCGAGAAAGCGGATCGCGAAAAAGCAAATCGCGAAAGTGGGAGGCCGTCATGAACGACGAACGCACTCCGCTGTCCACGTACATCGAGCCAGAGATCACCGGTGCGCGCATCGCGCGTCAGTGGGCCGCCATGGAGAGCCGTGGCTTGCCAGGCCCCGAGACGCGCAGTCGCATGCTGTTGGCGGGCTTGTACGTGGCGCCGCTGTGTGCCGCGCTCGGCCTCTTCGCGTGGTTCGGCTGGCCACAGTTTGGCGCACGCAGTCTCGCGCTGGGTGCATCGGTCGAGAGCGCCGAACAGCCCGTGTCCGTGCATTTGCGCGACGGGTCGAGCGTGGAGCTGGCGGCGCAGACGCGCCTCCGCATGCTGCGCGATCAACAAGATGCGGTGGAGTTCGAGCTGCTGGCAGGTCGCGCCAACTTCGATGTCACGCACGTCGAGGGGCGTAAGTTCACCGTGTCGCTCGGTGGCGCGCGCGTGCGTGTCGTCGGTACGCGCTTCGAGCTGGTGCGCTCGGAGCGGCCGGAAGGCGCGCTCTTGCAGGTGTCGGTCAGCCGCGGTGTCGTCGAAGTGCGGCGCAGCGATCAACCCGGTGACGTGCGCAAGCTGACCGCGGGCGAGACCTGGTCGGCGCTGATCCCGCGCGCGTCGAAGGAGGCGACTGCTGCGAACGTGCTGCCGGCGTCAGCTGCCAACCCGGAGCAGCCCAAGACGGCCACGCCGGAGACGGTCGACCAAGACGAAGCCGAAGCGGCCATGGCAGACGACAGCGAAGCGTACGACGCCACCCTAGGCGACCACGAGCCCGAGGTGAAGGCCGTGCGTGGGCATGCAGCTCTCCTGCGAATGCGTGCACGCTCGGTGTTCCAGCGCGCGAACTTGGCGCGCCGAGCAGGCCAGGTGAGAGACGCCGAGAGCGCCTACGCGGAGCTGTTGCGGCGCTTCCCGCGCGACGGTCGTGCCGGCGTGTCGGCGTTCGAGCTCGGTCGCATTCGCATGGACGTGCTCGGCGATCCGAGCGGCGCGGCGGATGCGTTCGGGCGCGCCTTGCGCCTGTCGCCTGACGCGAGCTTCCGCGAGGACGCGTTGGCGCGAATCGTGGTGGCGCGCGATGCCATGGGTCAGACGGCGGCTTGCCGCGCCGCCCGCGATCGTTACCTCGCGGGCTACCCGCGGGGCGTGCACGCCGTGTCGCTGGCCGCGCGCTGCAAGTGACGACGCTTGCGGGTTTCGACTGGGGCTTGCATCCTCGTTGCGGTGCAGCGCCTCCGCAGCGTGGTGATCCAATGCAGCGCGGCGCTAGTGCTCTTGCTGGTGGCGAGTGCGTCGCGCGCGCAGGACGCCGAGCCAAGCCCCGAGTGCGGACGGGCGGGAAGGCCGTGGGTCGCGCTCGTGTTCTCCGGCGACGGCTGGAAAAAAGGGCAAACCGACGGCATTACGCTCGACTTGCGCGCGGGTCTGCGGTTGCGGGGCATCGACGTGTGCGCGCTGGGGGCTTCGGGCAGCGAGCCGCCGCTCGCGCTGGTGCAGCTTTCATCGCCGTCGCCCGAGCGCGTCTCGGTCACCATCGACGTGCACGACTCGATCACGGAGAAGCGCGTGCTACGTGACGTCGATCTGCGCCGGATCTCCTCCGATGGTCGCGGACTCCGCGTCGCGCAAGCTTCCGAGGAGCTGTTGCGCGCCAGCTGGGCGGAGCTTGCATTGACGGGCGCCACGCCTCCGGCCACGCCGCCTCCGGTCGAGGTCACGCGCGCGGTCAGCGACCCCGAAAAAGGTCCCCCCGACGGTATGCGTCAGCTCGGCACGCGCGCCGCGATCGAGCACTACGGTGCGCGCGCGACGTTGCTTGGCGGCGACGTCTCGCTCACGTGGTTCTTCACCGCGCGCGTGGGTGCCGAAATGACGTTCGGCCTGCGCACGGGATTGTCCGCCGACGCCGTGCACGGCAGCGTCGACGCGAGCGCGCTGGTCGGCTCGCTGGCGCTGCGTCTTGCGCTGCGCCCCGTGCATGAGCGCATCGGAGTGCAAGCGAAGGTCGGTACCTCGCTGTCGCAGCTGCGCTTCGTCGGACGCAGCGACGGCCGCGCCATGGCGCGCGAGCGGGCGCTCGTGGCCTCGTCCGCGTATGCGTCGTTGGTCGTGTCGGCGTGGTTGTCGCGCACGGTGGCGCTCGGCGTGGAGCTCGGGCCGGGTCTGCCGCTACGAGCGGCGAGCGCGCTCGATACGGGCCGCGACGTCATGGGCACGAGCGGGCTCGAGCTGCACGCCGCGCTCGGGATTGGAGCGGCGTTTTGAAGCGTCTCGTTCCGTTCGCGCTCGCGCTCGCGCTCGCGTACGTGTGCGGCTGCAGCGCGCGCGTTTCGGTGCTGCAGGCCAGCGCGCCTGAACGGGACGCCGCGACGGCGGACACGACGCTCGTGCGCGCCGGTCTTTGGCACACCTGCACGATCGAGAGCGGCGGGCTCGCGTGTTTCGGAGATAACGGCAGCGCACAGCTCGGACTCGGCGATAGCCAGGAGCGCAGCAATGCGACGCGCGTCGGCACGTTCAGCGACTGGCAATCCGTGGCGGCCGGACAACAACATACGTGCGGCATTCGTGCACCGGGCAAGCTCTACTGCTGGGGTGAGAACACCGTCGGGCAACTCGCGCTCGGCGATATGGACGCGCGCGACGAGCCCACGCTGGTGGTGGGCTTCGACGACTTCAGCGATCTTGCCTGCGGCGGGGACAACTGCTGCGCGCTGCGCACGGATCATTCGCTCTACTGTTGGGGCGATAACCTCGACGGGGCTGCCGGGCAGGGCGACAACGCAGGAGCGCGCGGAATCGTGACGCCGACCGTGGTTTTGATGGGGACTCAGCTCAAGCGCGTCTCGGTCGGGACCGGTCACAGCTGCGCCATTCGCGACGACGGTGCCTTGTTCTGTTGGGGGCGCACGATGAGTGGAAAAGGCGGGTCCGCCGGCATGAGAAACGCTCCCGCGCGCGATCCCAGCCAGCTTGGGACTGACACCGACTGGCGCGAGATTGCAGTCGGTCAGCAGCACACCTGCGGCATTCGCGGCAGGGGCGACCTTTACTGCTGGGGCCGGAACGACTTCTTCGAGCTCGGCATCGGCTCGAGCTCGCCGGACGACACGCGGCTCTATGCCGTGCCCGTGCTCGTCGGTCGTGACGGCGATTGGTCCAGCGTCGCGCTCGGCGACTTTCACAGCTGCGCAATCAAGCGGGATGGCTCGCTGTTCTGCTTCGGGCGCGCGGCCGAGGGCCAGATCGGCACGGGCAGCACGAGCACGCCGATTGCCTTGCCCACGGCCGTTGCACCTGACCTGCGCTTCCGTCTGGTCACGCTCGGGAGCCTGCACACCTGCGGGCTCGACTCGCGCGGCAGCGTGTACTGTTGGGGGTCGAACAGCACCGGGCAGTTGGGTTTGGGTGACACCGGCTCTCGCGACATGCCGACCAAGCTTCCTTGAGCGACGTGGTACGCTGGCGACCCATGTGCACCACTGCCCATGCGCTCTGGGCCTGCTGCGTGCTGGTCGCTCTCGCGATCGGCTGCGGGAGCTCCTCGGGAGCACGACCCGGCGTCGACACCAGCGCCTTCGACGCGAGCACGCACGCCGACGCTGCGCTCGCAGGCGACGCGGGCTCGGCGACTGGCGACGACGCAGGCAGCCGCGCCGCCAACAGCCAGCCGTTCGTGATGTTCGTGGTCGGCTCCTCGATCGCGATGGAGCGCCGCGCCTTGTGCACGTGCAAGACGACCGCGTGCAGCGAGTGCCTGCCGAATTGCAACGCGGGTGAGAAGAGCGCGTGGATCGAGCAGCTCGAAGCGCTCACCGGAACGTTCGGCGCAGGGCATTGCACGGCCCGTGCGCGCACCGCGAAGAACGGTGCGACCTACGACGTGGGCAGCTCCGTCGATTTTCACGCGCCATCGGCAACCGCCCAACGGAACGACGGAGTGCTCGATGCCTTCGCCAAGGTGGCGCGGCTCGGCCTCGCGACGTTCGACGGTGTCGGCACGCTCGTGGGCATTTCTCCGCTCGTCTCCGAGGTCGCCTTCGATCGCGTGATGAGTCGCGATCTGCCCGGCATGTGGTCCTACGGTGGCCCCCGCGTAGGCGAAGCACTGCGCCGACGAGGCGATGGCACGTACGTGGGTCGGCTCGTCTTTCCAACCAGCCCGGACACGTACGCCATCGATACCGGCATCCGCAGCGAGCTCGCCCTGGACGGTCCGCTGCGGGTGAGCTTCACGCGCGACATCCAGGCCGCGCTGCGCGACGAGCTGCTGCACACACGCACCTTCGGTAGCTCGCCGCTCGCCGCAGCGCTCGACGATCTCGACGAGTATCTGCGCTCGAGCACCGAGGCGCGGGCCTTCCGTGGCAAGCGCTACGTCGTCGTGCTCACGGGCGACGTTCCAGATGACGACTTCCGCTCGTATCACTGCGAATGCAACGGGTACTCCCTCGATCCGAACTACTGCGGTGATGGGGTCGATCCGAAGAAGCAGAGCTGTCCGTACCCGCTGCCGGCGGATGTCGCGAAGGAGCTGCGCTGTGGCGGCGATTCCACCTGTCAGCACGGCACCGTCGACAAGGTCTACGTGGTCGGCTTCGTGACGAAGGCCGCGCGTACGACGCTCGACGCCGTCGCGAAAGCGGGTGGCAGCGATCACGCGCGTGGCGCCACGAACGCACGGGAATTGCGCGACCAGCTGAGCGCAGTGCTCGCCGAGATCACCGCGCACTAGCTCAGAACGGATCGATCAGCTTCTCATCGTGAATTGGGTAGGCGTCGCCGTGTCGCTCGGCCGGTTCTGCGCCTGGGCGGGCACGACTCGGACGCAGCGGCTCGCTCGGCGCCGGCGTGATGCTGTCCACCGGCTGGCTCGAAGCCGCCGTCGGGGCAGCAGGCGTGACGCGGGCCGCGCTCGACGGCGTCACGGGCACTTCTGTGCTACACGCGCATGCGTCTGGCCCGCCGGGAGATCGGTCAGGCTCGCAGGCGTGGGCGCGGTGCCGAATGCCGGATCTTGGGTTCCAGCTGACTGGTGCGCGTCGAGGTCGGTCGGCGTGGGGGCATGCGGCGTGGCGCTCGGCGCGGTCGGCGTGGGGGCATGCGGCGTGGCGCTCGGCGCGCTCGGTGCCTGGGTCGCAGCTGCCGCGCTGACCACCGGAGGCGCAATCGGAGCGCTCGCCACGGGGGCGGCTGCGCTCTTCGTCGGGTTTGCGCGACCGAGCGACGTCGTAGATGCGAATCACGCATGGGTGGTTGATCGAGCCCGCGAGCTTGGCTTCGCGCAAAAACCGACGCTCGGCTTCTTCGTCGCCAGTCAGGTCCGCGTGCATCGCACGGCTTGGCGCGCGCGTCTGGTGGGCTGCGTGCTCAGCGTGTCAGCGGTTTGCAGCCCGTGATCGGGGTGACCGTGAGCGTCGCCATGCGCAACGCATTGCAGGTCGTCGTGCACAGCTTCATCAGCTCCGGGCTCACCGTGGCGTCGAGGTACCAGCCGTCCATTGTGCCGCAGGCCGTGTCGTTCGTGACGCGTGGCAGCTGCATGCTCTGGGTGCTGCCGACAGCTGCGAACGCCATGCCGATGCGCGTGGTGTCGGTCATGGCCGGCACGCTGTAATCACATGGCTGTGCCAGTCGCGTCACCTGACGCAACGAGTCTGCGGTGCCGTTGATGAAGTCGTTCGGGTTGACCACGATCGGCGCCATCGTGCCGCCGGCCGATGCAATCGTGTCGAAGCCGCCGAGCGGGTCGCCAATCGTCACGCCAACGACGGGCAAGGTGGCGCGCAGCTCGAGCACGTAGGTCTCGACCGAGGGCGCGCTGCGAAAGCCCTGTTGAGCGGCTGCCGCGAGGTCGACCGTTTGGTACGGCGGGCAGAGATTTAGGTCCTGCGCGAACCCATCCGTGAGCAGCACGACGACTTGCTTGGCCTCGGGGTGCGCGTTCACGCGAGCTTTCTGGTACGCGATCCCGCCCTGCAGCGCGGGCAACGTCTCGGATGCACGTAACGTGTGCTGACCAAGCACCGACATGTCGATCGCGGGCGCGTTTTGCGGGATCGGTCCGACCGGCACGCTCGGGACCGCGTACGACGCGCTGTCGCACTCGGTGCCGTAGTAGCGCAGACCGAAACCGATGTTCGCGCCGCGTGGATCGTTCGCAAAGCCGCGCACGCCCATGGCCGAGGCTTCCCACACGCCGGCCTGCAACGTGATGTTGCTGTCCATCATGACGTACATGTCGAGCGGATGCCGGCTCGCGGCCAATGCCGTGAACGTGCACGAGCTGCCGGTGGAGGGCAGCATCATGATCGGCATGTTGGAACCCCCGTCCGCCGCGCTGCCGGTCGATCCCGAGCCGGCGCTCGCTCCGGCGCCGCCGCTGTGCCCGGCGAACGACACCCCACTGCCTGGCGTCGTGCTGGGCGCCGAATACTCGCCGACCTTGCTCACCACACGCCCGCAACTCGCGAGAATGGGTAGACAAATCATGCTCACCGCGAGAAGTTGAGTTGCGCGCGCCACGCTACCTTCGTACCTAGCTCGCGTCTTCGCCGTGCACAAGCCGTCGCGAAGGGACATGACCCGCTTGATCTCACCGTTGTCGCGCGCTGCGTTTGGGTTGGCTGCGGCGCTGGCGTTTCTGCTGTGTGGCCCTGCAGGCGCGTGCGCGCAGGTCGGTGACGGCGCACAAGCGGCAGACATCCCGCTCGCGCAAGTCGTGCAGCTGGATGCGGGCGCTACCTGTCTCGAGATGGATCGCTTGACGCTGCGCATCACGCGCTGGCGCGAGCGGGACACCGTGGACGCCCGGATTCGCGTCGACGTGCACGGCGATGCGGCCTCGGCCAATCGGGTGTCGTTCACGGTGACCAAGCTCGGCGGCGCCAGCGCGCAGCGCACGCTCGCGAATGCGCCCGAGGATTGCGACGAGCTGCACTCGGCCGTCGCGCTCGCGATCGCGCTCTCGATCGACGCGACGCTGATCGATCCTCGCGCCCAAAAAGAGGCCGAGCTGCCGGTGCCGGATGCGGCGGAGCCCGAGCACACGCCGCTCTTGCCGCCGCCCGCGCTGCTGCAACATCCCGAGCGATCGCGTCCCGCCGCGGAAGCGCCGATGCATCTCGAGCTCGGCCTGTTGATCGGGCCGAGCGTGCGCGTGCTGCGTGACACCACCCCAGCTTTTTCGCCGCGTCTTTGGTTCTCCCCGCTGCCGTGGTTCTCGCTCTCGCTGACGGGCTACGTCACGCATCTTGCGGAGCAGCGCGTCGGCACGACGCCTGGCGACGTCTCGAGCACGCTGGCGACGGGCGGTCTCGAAGCATGCTTCGGTGGTCAGCCGATCGAGCAGCTGGACCTGACCGGCTGCATCGGCGGTCGGCTCGGCGCGCTCCACAACAGAGGCACGGGCTTCACGCCCAACTTCACCACGACCAACGCCTGGAGCGCGATCAGCGGAGCGGTGCAGCTGCGTGCTTGGGTCGTACGGGAGGTCGCAGTCGGCGTCTCCATCGAGGGATTCGTTCCGCCCGCGGAGTATGTGATCCTTGTGCGAGGCGTTCGTGGCGCGGCCGATCAGTCCGCAGCCTTTCCACACTTCGGCCTACTCATAGCGATCGGGCCGGTATTCCGCTTTTTCTGAGCTTTTCGCGCGTTTTGCTCGCGCTTTCTGCGACATCGCCCCATGATCTGGGCACCGACACTGACGGATCGGTCCGTGGCCCGCATTAACCACACAGGAGTGAAGGGGACTTGTCGAACGACGGCCACCTGGACTCTGCGGAGTTGTTCCGCCGCTACGCCTCTTTCGTTGCCCACTTCCTGGTTCGGATGGGGGTGCCGCGGGGGGATATCGATGACGTGGTGCAAGACGTGTTTCTCGTCGCTCATAGAAATGGTGGCTACATGCCGGGGCCGGCCAAGCCGACCACGTACCTGGCCGCCATCGCGTTTCGCGCTGCGACCACGCACCGTCGTAAGGGCCAAACACGCTCGTTCGTGAAGGCGCAGGACGAAGTCGTCGAGCGCGCGGGTGACGAGCGCATGAGCCCCGAGCGCGACGCCGAACAGAAGCGTCAGCTCGCGATCTTGGATCGCGCGCTGGCAGCCTTGGATCCCGATAAGCGCGTGGTGTTCGTGATGGCCGAGCTGCAGGGTGAAACGGCGGTTTCGATCGCAGCGGGGCTTGGCATTCCCGTGGACACCGCGTATTCGCGTCTGCGCGCTGCACGACAGATTTTCCGAGAAGCCGCGAAGGCATTCATGGACGAGCCGTCAAAGAAATCGCCGGACTCGGTGCAACAGAGGGTCGGAACATGAAGAACCCCCAGACGCCCGACACCGTGTCTAACGCGACGGCGACCGATACCCCGATGTGGAACGACCCGAGCGAGCCCGCCTACGTGCGTGAGCTGCTGCATGCGGGTCGCACCGAGCCGCTCGGCTACGACGTGGCCCAGGGGTTGGCCAGGCATCTTGCGAACGTGCAGGCCGGTGCGCCGCTGCCCGACTGGGCGCAGGCGGCAGCCTCCGCTGCCGGTGCGGGTTCGAGCGCCTGGTTGAGCTGGCTCGTGTTGCCGGTGGTGGCAGCGACAGCTGCAACGGGTCTGTGGTTCGCCACGCATGCCAAGCATCCAGCAGTAGTGCAGTCCGCGCCCGTGGTGGTCGCCGTGGCGGCGCCGCAGCCGTCGGCAGTCGCCGCGCCCGCGCCTGCAGTCGCCGACGTTCCAGCTGCTCCGGCGATAGCGACGACGCCCGCGCACTCAGCTGCTTCCGGCCTGTTCGCGAAGCAGAATCGTCCGGCCCACAAGCTGGCGCGCAGCGCCGACGGCCCCGACTCTGCGAGCGCCAAGCAGCTCGATACCACCGCTGGCTCCAAGGCCAACATGGACGCCACGGACAGGCTGATGAGCGCGCCGATCGCATCGCACTCCGTCGATCACGCGTCAGCGCCCGTTGCCGCGGAAACCAAGACCGCGGCTCACGAAGAGACGTCTGCGGTGGCTGCGCCTGCGCAGAAGACCGGAACCGTCAGCGAGTCGCGGCTCGAGCGCGAGATGCAGATGTTGGCCGTCGCGCAGCGTGTGCTGAGCTCGGATCCCGAGCGCGCACTGCGCTTGGCTCAGCAGGGCGAGCGTGAGTTTCCGCGCACGATGTTCTCCGCCGAGCGGCAGCAGCTGGGTCTCTTGGCCATGGTTAAGCTTGGCCGAATCGATGAAGCTCGCCGCATCGGAGCTCCGTTCCTTGCCAAATATCCGAATGCCCCGTGGAGCGCGCGGCTCCGTCGCGCTCTCGCTACCGGTCGTGCGGACTGATTTGGCGTTATTGGCCGAAATCGTCTGACTGGAGTGACAGCCATGCGTTCCTTTGTCTTCGGGGGTGCTTGCACTCTCGATGCCGCCTGCCGCAGCGGCTACTGCGAGATGTGAGCCTCCGCCCGTCTGCAAGTGAGGTAGCACCCGTGCGGAGCAGCCTTCGGCTCTCCGCGCAGACCGACCTAGGGTTCTCGTGAGGCGGACTTGGCTCAGGCGAAGCCCCTTTTCGCGTTCTAGAGCACTAGAACAGGGGTATTCGGCTCCCTCCTAGAAGAAAGAGCATCTTCGGCGAAGAAAGAACCGCAACGGATGACGGATGCGCACGCCGCCCGCATCAAAGAGAGTGTAAGCCGTCTGCGGCACGAACCGCGTTCCCCTCGTTGCAGCAGACGGCTTCGATTTTTCAGCCATACTCAGTTCTCCCCACGACTGATCTCGGCGACGCTCGACAACGTGGACAAGCTGCTCGACCTCGGCCAGCTCTTCGACTTCATCTGAGTCTCCGCAGAGGCGGCCCCGTTTTTCGTTGAGTTTGTTGCAGTGGCGCGGCGGCAAGCGCCGAGGGTGAGGGCTATCTCGGCGTCGTGATCGCGGGCCATACGGCAGACCTGGGCGCGGAGATCAGCGGCAGCGTCGTTCGCTGACATTCGCGTGTTCGTTCGCGAGGGCGCGCGCGTGCAAGCGGCACAGACCGAGGCCAGCGATCTGTTGGCGCGCCTGCTGTCTGCGTCGCGCTGTACTCCGCGCGCAGCGAGCACGACAGCTGAGTCACGTGCCGAGCAACACGTGCGCCAAAGCGGCTTCGTTCACCTGCAGGTGAGCCTGCGCCTCCAGCGCCTTCGCGAAGGCTTCGATCGCCGCGGTTTGCCGCTCGTCGCGCAGCTGCTCGCCGAGTATGTGCTCGACCTGGCGGAGCTCGACGTGTCCGGGCGGCTCACGGCCGAGCAGCTGCACCACGTGGTAGCCGAGCTCGCTCTTGATTGGCGTGGGTGACACGTCGCCGGGCTGCGCGAGCAGGAAGGCGGCGCTGCGCACGCTCTCGGGCACGACCGGGGGCGTCATCGATGCCGAGGTCACCACATCCGCTGCCGGTGGCGGCGGCAGCGCCAGCGTGAAGCGTCCGAGATCTCCGCCACGCTCGCGTGTGCGCGCATCCAGGCTTTGCTCGTGCGCGAGCTTGGCGAACAGCGACGGATCCATGGGACGCGCCTTGATCTGCGCGAGCACGGCCGCGGCTCGCCTCGCGTCGTGCACGAGAATGTGCCGCGCGCGCACGCGCTCCGGCGTGTTCCAGCGCTCGGCATGGGCGTCGTAATACGTTTTGATGTCGGCTGGCGTGACGGGCGCGAGCTGCGAGCCATTCGGTCCGAAGAGGTCCTCGAGTAGACGCTGCACGAGCTGCGCTCGCCGCGCTCGTTGCAACGCGGGATCGTCGAAGTAGCCACGACTCTGCGCCGCCAGCGCGAACAACTCGGTGCGCTCGAATTCACCCAGGAACGCCAAGCGCCGCTCGTGCTCGGTCATGCGCAGACGTTGCTGCGGAGGGGGGCCCATGACGCGCGCCAGCTCGGCGAGCGTGACGCGTCGCGGGCCCGCGGCGAAGACGACGGCCGTGTTGGGATCGATCGCCTTGGCCGTTGTTGTGGCGTTCGTGGCGCTGCTTGCCGCTGATGGCGGCGAGCCCTTCTCGGGCTGCGCACAGCCGAGCAGCACGAACAGCAGCGCGCCCCCACCACTACGCAATCGTCGCACGCTCACGTGATCACCGCGCCACGCTTAGTTGCCACCGTCGCTGCTGCCGGCGTCGTCCGTGCCCGCGTCGTCGCAGATGCCACAGACGGCACACAGCGGTTCGCAGCCGTTGGCAGGTTGGCCGTCGCAGTTCTTGTAGCCGGGGAAGCAGATTTGCGGGGGCGGGAAGACACACCGCCCGCTCGAACCGCACGTGCCGGTAGGCGAGTGCATAATGATAGTGCGGCAGTAGGCATCGGCTTTGGCGGCCTCATCGACGTCGCCATCGCAGTCGTCGTCGACGCCGTTGCAGATTTCCTTGTGCGGTACGCAGGCGCTGCCGTCGGTCTTGCCGCCGTCGCCGAGTGGCATCGAAGCGTCATTGCCTGCGTCGCTCTTGTCCGGCTTGCTGCTGCCCTGATGGAGAGCCGCGAGGTCGTACACGTTGCACGCGCTGAGCAGGGTGCACGCAAGCCACGCGACGGCCATTGCCTGCGAGAAGCGCTGCGTCTGTGTTTTGCTCGAGATCCGCACGGAAACCTTCTCTCGGCTTTTAGCAAATCTGAAGGCGGGCGTCACGCGGACGGGCAGGATCGCCCCAGAACACGGCGGTCAGAACAGGTAGCCGATGCGCACGAGGTTCAGCTGCGCGAACACGGGCAAGAGATCGAGGATCTTCTTCACCCCGTGCTCGGCGTCTCGTTTGACCCGGTCTACGGTGGCCGGCGGTACGCCCTGGAGCGCGGCGGGGTCGGTGGTGAAGGTGGTGCTCACCGTCTTCCCAGAGAGGGGCACGAGCACGCCCAGGTCGACACCGAGCACGAGGCCATCGTGCCCCATGAAGCCGATGCCGGCGAAGAACGACGGCAAGCCCACGTGGGCCTGCGCCGCGATCTGGCCGTTGTCCACGCTGCCGTTGATGGCCTGAAACGCGAACCCACCCGCTAGAAAGAACGAGCCACCGAACGGGTAGATGCGGCCGTCGATCGTGAAGAGCGAAGCGCGAGCGGTGGCGGCCCGGAGCGTGATCGAGGGCAGCACCTGCACGTCGAAGCCGGCGCCGAAGTACTTGCCGAAGCGCAGCTGCAAGCCGCCGCCGATCACGTTGGGCAGGCCCAAATCCAGGGTCGGACCGAGGCACAGCTCGCCCAAGAGGCACGTGCTCGGGGAGGAGGGGGGCGGCTCTGCTGCGGCTGTTGGACGTGTCTTGGGCTGCACCGGTTCGCTCGGCGCGGGCGCTGCAGCTGATGGCGGCAGCGTGCTGGGGCGGCTGCCCAGCTTCTGCAGCGCAACCTCGAGCGTGAGCTTGCCAGGTGGCAGCTGCACCACTTGAGCGTACGGGGCGTAGCCGCTCGCAGTCACATCGACGCGATGACTGCCGGCGAGCACTACAATCTCGCCGCTGCGCGCACGCAGTGCGTGGCCATCGATCGCGAGCTGCGCGTCGGCCGGCGAGGGCTGCAGGCGAATCAGTGCGCTCTGCGCCCGCAGACGAGTGATCTCCGCGCTGACCAGCGCGATGTTCTGTGCGTCGCGCGCCTTGTCCGCGTAGCGCACGTAGGCGTCGAGCGCATCGAGCGCGTCGTGCACCTGTCCCAGGTTCGTGTACGCGATGCCGAGATCGAGCAGGATCGGTGGCTTCGGGTCGAGTCGGTAGGCCGCTTCGAGCGCATCGACCGCGTCCTGATTGTGGCCCGCCCGGAGCGCGGAGACACCGCGCGCCAGCTCGGCGTCAGCAGCGCTCTGCGCATGCAGTGCCTCGCACACGCCGAGGGCCGCGCAGAAGGCCAAGCACGCGCCGAGCGCGGAACCAGCGCGTCTTGAAATCAAAGCACGCGCTCCCGTGCGCCCGAGCTCAGGACTTGCCGCGGACGGTCAGTACAGGGCATTGCGCCAAGCGTACGACGCGTTCGGCCACGCTGCCTACGACCACGTGAGCGAGACCGGTGCGACCATGTGTGCCGAGCACGATCAGGTCGACCTTGGCGCGGCTCGCTGCCTCGACGATTGCCGACGCCGGAACGCCTTCGACCTCTTCCACCTGCGTCGGTACGCCGTGATCGGTGCACACCTTCTGCAGCCGCTCGATCTCGGTCTTGCGACCGCGTCGTGCCGCTTCGATCTCGTCGATCGGCGCGGAGGGGGCGCCCGAGGTGTTCGCGCGTGCGAAGGGAACGTTGGCGAGCGGGTCCTGGTACACGTGCAAGAGGTGCACGCTCGCGCCCAGCATCTTTGCGAGCTCTTTCGCGTAGTCGAGTGCTTCTGCGGAGCACGCCGAGAAATCGATCGGGCAGAGGATTTTCTTGATGTTCGGCACGCGGGGTAGGTACTGCGCAGCGTTTCGTGGTGTCAAGCGCGCGTGGCCGAGAAGAAGCCCTTTGGGGCCGCTCAGGGAATGCGGATCACCAGCAACCGGCGCTCGGTCAAATGCTCGATGGCGAAGCGCACGCCCTCGCGGCCGAGCCCCGAGCTTTTCACGCCTCCGTATGGCATGTGGTCGACGCGAAAGCTGGGCACGTCGCCGACGACGACAGCGCCCACCTCCAGCTCGTCCCAGGCGCGCATGGCCTTATACAGGTCGCGCGTGAACACGCCCGCCTGCAGGCCGAACTCGCTGTCGTTCACGGCCGCGAGCGCGTGCTCGAACTCGTCGAAGGGCTCGAGCACGGCGACTGGCCCGAAGGCCTCGAGCGCGCACAGCGGGGAGTCGCGCGGGACGTTCTCGAGCAGTGTCGGCTCGAGCAAGCGCGGTCCGCGGAGCGTACCCCCGCACAGCACGGTGGCGCCGCGCACTTGGGCATCGCTGATCCAAGACGCGAGGCGCTGGGCGTCCCCATCGGTGATCAGCGGGCCGACGAACGTTCGTTCGTCTTTCGGATCGCCCACCTGCAGGAGCTTCGTCGCCGCTACGAGTTGCTCGCGCAACGCCGCGTAGATCGAGCGCTGCGCGAAGATGCGTTGCACGCTGATGCAACTCTGCCCCGACTGATAGAACGCGCCGCTCACGATGCGCGGCACCGCGTCGTGGAGGTCCGCATCGGCATCCACGATCACGGCGGCATTGCCACCGAGCTCGAGCACGACCTGCTTTTTTCCCGCCTTCTGCTTGAGCTCCCAGCCCACGCGCGGCGAGCCCGTGAACGAGAGCAGCTTGAGCCGCTCGTCGGTCGTGAGCAGCTGCGCCGCATCCGGGGTGGCTGGCAGAATCGAGAACGCACCTTCGGGTAGATCGGTCTCGGCCAGGATCTCGCCCAGGATCAGCGCGCCGACGGGTGTCGTGCTCGCGGGCTTGAGCACGAATGGGCATCCGCAGGCCAACGCCGGCGCGATTTTGTGGGCCACGAGGTTGAGCGGAAAGTTGAACGGGGTGATGAACGATACGGGCCCGATCGGCAGGCGTGTCCACTGCCCACGATAGCTCGCCGAGCGTGCCGAGATATCGAGCGGCAGCACCTCGCCCACGATGCGCACGGATTCCTCGGCCGCGATCGAGAACGTGTCGATCAAGCGCGTGACCTCGACCCGCGCGTCGCGGATCGGCTTGCCGGCCTCGATGCACAGCGCGAGCGCCAGCTCTTCGGCGCGCGCCTCGCAGCGCTGCTTGCAATGCATCAGGATCGCTTTGCGCTGGTAGCTGCGCAGGCGGCGCATGCTGGTGCTCGCGCGCGCCGCCGCCGCGATGGCTTGGTCGACCGTGTGCGCATCCGCCAGCGCTACGCGCGTGGCGATCTCGCCGGTGTGCTTGTCGGTGACCGGCAAGTCCGTGTTGGCTTGCACGGCGCGGTTGGCAAGGTAGTACGGATAGCGGTCTGCGAGCATGCCCCGCGATACTACGCCGCTCGGTCGCGTGCTAGCCTGCGACCGCAGGCGATCATGCAAACGCGCTCATCCTTCCGTGCCCTTTCGCTGCTCACGTTGAACCTCGGCATGCTCGCTGCGCTTGCGTGCTCGTCGAGCGGTGCCGGCGCCGAACCTGTGCATGCACCGGCGCCACGCGCAGCACTTCCCGCGGCCACCACCCCTCCCGCCAAGCTCCTGGTGGCGTATCTCGGGTTGCAGCAGGCACTGGCGAAGGACGACGTAGCTGCAGCGCGCAAGAGCTTCGGGTCGATTGCGACGGCCGCGCAGGACGCCGCCGCGATCGCAGACGCCGCCATGCGTACACACATCTCCGAGCTGGCCGGCAAGGGCAGCGCGAGCGCGGACCTCGCCGCTGCACGTGAGACGTTCGGTGCGCTCAGCAGCAGCCTGCTCGACTGGCTGCGCGCGCAACCCAACCCGCTCGACGCGTCGCTGCACGTCGCCTTCTGCCCCATGGCGTTCAACGGCGCCGGCGGCAAGTGGCTGCAAGTCGACGGCACCGTGTTCAACCCGTACTTCGGCTCGCAGATGCTCGGCTGCGGCAGCCTCGACGCCGAAGTGAAGCCCGGCCAGAAGCTCGTCGCGAAGTGACCGCCGGTTGTCACGGGCCGCATGCGCTGGCTATGCTCCGCCGAAAGTCCTTCCTCGAGCGCGCGTTCTTGCCGAGCGCGTGGGTTGCCGCCGCGGTCGTTGCCACGGGGCTCATGGCTGTTCCGTCGTCCGCGAGCGCCGAGGTCGGCATCGGGCCGCACCTGGGCATCAACTTCGACTGGGACGGGATCTGTATCTCAACATCATCGGCGGTCTTCTGTTCGACCTCGGCTCGGTCGAGCCGTTCGTGCAGCTCAAGGTGATGATTCCGCACGGCAGCATGGCCGAGCTCATGGGCGGCGTGCTCTTCAAGCTCTGATTCGACGCGCGCATGATCCCGAAGCCCTGGAAGAAGCTGAGCTCGCGTCCGGGGACGGATCACCGCATCTTTTCGATCGTGTACGAGCTGTTCGTGTCACCGCGCACAGGCCGTGAGCTCGACGCCGTGATCGTGAAAGCGCCGGACTGGGTGAACGTGGTTGCGATCACGGAGGACCAGCAGTGCGTGCTGATTCATCAGTACCGCTTCGGCACCGACGAAGTCACGCTCGAGATCCCTGGCGGCATCATCGACGAAGGCGAAGCGCCGTTCGCTGCCGCAGTGCGCGAGCTGCGCGAGGAGACCGGCTACGAAGCTGCGCGCTGGACGGCGCTCGGCTCGATCGCTCCGAACCCCGCGTTTCAGCGCAATCGGCTGTACTCGTTCTTGGCGGAGGGCTGCCACCGCGCGGGCGAACAGCAGCTGGACCCCGGCGAAGACATCGGCGTGCAGCTTTGCCCGCTGACGGAGATCGACGATCTACTCGCACGCGGCGCCATGGATCACGCGCTGGTGGCAGTGGCCTTTCAGAAGGTCGCGCTGCTCGCGAAGGGCGTTCCCCCCCGGTGATGCGAGCTGACGTGAGCTCGCCTGCGCGTCGGCTAGCGGACTCAGCGCATGAAGCGCGAAGCCATGCGCATCGTTGCGGTCAGCGGACCGGCGCCCAGGCTCGAGAACGTCTCGACCAGGCCCGAGACCTGATCGATGAAGTGCGTGAAGCGGCTGATGCGGTCGATGCGCGCGGCGCGCTCGGCGTCGATTACGATGCTCTGTGCGGACTTCGCTTCCTGGGCCAGGTCGTTGACCGCTCGGATCGACGCGATCAGGGGCGAGAACTCGCGACGCGCACGCTCGCGAATCGTCTTCATGAACCACGACCACGGATCACGCTCGGCCGCGTAGACGGTCTCGCCGGCTTCGTTCTCGTTGGTGTGAGCGCCACCGAAGGCGACCAAGGTGTCCAGGTGGTGCGCGCATTCCGTCACGCCCACGCCGAGGTACTGCGCGACCGCGCGCGATGAGAGCGGCGCGCTGCCCAGATATAGAACCGCGTGCACGCGGCCCAAGCCCTCATCCATGCCGATGCTCTCGGCCAGGCGGGCCCAATTGTCGATGAAGCGGTCTTCGACGCCGTGGAAGCGGGCGGTATGGGTGGCGCTGTGAGCCGCGCCGTGCGTGGTGGCCGAACCGGAAGACGAGAGCGTCGATACTGCGGAATACATGGATTACTTCGGCTCCTGAGGCGGTCGGGGTTCGGGTGAACACACCCGCCTCTCGTACAGTTAATGCGCGGCGAGGCTCGACCTGTGATCCCCGCGAGTAGATTCTTCGCGTACCGCGCGCATTTGTCCGGCCAACCGTGTCACGGCTTGCGTCGTAGTTTCCATGATTTCTTTCAATTGTCGGGGCGCGAGACGCTGGCCCCGATACTGACGACTTCCATGGGGTCGTACGCGACCCGGACCGGTGCGCCGAAGTAGTGGCTGGCACCGTTGCGAACGGTCGGCAAAAGTGTCGTACCCCCGGCCAAAAACACCGCGTCCACGTCGCCTGCTCGCAGGCCGGCGTCGTGCAGGATCTGGTCGCAGATCACGAACGTGCGTGCCACGAACGGAGTCGCCAGCTCGGCCAGCGTCTCGCGGGTGAGCGTGAGGGCCTCGGGTGCAGCGGCCGCCGCGGGGTCGATCTAGATCGTCGGGTACGAAGAGGACCCGCGAGAGCGCGGTCGGCTGAAACGACTTCCGATCCATGCAAGCGATAGCCAAAACATACTATGCCGCGAGCGATCGCGAATCATGGGGCGTTCTGATGCCGTGTGCGCGCGTGCATGCGCGTGGCGGTTCACGTGGTGGGCGGGCGGCCCATGTGGCGGATGTCTTTGCCTTTGATCATGAACACGACTTGTTCCGCGAGATTCGTGCCGTGATCGCCCATGCGTTCCAGGAATTTCGCGATCGATTGTACATGGATGCCCTCGTGCATCATGTTCGGCTGCTTGCGCATGACCTCGAGCACTTCGCGGAAGATGTCCCAGTACAGCTCGTCCACTTCGTCGTCGCGCTTGTGCACGGTTTGCGCCAATTCCACGTCGCGATCGACGAACGCCTGGATCGCGTCGTGGATCATGGCGCGCACGGCGCGTGACATGCGCTCGACTTTTTCCCATGGCCAAGGCTGCGGGGCGTCCGGCAGGTCGATCGCGCGCTCGCAGATGTTCACGGCGAGATCGCCGATGCGCTCGAGGTCCGTCACCATCTTCAACGACAGCGTCACGAAGCGAAGGTCGGACGCGAGGGGCTGGCGCTTGGCGAGAATTAGCAGGCACAGCTCGTCCGATTCCACTTCCAGGCGATTGACCTGGTGGTCTCGTTCGATGGTCTCGCGAGCCAGGTCTTTGTTGGCTTCGAGCGTGGCGCGTACGGAGTCGACGATCATCTGCTCGATCAAGCCGGCCATTTTAAGCAAGCGCACGCGCAGCGATTCCAGCTGTTCTTCGTACTCGCGGTCCGTGTGTCCACGTGTGATTGGAGCCATGCCCACCTGCCTCAACCGAACTTGCCTGTGATGTAATCCTCGGTGCGTGTATCGCGCGGCGACGTGAACAAGCGGTTGGTCTCCGAGAATTCGACCAGCTCACCCGTGAGGAGAAATGCAGTGTAATCCGAGACGCGTGCGGCTTGTTGCATGTTGTGGGTCACGATCACGATCGTGTAGGTGGTCTTGAGCGTGTGAATCAGGTCCTCGATACGGGACGTCGCCACGGGATCGAGGGCCGAGCAAGGCTCATCCATCAGCAGCACTTCGGGTGCGACCGCAAGCGAGCGCGCGATGCACAAGCGCTGTTGTTGGCCGCCGGACAGGCTCACGCCGGGGGTGTCCAGGCGATCTTTCACTTCGTCCCAGAGCGCGGCGCCGCGCAGCGCGGTCTCCGTGATCTCGGCTGCGCGCGAGCGATCGAGCGAGCGCGTGAGCCGCAGCCCCGCGAGCACGTTGTCGCGAATCGACATCGACGGAAACGGATTCGGCTTTTGGAAGACCATGCCGACGCGGCGGCGCAGCAGCACGGGATCGACGTCCTTGCCGTAGACATCCACGCCGTCGAGCGTGATCCGGCCCTCGAGCCGTGCGCCCTCGGTGAGCTCGTGCATGCGGTTCAGGCTGCGAATCAGCGTGGACTTGCCGCAGCCGCTCGGGCCGATGATCGCGGTGACGCTCTGCTCGGGGATCTGCATGTCGATGCCGTGCAGCACCTGGTGCGAGCCGAACCAGGCGCGCACCTGATCGACGCCGAGCTTCACGGGGCTGGGACGAGGCGGCGGCGTGGATTGAAAAACTGCGGGTCTCACGAGGCCCTCTTTTGCAAGCGGTTGCGCAGATAGATCGCGACGCCGTTCAAGATCAGCATCGTCAGCACCAACACGACGATGCCGGCAGCAGCGTCGACGATGAAGGCTTTCTGAGGCCGTGAGACCCAATTGAAGATCTGGATCGGCAGCGCGGTAAATGGTGCGTCGACGCCATCGGGCACGAACGTGATGTACGTGAGCGCGCCGATCACCACGAGCGGTGCTGTTTCACCGATCGCGCGCGAGAGCGCGAGGATGGCGCCGGTGAGAATGCCTGGATAGGCGATCGGCAGCACGACTTGGCGAATGGTCTGCCACTGCGTGGCGCCGAGCGCGAACGCCGCTTCACGCAGACCGCGCGGCACCGTGCGTAGCGCCTCACGTGAAACCAACACGACCATGGGCAAGACCAGGAGCGCGAGCGTAGAGGCGCCCGCGAGCAGGCTGCGGCCGAAGTGGAGGATGCGCACGAACAGGCCCAGGCCGAGCAGGCCGTACACGATCGAAGGCACGCCCGCGAGGTTCGCGATGTTGACCTCGATCAGGCGCGACATGCGTGACTGCTTGCCGTACTCCTCCAGGTAGATTGCGGCGCCTACGCCGAGCGGCAGTGCGATCAGCGCGGTCAGGCCCATCAGGTACAAACTACCGACGAGGCCCGGCAGAATGCCGGCGTGATCGGCTTTGCGCGACGGATAGCTGGTGATGAAGTCCCAGCTCAGGCGTGCACCGCCGTTCTTCAGCACGCCGAGCAGCATGATCGCGAGCATCGCGAGCGGCAGGATGATCGACAGCAGCGCGAGCGCGTAGAACGCGCGCTCGGAGTAGAGGCCGCGGCGGCGTGTCGTTGCCGTGGTCGGGCTGCTGAGCTGTGCACCGCTCATGTGGCGCCTCGGAAGCGGCGCGAGAGCCTGTAGCTGAGCACGTTCATGCCGAACGTCAGTAGGAACAATGCCGTGCCGACGACGAAAATGGTGCGGTACTCGAGCGTGCCTGCCGGTGTGTCGCCAAGGCTGACTTGCACGATGTACGCGGTCATGGTCTCGATCGGCACGCGCGGGTCGAGCGTGAGATGAGGCTCTTGGCCTGCAGCGATCGCTACGATCATGGTCTCGCCGACGGCGCGCGACACGGCGAGGATCACGCTGGCGCTGATGCCGCCCATGGCGGCGGGCACGACTACACGCAGAATCGTGGGGACCTTGCTCGCGCCGAGCGCGTACGCGGCCTCGCGCAGGCTGCGTGGCACGGAGTACAGCGCGTCCTCGGTGAGCGACGCGATCAGCGGCATGATCATGATGCCCATCACGAGGCCTGCGCTGAGCGCATTGAAGCCGCCGAGATCGGGAATCACGCGCTGCAGCAGTGGCGTGACGACGACCAGCGCGAAGTAGCCGTACACGATGGTCGGAACGCCCGCGAGCATCTCCAGAGCGGGCTTCAGGATCTTGCGCGCGCGTTCACTCGCCAGCTCGCTCATGAAGATCGCAGAGAGCAAGCCCAAGGGTAGGGCGACCGCGATTGCAATCAGCGACGTGAGCGCGGTGCCGGCCAAGAGCGGCCAGAGGCCGAAGTGCTTGTCCGCGAACAACGGTGTCCACTGCGTATCGAAGATCAGCGCGGTGATGCCGACCTGTTTCAAGAACTCGAAGCTCTCGACCGCGAGCACCATCAGGATGCCGACGGTCGTGAACACGGTCAAAAGGCCCGCGCCGGCGAGCGCCATCTCGATCAGGCGCTCGCCACGCGGCGGAACGCCCCGCAGCTCGGTCGCAGTGCGCGTGCTGTCGGGGCTCCCGGTCGTCATCGCGATGGTTTCACTCGCGCGCAAGCAACGCCTCGACGGTTACTCCCACTTGCGAGCCGCCGTTGAAGAGTGAGCCCGTGACGCCCTTCTTGTAGCGCGCCATGGCGAGCTCGTAGGCGTGCGCCGGCAGCGGCACGTAGCGCACTTCCTTCACGAGCTTCTCGCTGTTCTTCAAGTAGTACTCGACGAACGCGTTCACTTCGGGGCGCGCGATCGCGACCTTCGACACGTAGATGAAGATCGGACGCGCGAGCGGCTGGTACGTGCCGTTCGCGACGGTCTCGCCGCTCGGTGCGATCGGGCCCTTGCCGTTGGTGTCGACGCCGTCGTCGATCGGCACGAGCTTCAGCGTGTCTTTGTTCTCTTCGAAGTACGCGAGGCCGAAGAAGCCGAGCGCGTTCGGATCGTGCGCCACACCCTGCACGAGTACGTTGTCGTCTTCGCTGGAGGTGTAGTCGCCGCGGCTCTTGTGCTCTTCACCGACGATTGCCTTCGTGAAGTAGTCGTACGTACCCGAGTCGACGCCGGGGCCGAACAAGTGCACTTCCTTATCCGGGAAGCCGGTGCGAACCTGCGTCCACTTGGTGATCTTGCCCTGGGCCGCGGGCTCCCACAGGCGCTTGAGCTCATCGACCGTGAGCGACTTGGCCCACGTGTTCTTCGCGTTCACCACGACCGCGAGGCCGTCGTAGGCGATCGGCAGCTCGATGTACTCGATGCCCTTCGCCTTGCAGGCGTCGGCCTCCGAGGGCTTGATCGGGCGCGACGCGTCGGCGATGGCGATCTCGCCGGCGCAGAACTTCTTGAAGCCGCCGCCGGTGCCGGACACACCGATCGTGACCTTGGCGGAGTTGGTCTTCTGGAACTCCTCGGCCACCGCTTCCGTGATCGGGAAGACCGTGCTCGAGCCGTCGAGCGCGATGACGGTTGCAGCGGGCGCAGCCGGAGCAGCAGGCTTCGCCGCCGCCGTGTCGGCAGGCGCGGGGGCTTCGTTTGCAGAGCTGGCGCCGGGCGCGTCAGCGGCGTTCTTGCTGCACGCGGAAATTCCGGAAATAAGCAGAGCACCTACGAAAATACGCTGAATTCGCATGGATTATCCTTTGTAGTTGCCGCGCAACGTGCACAGTTTGTGTGACAACCAGGTGACACCGGGGAAACAACTTGGCGGACTGACGTCCCCCGGCCGCTACGCGGCCGCACCGTCGGCCAGCGCTTTCGAATTCGCCCGCGCTCCGGGCAGGCTGACCCAAAACGCGGATCCATGGGGCGCCACGGGATCGACACCGACCGCACCGTGCATCAGTGAGACCAAGTGCTTCACGATCGACAGGCCCAGCCCCGTGCCGCCGACAGCGCGTGAGCGGCCTGCATCGACTCGGTAGAAGCGCTCGAAGACGCGCGAGCGGTGGCGCTCCTGAATGCCGGGCCCGTCATCGCTCACGACCATGCGCACTCGTTCGCCGTCGAGGCTGCCGGAGAGCTCGACGGCGCCGCCTTCGAACGAATACTTGATGGCGTTGTCGAGCAGGTTCACGAGCACCTGATCGAGAGCTTGGGCATCGGCGTAGGCTGCGAGGTCACCATCGATCGCGATGCGCACCGCGACGTTTCGGGCCTTGGCCGTGCGCTGCAGCGTGTCGAGCGCGCGCTGCGCCGCTTGGCGCAGACCCACGTTCTCGAGCACGAGGTGGTACGCGCCGCCTTCGATGCGCGCGAGATCGAGCAGGTCCGATAGTAAGTTCGAGAGCCGCTCGGCGTGACGCAGCATGGCCTGCACGAACGTGCGCGCCTGCGGAGGGTCGTCCAACGCGCCATCGAGCAGCGTCTCGGCGTTCGCGCGGATGATGCTGACAGGCGTGCGCAGCTCGTGGGAGACGTTGGCGACGAGGTCGCGGCGCATCGCTTCCATCGTGCGCAGGTCGGTGACGTCGTGGAGCACGAGCACGCTGCCGCCGGTTGCGCGCAGCGGTGTGGTCTGTCCGAGCAGATGGCGCGGCGGATCGCCGTGCGTGAACTCGACCGTTGCGGCCTCGCGCTTGCCGCGTTCCGCGAGCTCGATCAGCGCGGGGATGCGGATCGCTTCGACCAGCTTCCGGCCCTCGGGCTCGGTCGTCGTGAGGCCGAGCAGCATGCGCGCTGCGGGATTCATCAGCTCCACGCGACTCTCGTGATCGATCGCGATCAGGCCTTCGTTGACGCCTTGCAGGACGGCATTGCGACGGTCTCGCTCTTTCACCAGTTCCGCGATCGTCTTGGCACGCTCTTCCGCGAGCTCGTTTACCGAGCCCGCGATCCGACCGATCTCATCGTCGGAGATCGGAATGCGCTTACTGCCGCTGGCGAGAACCGCACGCGCGCCGGTTGCGAGCGCATCGAGCTTGCTGGCGGCGACTTGCGCTGCGATCGCGCTAAAAAGCAGCGCAATCAGCACGCCGAGCGCGCCCGTCCAGAGCAAGAGGGTTCGTCTGTGGGTGGCGAGATCGTCGAGCGTCGAAAGCGGTGTGGCCGCGCGAATCACACCGGCGCGCTCCGGCCAGGGTACGGCCGCATAGAAGAGCTCGGCGTTCACGGTCGTGCTGAAGCGACGCACCACCGTTTCGTCGCCTGCCAGGGCCGAGAGCACCTCGGGCCGCTGGCTGTGATTCTCTTCGGTGCGCAAGCCTGCTTGATTCAGCGCGGAGTCGCCGATGACCGTGCCGTCGTGCGCGATCAACGTGATGCGCGCGCGGCTGGCGGCACCCAGCTCGTCGGCGATTCGATCGAGCGCCAAGGCATCGTTCGGGTCGCGGACGGCACCGCGTTCGGCCAGCGCGGTGCGCGCGATCCGCGCATCGCGCAGCAGCGCCTCTTCGAGCGCATGCTGCTCGCGGTGGCCGAGCTCGCGCTCCAGATACAGCTCGCACGGGATGCCTGCGAGGAGAATCAACGCGGCCGAGATCCAGAACACTTTTCCGCGAACGCCGAGCCTCAAGGAGCTTCCCTCGGACGATCGAGAAACCGATATCCCACCCCGCGCACGGTCTCGATGTAGTCGCCGGCGTGTCCCAGCTTCTGCCGCAGACGCTTCACGTGCGTGTCCACGGTGCGCGTGGTCAGCTCGCTCGGCATCTGCCAGACCTCTTCGAGCAGCTGTTCACGACTCTGCACGCGACCTTTGCGAT
The DNA here is from genome assembly GCA_017881055.1 of Sandaracinaceae bacterium. Classification (GTDB taxonomy): domain Bacteria; phylum Myxococcota_A; class Polyangia; order Polyangiales; family JAFGIB01; genus JADGRF01. The sequence goes on from JADGRF010000108.1 coordinate 29,843, forward strand.
CGAGCAGCGTAGTGAGCAGCTTGAACTCGAGCGCGGTCAGCGTGATCTCGAACGCGCCCACCCAGGCACGGTGCGCTTCGGGATCGACACGCAGGTCGGCAAAGCGACGCTCACCGCCCACGACGGCGTTCGGAGTTTCGCTGCTCTGCGCGCGGCGCAGGATGGCGCGCACGCGCAACATCAGCTCGCGCACACTGAACGGCTTCACGACGTAGTCGTCGGCGCCGACCTCGAGGCCGATCACACGGTCGATCTCTTCACCTTTGGCCGTCAGCATGATGATGGGGACGTGGCGGGTGCGGGGCTCCGCTTTCAGACGCCGGCAGATCTCCGTGCCCGAGACATCGGGCAGCATGAGATCGAGCAGAATGACGTCGGGGATCGGCTCCTCCGTTGCGGCACGTAGAGCCACCTCGCCGGTGGTCGCGACGCGCGTGGTGTGGCCTTCGCGCTTCAAGTTGAACTCGAGCGCTGCGATTAGGTCTTCTTCGTCTTCGACGACCAGCACTAACGCGGACATGGCGGGCTCTGTTGACTTTGGGGATGTGTCACGGAGGGCTCGCGCCGATACGGACCGAGTGTAAGTGAGTGGATCCACGCACGCAAAACCTTCCGGAGCAACGCTGATGTAGGCGGCTGCGATGGCGGTTTCATGGCAACCGTGTGCCAAAGCCGAAAACATGTGACTCCGAGGCGGCGAAGGGGCCCCCTCAACGGTGTTCGCAAGCCGCGCGGCTGATTTCACGGAAACGTCACCAACCAGGCCTTCCCGTGTGCGTGGTCTGGCGCAAGGGTGGGTGCATGGAAATCGCGGTTCTCGATCTCGGGTCGACGACTTTTCATCTCCAGACCGTCCGCGTGGAACCGGGCGAACGCTTCATCACGACGCTCGATACCAAGCGCACGCCGCTCCTGGGTGCGCAGGTGTTCGTCGACGGCTACCTCGACCGCCGCTCCTGGCTGGAGAGCCTCGAAGCAGTGCGCGAGCTGGTGGCCGCGGCTCGGGCCTGCCGGGTCGATCGCTTCGTGGTCGTCGCGACCAGCGCCATTCGCAGTGCGAGCAACGGTGCGCAGCTGGTGCGCGAGATCGAGCGCCGCCACGACGTGAGCGTGCGCGTGCTCGAACCGAGCGAGGAGGCGCGCTTTGCGTTCCTGGGGCAGACCACGTCCCCGCTCGTGGGCGAGCGTCGCGCAGCTGTGATCGACCTTGGTGGTGGTTCGGTCGAGATCGCAGTCGGCGAGCATGCGCGCTGCGGAGACTCGGTCAGCCTGCCGATCGGCGCCTTGCGGATGCGTGCGCGCTCCACGGGTGCGTTCGCTCAGGACGACGCGCGCGCGTTGGCGAAGACGTTGCGCCCCCAGATCGTCGCGGCGCTGGAGGCGCTCTCCGGCGCTGCGCCCGAGGTCACCGTCTTCGGCTCCGGCAGCGCCCGCGCTGTGCGCAAGCTGTTGTGGCGGAGCAGCGCCGTGCCCGGCCAGACCGGTCCGCTCGACGCGCTCGAGCTGCGAGCCAACCTGCAGACGTATCTTGGTTCGTCCAACGAAAAGTTGATCGAGCTGGGTGTCGAGCCGCCGCGCGCCGGGTCGGTACTGATCGCGGCTACTATCATGGCGGAGATCCTCGACCAGCTGGGCGTCGCGCATGCACACGTCTCGGAAAAGGGCTTGCGCGATGGCGTGGTGTTGGAGACCTACCGCCGGGTGTTGTCGCGCCGGCGCGAGCTCTCGCGCTTCGATTCGACCAGTCCTGCGGCGAGCATGTCGGTGCGCGCGGCGCGCTGAGCCGACTGTCAGTCCGAGCCCGTGTCCATGTCCGTCAGCGCGGGACCTTCCCGTCGTGGCAACGCGAGCGAGAGCGCGCCAGCAGCGAGCGCGAATCCAGCTGACGTCCAGAGACACGCGGTCAGCCCCGCCGCCTGATAGATGATGCCCGACAAGAGCGTGCCGACGAGGCGGCCCCCTGCGTTCGCCATGTAGTAGAAGCCGACGTTCAGCGCGACCTTGTCGCCATCCGAGAACGCCAGGATCAAGTACGAGTGCACGGAGGAGTTCACCGCGAACACGGCACCGAACAGCGCCAAGCCGGCGAGGATCACCATCGTAGGCGAGTATCCTGCTGCGAGCGCTACGATGATCGCCACGGTGGTCGCCGCGAGCAGGAACGCAAGCACTTGAGCAGAGCGCGCTTGCGGTGCGTCTCCTCCCGTCCATGCGCGGATCAGTGCGGGTGCGATCGACTGGATCGCGCCGTAGCCGACGACCCACAGCGCGAGGAAGCCGCCGACCTCCGTGAACCCCCAGCCGAGGCGAGCGGACAGATAGACGGGGACACCGACGA
>JADGRF010000109.1 GCA_017881055.1 Sandaracinaceae bacterium
CGTACGATCTCGCCGGCTTCCCTCAGTACAGCATCTTGGCCGACGGCTATCCCTCGAGCTTCGACATCGACGGCAAGCTCTTGTTCGGCTTCGGCGCCAGCGGAGATCGCTTCGAGAACTGGCTGACCAAGCCGCGGCCGATCGTCGACAGCTTGCTGACCTCGAGCATCCAAGCCGAGCTCGCGACGGCGGGGTATCCCGCTCAGCCCGTGAACCGTTCGCAAGCGGACGGCTTCTTCCTACGCGGTCAGGCCGTGGGCGCCGCGCAAGCTGTGCACACCGCGTCGGACATCCCGATCTCGGCGTATGCAGCCCGTGCCGCGATGGCCGATCAGTTCGTCGGCGTGCAACGCAACACGGATGTGTTCGTGAAGCTGATGCGCGCCGTGCTCGGCGGCTACTGATGATGTGAAGCGACGATGTGAACGGACGCCCCACGCGCACGGCTAGGCCCGGGCGCGTGGGGCGTCGCTGTCTGGGCAAGGCCGCTGCGCGGGTATGTGACGCGAAAATACTGCGGTCCGCGTTTTCCACGCCCGCGCATTCTGCGGCGTCGACCCGACGGAGGTCGCGATTTCCCTGCGCGATCTTCGTGCAGCTGGCGTCGGTCCGGCGCTTGCATGGCAGGCGAGTGAAGCTCGTGGCGCGCGAGCACGTAGCCAGGAGGCCCGCCATGCCCGTCGACTCTGCCAACCGGGACAAGCCCATCAAGCATGTGACGTTTCGTCGGGTCAGCGTCGAGCGCCTGGCGGATCACAATGCCCCCTTGGTGTTCTGTCCGCGACGCTCGTCGGTGATCTCGGCGGCCGAGTGCCGGAACTGCGACCACTTCGCGGGGTTGTGCATCAACCCAAGCGAAGGCGATGCGTTCCTGCGTTGCACCTGGGACGCGGAGCATCCTCGCTCGGCGCAGGATCTGTCGTCTTCAGCGGATCTCTCGCTCGGCGCCGGTCGCACGCCCATTTCCGAGCTGATGTCTGCGCCGGTCGAGTGCGTCACCGCCAACGCACCGCTCGAGAGGTTGGCGGCGCTGTTTCTGGCGAAGCGGGTCAGCGCGTTGCCCGTCGTCGGACGCGAGGGCGAGCCGATCGGCATCGTGACCAAGACCGACGTGCTCGAGCGTTACTACGACGCCGCCGAAGACCAGATCCTCGACGAGGCCGTTGCGCTGGTAGACGACTCGAGTCAGCCCGAGACCGCTGCCGAACGGCAGGTGACCGCGGCCGACCTCATGACGCGGGCCGTGTTCTCCATCGGAGCGCACGAGTCGATCAGCATGGCCTCCGCGCTGATGGCCTACGAGGGCGTCCATCACGTGCTGGTGCTCGCGGCAGACGGCGCGCCCGTGGGCATCGTGTCAGCGCTCGACATCGTCGGCTGGGTCGCTCGCAGCGACGGCTACGTCGTGCCACGCCCGAAGCGCAGCACGCCGCCGCAGTAGCGGAGCTCACGTTGCCAAGCGAGAGTGCAGCAGCTCGGCGAAGGCGCGGCAGACGTCGACGGTCGTGAACACGCCGACCACGTGCGAGTTCTGCATGATCACGGCGCAGCCGTACTTGTGCTCGGCCATGGCGCTCACCACTTCGTCGAGCGGCGCTTCGGGTGAAACCGAGTAGACTTGGTTCGACATCGCGTCTTCGACGTGGACTTCCTTCGGATTGATGTCCTTCAGCGACTCGATCAGGCTGAGATCGCGGTCCGACAGCATCCCCACCAGCACGCCGCCATCCAGCACGGGCAGGTGGCGGATGCTGTATTTCCGCATGATCGTGTGCGCCAGCGTGAGCGGTTGGTCGATCCCAATCGCGTGCGGTGCCGTGGTCATGTACTTGGAGATCGCGGGGATGGGCTTGGTCATGACCTTGGTGTTTTCAGCGATTCGCATTCAGCGATTCGCTCAGTGATTCGCAGAGGGCGCGTTGTGAGGAACAGTGATGGACGTGGTGACTCCGTCCGACTGCTCGAGATCCTGGGGCACGAAGTGTGTCATTATTACGACCGCGGTGCCATACAAGCAGACGCCGATCATCGTCATGATGAACAGTTTGCGCGCCAAGCGCTCGGGTTCGTCCGGCTGAATCTTGTGACTCGTGGCGGTGCTCGCGCTGCTCATGAACCGTTCCTTTCGTGGGGAATCCGGTCTTGCTTGGTGCAACCCGTGTGCCGCCGTGCGGCCGTCGAGGCGTGCGCGCGCCGCTGTTTGAGCCGCAATTTGCGCAGAAACTGCGTGGACGAGGGCGCGCGCCCGAGGATCCTGCGCAGTCGCCGCGCTGGCTCGGCTCGCGCTGGCCGGCTGCGCGACGCATTCTGGCTCGAGCGACCACAGCGCGGTCCGCGAGCTCGCTCGCACGCATGCCTACGTCGACGTACCGACACGCAGCCACACGCGAAATCTAGACCCCGGGCTGGCTGCGCGCGCGGGACAGCTTCACGATGTCGTACCAGAGCACCGAGGCCATTGCAGCTGCCACGGCAACCGCGATGGCGCTCGTAGGCGGCAAGGCGAAGTGGAAAAACGTGCGTGCTTTCGGCCAAAGTAACGTCGCCGCAAGCACCGCGAGCGTGGACAGCGAGAGCGCGGTCGCGGGCACATTGCGCGAGCGTAGCAGCGTGAAGAGCGCGCTGCGCGTGCGTGAGCGCTGCACCGAAATCAAGCTCAGGTTGCCGACGACCAGCGTGACGAAGGCGAGCGCCCGCGCCTGATCCACGCTCAGCCGCTGGGCGAGGCTGACCGCATACACGATGACGATTGTCACGAGCAGGGCAAGACCTTGCGCGATGCTCGTCAGCACGACCTGGCGATCGAACAGCGCGGCGCCGTGCGCGCGCGGTGGCGCGAGCAGCGCTGCGGGATCGGGGGCTTCCGCCTCGAGCGCGATCGTGCATGCCGGATCGATCACCAGCTCGAGGAACACAACGTGGATCGGGAAGAGCACTGCCGGCAACCCGAGCAGAATGGGCAAGAGGGCAAGGCCCGCGATCGGAATGTGCACGGCGAGGATGTACATCATGGCCTTGCGCAGGTTCTCGAACACGCGACGGCCGAGCATGATGGCCTGCGCGATCGTGCCGAAGTCCTCGTTCGTCAGGACCAGCGCCGCGGCTTCGCGCGCGACGTCGGTGCCGCGTGCGCCGAGCGCGATCCCGATGTGCGCGGCTTTCAACGCCGGCGCATCGTTCACGCCGTCGCCGGTCATGGCCACGAGCTGTCCTGCGGCTTGCAGGGCCCGCACGATCAGCAGCTTGTGGTCGGGCGCGGCGCGCGCGAATACGGAGACGCGCGCGACGGCCGCGCTGCGCTCCGTTTCCGACAGGGCCGCGAGCTGGTCGCCGGTCATCACGCCTTGCGCTACGTCCATGCCGGCTTGCCGTGCGAGCGCGCAGGCCGTGGCGGCGTGATCGCCCGTGATCATGACCACGCGCACGCCGGCCTTGGCGAACGCCGCCATCGCCGCAGGCACCGATGCGCGCACTGGATCCTCGAAGCCGACCAGGCCCACCAGCGAGAACACGAAGTCATGCGCGTGCTCGGGATGCCGCTCTTGATCGAGTCGGGCACGCGCCACGGCCAGCACGCGCTGGCCGCGCGCCGCCATGCCGGCAACCTGTTCGAGCAGCGCAGTGGCTTCTTCGCCGCTCAGGTGGCACAGATCGGCGATCGCCTCCGGCGCGCCCTTGGCGGCCACCACGTGTCCGTGCGCTTCGGCCGTGCGCCACAGGTGTGTCACGGCGAGCAGCGAGCGCGTGAGTGGATACTCCTGCTCGCGCGTGTAATCGGTGTGCAGGTGCTCGGTACCGCGCAGCGCGCGCTCGCCGAGCGCATGCAGCGCTTGATCCATCGGGTCGAACGACTCCGGCGCGCTGGCGAGGATGGCGAATTCCATCACTTCGTGGACGGCTTCGGGAAGCTGCTGCGGAAGCTCGGTCGTGACCGGGAACGGCTCGCCAACGTTTGCGCGCAGCTCGGCCACCCGCATCTTGTTCTCGGTGATGGTGCCGGTCTTGTCCACGCACAGCACGCTGGCGGAGCCCAGCGCTTCGATCGCCTCGGGGCGGCGCGCGAGCACGCCGTGCTTGGCGATGCGGAACGCGCCGAGCAGCGTGAAGACCGTGAGCACCACGGGAAACTCTTCCGGCAGGATTGCCATCGCGAGCGTGATGGCGGCGAGCAGGCCGGCGAGGTAGTCGTGCGCGAGCACGCCGTACAGCACGATCAAGAGCGCACAGAGCGCGAGGCCACCGAGCGCGACCCGCCGCACGACGGCGTCGACCTCGCTGCGCAGCACGCTCTTCTTCGTGACGGTGTCGCGCAGTGAGGTGCCGATGCTGCCGATCGCGGTGCGGGCTCCGGTCGCGCGCACCACGGCCACACCGGTGCCACGCACGACCAGCGTGCCCGCGTAGACCGAGGTCTCGTCGTCGCGTCCAGGTGGCGCGAGCAGCGCGGCCTCGGTGCCGGGCAGCTTGTCGAGCGGTACCGACTCGCCGGTGAGCAGCGACTCGTCGACACGCAGGTTCGTGCAGTCGAGCACCATGGCGTCAGCTGGCACGCGGTCGCCCTCGCGCAGGATCACCACGTCGCCGACAACGACGAGCCGGTTTTCGATCGTGCGCGGGGCGCCGTCGCGAATCACGTGCGCCAGCGGCGCCGTGAGCTGCTTCAGCTCGTGCACGGCGCGCTCGGTCTTGCGCTCCTGGTAGAGCGAGAGGCCGATCATCGCGACCACCGCGCCCAGCAGAGCAAGCGCGTCGCTCAGGCCGCCGAGCACCAGGTACAGCACCCCGGCGCCCAGCATCAACAGGAAGATCGGCTGCCGCACGATCGCGAGCACGGCGCCCCACAGGCTGGGCGAGGTGTCGCCCTCCAGCTCGTTCTTCCCGTCGCGCGCGAGGCGCGCCTCCGCGTCGCTCTGCGATAACCCCGGCCAGGTCTTGGCGGCGGAGGTGATCACGAGAGCTCCTTGGTCACGAGCACGAGGCCCCGATCCTCCGGGTGCTTTCCGAGAGTGAAGCCGAGGTGGCGCATCAGCTCGAGCATCGCGCCGTTTTCGATCAGCACTTCGCCCCGCACGCGCGTTCGACCTTGCGCGCGCGCTGCGTCCAAGAGCGCGGTCATCAGCTGCGCACCTAGGCCCTGACGGTGAAAGGCATCCGCGATCACGAGCGCGAACTCGCAGCCTTCACCGGCGAGGTCGGAGGCGTAGCGGGCGACGCCGATCTCGGTCTCGACTCCGTCCAGCGTGGTCGTGACGATCAGCGCGAGCTCACGGTCGTAATCGAGCTGGGTGAAGCGCACGAGCATCTCGGGCGTGAGCTTGGCGAGGCCGTGTAGGAAGCGAAAATGACGTGACTCGAGCGAGAGGCTGCGCACGAAGCGCTGCTCTAGCTCGGCATCCTCGGGCCGGATCGGTCGCAGCACGGCGTCCTGCCCGTTGTGCAGGCGCAGCTTGCGCACCAGGTGGCGCGGGAATGGCGCGATCGCCAGGTGTTCGTAGGCGGTGGTTGGCTTCTGCGCGGGCGCACGACGTTCCACGACGATGCGCGCGTCGAGCGCAATCGCACCGTCTGCGTCTACGAGCAGCGGGTTGATGTCGAGCTCGCGCACCTCGGGTAGCTCGCAGACCAGCTCGGACACTCCGAGCAGCACGTGCTCGAGCGCCGCCATGTTCACGGGCGCTTGGCCGCGAAACGCGCCGAGCCAGCGCACGATGCTGGAGCGTGCGACGAGCTCCGCGACGAGCAGTGAATTCAGCGGCGGCAGCGCGATCGACAGGCCTTTCAGCAGCTCGACGAGCGTGCCGCCCGCGCCGAGCGCGATCGCAGGGCCGAACGCAGGGTCGCGCACGATACCGACCAACAGCTCGCGGCCCTCGCGCCGTGTGACCATCGGCTCGACGATCGCGCCGTCGAGGCGCGCCTTGGGTGCACGCGCCTGCACGTCGCTCATCAGCTGCTGCCACGCGGCTGTCAGCTGCGCCGCATCCCTAATGCCGATGCGTACACCGCCGACGTCCGTCTTGTGCGTGATGTCCGGCGAGTCGATCTTGAGCACGCACGGATAGCCGAGCCGGTTGGCGGCGGTCACGGCGTCTTCGACGCGGCTCGCGCGTACGGAGGGCACGCACGGGATGGAGAACGCTCCCAGTACGGCGCGTGATTCCAGCTGCGAGAGCACGCTGCGCCCTTCGCGCAGGGCGGCCTCGACCACCGAGCGTGCGGTGTCCAGATCTGCCTCGGTTTCACGCGCGCGCGGTCCGGGCATTTGCAGCAGCAGCTTTTGGTTGCGCGCAAACGCAGCCAGCGTGGCGAAGGCTTCGACGGCTGCTTCCGGTGAATCGAACGAGGGGACTCGGTGTTCGACGAGCCGCGCACGCCCCGCCTCGATCTGCGCGCCGCCCATGAACGATGCCAGCACGGGCTTGTGCGCGTCGCGCGCTGCGTCGGCGATCTCCTGCGCGACCGCGAGCGGCTCGGTCATGACTTGCGGCGAGAGCAGCACCAGCACGCCGTGGACGCCGGGCTCGCTGAGGCAGCCGTCCAGCGCAGCGCGATAGCGTTCCGGGGGCGCGTCGCCGAGCACGTCGATCGGATTTGCTTGGTTCGCGAGCGTCGCGATGCCTAGGCCCAGGTCCTCCGCGCGATCCACCGCGAGCACACCGAGGCCTCCGGCGTTCGTGACGATCGCCAGCCGGTCGCCGTGCGCCCGCGGGGCATGCGCGAGCACTTCGGCTGCGGAGAACAGCTCGTGCAGCGTCGCTACGCGCACGGCACCCGCGCGCCGCAGCGCGGCATCGAACACTGCGTCGTCCCCGACCAGCGCACCGGTGTGCGAAGCTGCGGCACGGCCCGCCGCCGGATGTCGGCCCGCCTTCACGACCACGACGGGCTTCAAGCGGGCCGCGGCGCGCAGACCGCTCATGAAGCGCCGAGCGTTCGTGGTGCCCTCGACGTACAGCAGGATCGCGTCGGTCTCGGGGTCGAGCGCCAGAAAATCGAGCAACTCGCCCATGCCGAGGTCGGCCGCAGCACCGAGCGAGACCGCGGTCGAGAGCCCGACGCCGCGTGCTGCCGCCCAGTCCACGACCGCGCTGCAGATGGCGCCCGACTGCGAGACCAGCGCTAGCTTGCCGGCGCGGCCAATACCGGCGCTGAAGCTGGCGTTGAGCGAGCTCCGCGCGCGCATCAAGCCCAAGCAGTTCGGACCGATCACCTGCAGCTGATGGCGGCGAGCGCCCTCGAGCATCTCGTGCTGCAGCGCAAGGCCTCGCTCGCCCGCCTCCGCGAAGCCAGCTGACACGACGATGGCAAAGCGGACGCCGCGCGCGCCGCACGCCTCGATCGTGGCAGGCACCTGCTCCGCGGGAACCGCCACGATCGCGAGATCGATCCCGTCCGGGAGGCTCGCCACGTCGTGGCACACGCGCGCCCCTGCCAGCGAGTCGAGGTTGGGATTCACCGCGTAAAGCGCCCCTGCGTAGCCACCGCGCCGGATGTTCTCGAAGACCTGCCGCCCCACGCCGTGTTCGTTCCGGCTGACACCGATCACGGCGATGGCGCGCGGCGAGAACAAGTGCGTGAGCGCGGCTAGAGGCATGAGCGACTTGGTTCGCTAGCGGAGAGCCGAAGGCTGCTCCGCTAGATTAGCGGAGAGCCGAAGGCACGACCTCGGCCTGTCTCGCAGGCCGGCGGATCCCGTCCTCTTTGATAGTCATTCGTACCAGCGACTTGAAGACCACGTTGCGCTCGATGTTTCCGAGGATGGTCTTCATGTCCTCGTACACCGACGGGTCGACCAGCAGCGCGCCCAGCGTGCCGCGTCCGCGCTCCATGTTGCTGGTCACGCGATTCAAGCGCGCCATGAACTCGCTGAGATCGTGTACGAGCTTCTGACCTTGGTCGTCGCGCAGGATGGCACCCGCCAGGCCTTGCCCGTGGTTGAGCTGGTCGGTCAGCTCCGCGACGCCGGCCGCTGCGCGCTTGAGCTCGCGGAGCGCCTGCGTACCGTCGTCACCGTACGCGAGCGCGTGCAGCGTGCCCGGACCCTGCTCGACGTGCGCGATCACCCGATCGATGCGCGCGGTCGCGGCGTTCGTGTTGGCGCTGATTTGCTCCAGGTTCGCGAGGATCCCGGCGGCCTGCTTGGCATACACGGGGTCGTAGATCAGGTGATGCGCGAGCCCGTCGCCGTTTGCGATCGCATTGGTGATCGACGCGATTGCGCCGGTGGTGCGGGTGATGTTGTCGATCACTTCTTTGCTGGCGATGCCGTTGACCGCGCTCTCGGCGCGATCCGCAGCCCTGCCGATCGAAGCCGCCGTCTGCTCCAGGTTCTTCACCATCGCCTCGAGCGACATGCTCTGCTTCGGCGGCACGTACTCGCCGGCCTTCAGCATGGGCTGCTTGGGGCTGCCGACGCTCACGTTGATCAGCTTGTCGCCGAGCAGACCCTTCGAGTCGATGAACGCCTGCGAGTCGCGCCGTACGCGCGTCATGTACTTGTTTTCGATCGACAGCTCGACGCGCGCTTCCGTATGCTCGAGCTTGTCCGAAAACGTGATCGCGGAGACACGACCCACGTCGACGCCTGCCAAGCGCACCGGCGCACCCACGACCAGGCCGTTGATGTCTGCGAAGCTGGTGTACAGGCGCGTCTTCGACGTGAACATCGAGCGCTCCTGTCCGATCACGAGCACCGCGACGGTGAGCACGGTCAGCGCCAGCACCACGAAGATGCCCACCTTCACGTTCTGGACCATCTGCTTGTCGCTCATGGCGCCTCTCTTTGCTCCATCGCGTCCAAAAATGCACGCACTTCTGGCACCTGGCTCTTGCGGAACGCGGCGAGCGCTGAGATCTCGACGATGCGGTGCTGTGCCAGCATCGCCACGCGGTCGCTGAGCAGGTACGTGCTCGGCAGATCGTGGGTCACCACGATCGACGTCAGGCCGAAGCGCTGACGCAGGCTCAGGATCATCTCGTCGATGCGGCGCACGTTGATCGGGTCGAGGCCCGTGGTCGGCTCGTCGAACAGCAGGATCTCCGGCGACTGCGTGACCGCGCGCGCCAGGCCCACACGCTTGCGCATGCCGCCAGACAGATCCGCGGGCAGCATGTCCTCGGTGCCTGGCAAGTCCACCATCGCGAGCGATTCGGTGACGCGCTTCTTGATCTCGGCCTCGTCGCGCACGCCGCGCTCCACCAGCGGATACGCCAGGTTCTCGAACACGGTCAGCGAGTCGAACAGCGCGGCGTTCTGAAAGACCATGCCCACGCGTCGCCGGACCGGCAACATCTGCGCGTCGTCGAGACCTGTGATGTCGGTGCCGAGCACGATCACGCGGCCCGCGTCCCAGGTCATCAGGCCGAGCATCATCTTGAGCATCACGCTCTTGCCTGTGCCGCTGCCGCCCAGGATCGTGAGCACCTCGCCCTTCTTCACGGACAAGTTGAGCCCCTCGTAGATCACGTTCGAGCCGAACGCTTTGTCCACGTTCTCGAAGCGGATGACCTCTTCGCTCGGTTCAGGTTCAGGCACGGGTCATTCCCATCCGATCGCCAGGATCAGCTTGGTCAGGATGAAGTCGGAGATCAGCGTGACCACGGACGTGACCACCACCGTCTCGGTCGTCGCGCGGCCCACGCCCACCGTGCCACCGTGCGCGCCGAGCCCGCGATGGCACGCCACGATCGCGATGTTGAAGCCGAAGAACACCGTCTTGGTCATGCCCGAGAGAAAATCGCCCATGGTCGTGGAGCGCAGCGCTGCGTGATAGAACTGCGACACCGTCACACCGCCGTCGAACGTGGCGATCACCGCGCCGCCGAGCACGCCGACCACGACCGCGATGCACGACAAGAGCGGCAAGACGAACATCGTCGCAACCACGCGCGGCACGACCAAGCGCTTGATCGGATCGGCGCCGAGCGCGCGCACCGCATCGATCTGCTCGGTCACCGCCATCGAACCCAGCTCGGCCGCGATGCCGGCGCCAACTCGGCCACCGACCATCAGCGCCGTGAGCACGGGCCCCAGCTCGCGCGCCAGCGAGACGCCGATCACGTTGCCGACCCACTCTTTGGCCCCGAAGCGCGCCAGCTGCAACGCGAACTGCACGGTCATGACCATCGACGAGAACACGGCGGTCAAGAGCGCGATCGACATCGAGCGCATGCCGATCGCCTCGATCTGCACGACGATGTCTTGAATGCCGAACGGCGGCTTCACCGCGCGCGCGAACGTGCGGCCCGCGAGCAGAGTCACCTCACCCAGCACTTCGAGCGAGTGCATGACCGCTCGCTCGATCGGCCAGGCCGGGTTCACGTGGCTGCCGGTAGGCTTACGCTCAACCATGGGGATGCACCTCGAGCAGCGCGAAGCGCTCCACGAATGCAAGGAACGTGGTGCGCGCAGCCGAGGGAGCGGTGCGACTGCGGATGTGCGTCAGGTCGAAGACGCAGCCGTCTTTCTTCAATAAAAAGATCTCGAATTCCAGCGGTGCGCCGTCGAGCTCCAGCTGCACGACCACGTGCCGCGCGCCGCGACCGTCGAGCGTGACGGTCTCCTCGACCAAGAAGCGCCGCGAGGTGGTGTCGAACAGCAGGTGATTGACGAGCGCTTCGGCCGGCACGTCTTCGTATTCGGTGCAGGTAGCGTTGACGCCGATCGTGCCCATGCCGGGCTCGTGAAACGCCAGGTTGTTGCCGTCGACCTCCACGGGTTTCCAGCTGGCGGGCAGCGCGCCAACGCGGTAGCGCACGTGCTCGTCCGAGTACACGCCGTCCCGAAACGTCGCGCCCGCGCAACCCACGAGCACCGCCAAGCAGAACAGCAACGTGGCTCGCGTAGCGATGCGGGTTCGGCGGGGGCGCCCATTCATGGCGGCTATTCTAGCGGCTTGCGCGCCAACAAGACCGGTCTTTGCGTGTGTGCCATCACGGCCAGTGCCACCGAGCCCAGCGCGGCCTTGGCGAGCCCGCTGCGCCCATGCGTTCCGAGGCATACGAGGTCGGCGCCGAGTCGCTCGGCGGCCTGGCAGATCGCCTCCGCCGCATGGTTCGACTCGAGGATGTGCAGCCGCGTGGCTTTGTCGTGGGTGACCGAGCCGGTCGGGATCAGGTCGCCCAGCTTCTGGCGGGCGGCGTCGTGCTCGGGGTTCTTCGCGATCGCGTCCGGGCTCTCGAAGACGTCATGCGGGGCGGTCGAGTCGTGTCCGTGATCCTTGACCACGTGCACGAGATGGACCGTCGCACCACGAGCGCCCGCGGCGTACGCGAGCGCGATCGCGGCGTTGCCGATCTCCGAGAAGTCGGTCGCCACCACGATGTTGTTCATGTGCGGCGCTTCGCTCACCGAAGCATTGGCTGGCGCGCCGATGCATGCGACCGAAGCCTGCGCGCCTTGCAGCACCGCGCGCGACACCGAGCCTTCCCAGAGGCGGCCTACCGCACCGCGCCCATGCGAGCCGACCACGACCAGGTCCGCTTTTTCTTCGCTGGCGATCGCGGCGAGGCGATCTCCGAGCCGGCCTAGGTGCGGCTCGATCCGAAACGTCACGGCCACACCGCTGTCGGCGCGCAGCAGATGCTTGCGCAGGTCACGCTCGATCGCCGCGTGCACTGCGGGATCCGGCTCCAGGTAGTTGCGCACGCCCGTCAGGCCCAAGCGCTGAAACTGGGTCGGCGGCCAATACAGGTTGCTGGCGATCACCTGGCACGGCCCGAACGCGGCCAAGCCTTCGACCCAGCGCATGGCCCGCTGGGAGCTCTGCGACAGGTCCGCACCAAGCAGGATTCGCAGTGGCCGTTCGCCAGCCGCCCAACCGGCCAGCGCGGCGCTGTCACGCACCACGAGCACGGGCACGTGCGCACGCTGCGACAAGCGATCGGCGTGACTGCCGAGCTGCCACTTGCTGGTGCGCCGTTTGCCGAGCGCACCGACCACGATCAGCGTCGCCGATACCTCGTCGGCGGTCGCGAGCAGCGCTTCGTCGGCCGGTCCGGGTCGCAGGTGCACGGTCACGGTTGCGCCGAGTGAGCGCAGGCGGTCGGCCTTATGTTCCAGATGACGCTGCGCCCACGCGGCGTACGACCGGCGCGGCTCGCCTTCGGGGTCATCCGGCTTGTCGGGGCCCACGTCGATCGCATGCACGACGTGCAGCGCAGTGCCCGTGCGCTTGGCCAGCTGCGCCGCGACTGTCAGCGCGTGCGCAGAGTTCTCGGAGAAGTCGGTGCCGCAGAGGATGGTCATGATGTGGCTCCTTTAGATCGGACCTGGGTTCTCGTCTTCAGGAAGCTTTGCCTTCGGGCGTACGCACGGTGAGCACCGGGCAGGGCGCCTTGCGCACGACTTTCTCGGCGACCGAGCCGAGCAGCGCGTGCGCCATGCCGGTGCGTCCGTGCGTGCCCATCACGATCAAGTCGTACTTGCCTTCTTGCGCGGCGCGGATCACTTCGACGTGCGGAATGCCTTGCAGCACCGCGGTCGTCACCTGCAACGCGCCTGCCGCGAGCACGTCGTGCTTGGCCTGTTCCAGCAGCTTCTCGAGCTCGGCCAGCAGGTTCGGCAGTTGATCCTGCGTGTAGACCATGTAGCTCTCGGGCACCGAGTACAGCACCGGCTGAAAGACATGCACCAGGCCCAGGCTGGCTTCGTAGCGGCGGGCGAGGTCGGCCGCGACGGCAAGGGCGCGCTTGCTGTGCTCGGAGAAGTCGACGGGGACTAGGATTTTCGTGAACGGGGTCATGACGATCTCCATCGGTCTGCGGCAATCGCGCCGCCGGCCCATTTCTATGGAAGACCCGTGCCAGGGTGGGTCTCGCGACGCAAATGCTGCGGATGTGCGCAAAAGGTGCGTTATGCTACGGCGATGCCGCAAATACTGCGGGGGTTTGGGCGCGGGAACGCCCCCAGGGACGCAGTTACGGCGGCCTCTCCCCTCGGTATGGGTCGTGCATTGGCCTCGCCCGGAGACCAAGCTCGTTGACCGTACAAATCCAGTGCATCGGCGCCGCGCAGACCGTGACCGGGTCCCGCCACCTCGTGAAGACGGCGCGTGCCACCGTCCTGCTCGACTGCGGACTCTTTCAGGGCCATCGCGCCGAGGCACGGCGCAGGAACCTGGATCTGGGTCTGCTGCCGGCTGACGTCGACGCGGTCGTGCTCTCGCACGCTCACATCGATCACTCGGGCGCGCTGCCCCTGCTCTGCAAGCAAGGCTATGCCGGCCCGATCTACACGACGCCCGCGACGCGCGACCTGTGCGCCGTGATGCTGCTCGACGCTGCCATGATCCAAGTCGCGGATGCCCGCTACTTGAACCGCGCGATCGAGCGCGACGGTGTGGACGCTGAGAGGGTCGAGCCGCTGTACGAGCCCGAAGACGTACAGCCTGTGCTCTCGCAGATGCACTGCGTGCCGTATCACCGCAAGCA
This sequence comes from Sandaracinaceae bacterium, assembly GCA_017881055.1. Lineage (GTDB taxonomy): Bacteria > Myxococcota_A > Polyangia > Polyangiales > JAFGIB01 > JADGRF01. Next base: position 13,432 of record JADGRF010000109.1, read on the forward strand.
GCGCGTGGCCGACGGCGTGTGGGTCACGTTCCTGGATGCGGGCCACGTGCTGGGCAGCGCGATCGTGGTGTTGGATGTCGACGACGACGGTACCCAGCAACGCATCGTGTTCACCGGCGACCTCGGCCGCGCCGGCTTGCCCATCCTGCGCGACCCCGAGATCCCGAGCGGGGCGAACGTGTTGATCAGCGAGAGCACGTACGGCGATCGCCAGCATCCCGCGCTCGAAGCGCTCGACGACGACCTCGCCGAGGTGATCAACCGCACGTACAAGCGCGGCGGCAAGGTCGTGATTCCGTCGTTCGCGCTCGAGCGCGCGCAGCAAATCGTGTATTCGCTCAAGAACCTACGCCGACAGAAGCGCATTCCCAAGCTGCCCGTGTACGTGGATTCTCCGTTGACCGTGAACATCACGCAGGTGTTCCGGCTGCATCCCGAGTGCTTCGATCGGGAAGCACGCGGCCTGCTGCAAGGTGGCGATTCTCCGTTCGAGTTCGATGGCCTGCGCTACGTGTCGGAGAAGCAGGACTCGATCGCGATCGACACGACCAGCGAGCCCTGCGTCGTGATCTCGGCCAGCGGCATGTGCGAAGCCGGCCGGGTGCTGCACCATCTTCGCGCCACGGTCGAGAACCCGAAGGACACGGTGATCATCGTCGGCTTCCAAGCGCAGCACACGCTCGGCCGGCGCATCGTGGAGCGTCGCCCGAAGGTTCGCATCTTCGGCGTGGAGCGCAGGCTTGCCGCGGAGGTCGTGGTGATGAACGGCTTTAGCGCGCACGCGGACCAGGGCGAGCTGCTCGCGTTCGCCGAGGCCGTGCGAGAGCGCGGTCCCTTGCGGCACGTGATCTTGGTGCACGGCGAGCCGGGCGCGCAAGCGGTGTTCCGCGAGCTGCTCGACGCGCGCGGCTTTCCTTCGGTGCGGGCCCCAGCTCCCGGTCAGATTCTCGATGTTTGAACAAATCATGCCCGAAACCACCTTCGAAGAGCTGAAGCGCTACGTGCGCTTCACGGCCGCAGACGAAGCCGCGTTGCGCGCGTTCGCGGGCACCGCCGAGGCCCGATTCACGCGCGTGGTGGATTCGTTCTACGCGCGTCTCGAGGAGCACGAGCAGGCGCAAGCGGTGCTCAAGAATCCGGAGCAGATCGCGCGCCTCAAAGGCACGATGCGCAGCTGGCTCGATCTCTTCTTCCACGGCCCGTGGGACGAAGCGTACTTTCAGCTGCGCTCGCGGATCGGTCGCGTGCACGTGAAGATTGCGCTGCCGCAGCGCTACATGTTCGGCGCGATGAACGTGATCCGCTTGGAGCTGGTGCAGATCGCGAGCGAGAACGTCGCCGATCCGATCGCGCGCGACGTGCTCATCGGCGCGCTGCACAAGCTGCTCGACATCGAGCTTGCGATCATGCTGGAGACGTACCGCGAAGCCCTGGTCGACGTTCGCACGCAGCGTGCCGAACGCTTGGCCGCGCTCGGGACGATGGCTGCCGGCCTCGCGCACGAGCTGCGCAACCCGCTCAATGCCGCGCATCTGCAGCTGAACGTGGCGCGGCGCAGGCTGACCCGAGCGCCGAGCAGCGAGGCCGAGGCCGCCGGCTCCGCAATCGAGCTGGCGCAGAGCGAGATCAAGCGCCTCGCGGGCCTGGTGGATGACTTTCTGCGCTTCGCGAAGCCGCAGCCGTTGCGTTTGGCGCTCGTCGATCTGCGCTCGACCGCCGAGGTGATCGTGGAGCTGATGGTGCCGGAGGCCCGGGCCGCGGGCGTGGCGCTCGTGCTCGAGCCCGGTGTTCCGATCATGCTCGAGATGGACGACGAGAAGATCAAGCAGGTGCTCTTCAACCTCGTGCGCAACGCGATCGAGGCCTCGCCACTCGGCGCCACGGTGCACGTGCGCATCGAAGCACGTAGTGGCTCGGCGCACCTCCGCGTGGAGGACAAAGGGCCCGGCGTGGACAAAGACGCGCCGGTGTTCGAGCCGTTCTTCACCAGCAAGGAACACGGCACAGGGCTCGGTTTAGCCATCGTGCATCGCATCGTGATGGACCACGGTGGCAGCGTCGGGTTCGAGAGCGCACCTGGGCGCACCGTGTTCTCGATCTCGTTGCCCACCGCAGTAGCTTCTCCTTCGATCAACCCAAGCAACTCGCACAGGTAACCATGACGAACGTCGCTCCCGAAACAACCACTCGTAGTGAAGGCTCGGTGCGCGGCGGCTCGCGTGGCGCACGCGTGCTGATCGTCGACGACGAAGCCAACGCACGCACCGCGCTCGCCGAGCTCCTGCGCGACGATGGCTTCAGCGTCGAGACCGCAGCCGACGGCTTCAAGGCGCTGCCGAAGCTCGAGGAGTTCGCTCCGGACCTCTTGCTCACCGATCTGAAGATGCCGGGGATGGACGGCATGGAGCTGATGCGCAAGGCGCGCGAGCTTCTGCCCGATCTGGTGAGTGTCGTCATGACGGCTCATGGTGCGGTCGAGACCGCCGTGACGGCGATGCGCCAAGGCGCGGCGGACTATCTCAACAAGCCCATCAACGTCGATGAGCTGGTGATCGTGATCGGCCGCGCGCTCGAGGCCCGCAAGCTGCAGAAGGAAGCCGGCCAGCTGCGCGAGCGTCTGTCGGAGCGCAACCGCATCGAGAGCATCGTGGGCTCGAGCCCGCCCATGCTCAAGATCTTCGAGACGATCCTGCAGGTCGCTCCTTCGCGTGCGTCGGTGCTGATCACGGGCGAGAGCGGCACCGGCAAAGAGCTGGTTGCTGCGGCCGTGCACGAGCACTCGAACCGCGCTGCGGGCCCGTTCGTGAAGCTGCACTGCGCGGCGCTGGCCGAGAGTCTGCTAGAGAGCGAGCTGTTCGGTCACGAGAAGGGTTCGTTCACCGGCGCGCAGACGCGGCGCGACGGCCGCTTTCAACAGGCCGACGGCGGCACGCTGTTTCTCGACGAGATCGGCGAGATCTCGCCCGCGATCCAGGTGAAGCTGCTCAGGTTCTTGCAGGAGCGCGAGTTCGAGCGCGTTGGCGGTAACCAGACCGTGAAAGTGGACGTGCGCGTGGTCGCCGCGACCAACCGCGACTTGGCGACGGCCGTGAAGGAGGGCAAGTTCCGCGAGGACTTGTTCTATCGCCTCAACGTCGTCTCGATCGAGATGCCGCCGCTGCGCGCGAGGCCTTCCGACGTTCCGCTGCTCGCGATGAAGTTCCTGCAGAAGTACAGCGCGGAGAACGAGAAGAAGATCGACGGGTTCGCGCAGGACGCGCTCTCGATGCTCAGCCAGTACGCGTGGCCCGGCAACGTGCGCGAGCTCGAGAACGCGATCGAACGCGCAGTCGTGGTCTGTCGGGGTTCGGAGATCGGCATTGCGGATCTCGCGCCTCAGATCACGGCGAACGCGGGCCGCAGCGTCGACGGTATGCCGCAGATCCCGGGCTCCTCGCTCGCCGAGCTGGAGCGCTACGCGATCTTGCGTACGCTCGAGCACACCGGCGGTTCCACCTCGCGTGCCGCGGAGATGCTCGGCATCTCGGCGCGCACGATTCAGTATCGCCTGCACGAGTACGGCGGTGCTGCTGCGAAGACGAACGGAGAGGGCTCCGGCAAGTGAGCCATCCCTGCGCGTGCAACGTCGTCCACGAGCGCAAGCGCATCGTGCTCACCGGTGGCCCGGGCGCTGGCAAGACCGCGGTGTTGGAGCTGGTCAATCAATTCGTCTGTCAGCACGTGATGGTGCTGCCGGAAGCTGCGAGCACGCTGTTTCGCGGGGGCTTTCCGCGTGGCCCGTCGCTCGGCCAACGAACGGCGACCCAGCGCGCGATCTTCCACGTGCAGCGCGAGCTGGAGGCCTCCGCCGATGCAGCTGACCACGCGGCTATCGTGTTGTGTGATCGCGGAACGGTGGATGGCTCGGCGTACTGGCCGGGTCCCGACACGCTCTGGGATCAGATCGGGACCCCGCGTGCCGAGGAGCTCACGCGCTACGACGTGGTGATTCACTTGCGAACGCCCGATGCGGGCGCGTACAACCACCAAAATCCGCTGCGCACCGAGAGCGCCGCGGAAGCGGCTCGGATCGACGAGCGGATCGCCCAGGGCTGGAGCGGTCACCCCAAGGTGATCATGATCCACAGCTATGCGGACTTCTTTCAGAAGGCGCACGCGGCGCTCGACGCGATCTACGATCAGCTGCCTTGGTGCTGTCGCAAGCCGCGCTGATTCACGGGTCTGTCCCGGGTGGGACTTGGTCCTTCGCCCCAAGCAGCTCCTCCAGCACGCGCGTGAAGTCGTCGACCTTCACGGGCTTGGTCAGGTAGCGGTAGAAGCCCGCGTCTTTCACGCGCAGCGCGTCGCGCATCATGGCCGCTGCGCTCAGCGCGACGATCGGGATGTGCTTGGTTTCGGGCCAGGTTTTCAGCTGCTTGGTGGCGTCGAAGCCGCTCATGCCCGGCAGGTTGATGTCCATGATCACGGCGTTCGGCTGGCGCGCGCGCACGATCTCGATGCCGATCTCCGCGCTAGGCGCGGTGATCAAGTCGACACGCGCGAAGTCGCCGATCAGATCCGTCATGAACGCGATGTTCGACGGGTTGTCCTCCACGTAGACGATCAGGAAGTGCGGACCTTCGCCGGTGAGCAGCGGATGGCTTCTGGCATCCGCATTGGCCGCGGGCGGCGGCGTCGCGGCGCTGCGCTGATGGATCGGGAGCTCGATCCAGAACTGCGAGCCTTCTCCCGGCTTACTTCGAAAGCCGATCTGCCCGTGCATCACTTCGGCCAAGCGTTTGGTGATGGCGAGGCCGATGCCCGTGCCCTCGATCGGGCCGGTCTCTTGGCCTGCGCGATGAAACGGCTTCCAGATCTCGGCTTGCTTGTCCTCGGGGATGCCGATGCCGTCGTCGTCCACGCTGACGCGCACGCAGCCGTCCGCGAGCGCCGCGTGAAAATGGACGCGTCCGCGCGCGCGCCCGTACTTGATGGCGTTCGAGCCGAAGTTCATCAGGACTTGGTTGAAGCGCGTGCGATCGGCGATCACTGCGGGCAGGTCCGGCGGAGGGGGCGCGACCACGAGCTGGATGTCGGCCCGCTGCGCCATCGGCGCGAGCGTGTTGTGTACTTCCGCCAGCACGTCGGCGACGCTCACCGGTTCGAGCGAGACCGTGACGCGGCCCGCTTCGATGCGTGCGAGATCGAGCACGTCGTCGATCAAGCGCAGCAAGTGCTCGCCGCCTTTGAGCACGTGGCCGATGCGCTCCTGATGACGCTCGGAGAGCGGCGTCTTCTTGTCGCGCTGCAGCAGCTGCGCGAAGCCGAGAATGGCGTTGAGCGGTGTGCGTAGCTCGTGGCTCATCGACGCCAAGAACTCGCTCTTCGCGGAGCTGGCGGCTTCAGCCTCGGCGCGCGCGCGGCTCAGCGCTTCTTCGTGCTCGACGTCGTCGGTGACATCCCAGATCGTGGTGACCGTCCCGCGCTCGGCCGTGCGACGCACGAACACGCGCACACTGTGTCCGTCTTTCATGCGCAGATCGAGCGTGCCGCTCGGGTCATCGTGATAGGCGATGCACATCGCGCGAAACGCCTCGGGAGAGCGCTCGCCGAGCTCGAACAGATCAGCGCTCAGCGTTGCATCGAGCAGCTCGGTGTACGTCTTGCCAACGACCTCGCCGCTCTGGCTTCCGCTCCACTGGATGCGATACGCGCTGTTGCACAGCACCAGGCGGTCGTGATCGTCGAAGATCGCGAAGGCGCCTTGGATGCTCTCGACGGCGCTCAGCAGGTGCTGCCTCACGCGCTGCTCGCGCTGCTGGGCCTGCTTGCGCTCGCTGATGTCACGGATGCTGGCCGACACGAACGTGCGGTTTCCAGCAGACACCGGGCTCAGGCTGATCTCGATCGGAAATTCGTTTCCGTCGCGGGTGACGCCAAACAGCTCGAGGCCGGAGCCCATGCTGCGCACCTTCGGTTGACCCATGAAGCTCGCGCGATGTCCGACGTGCTCCCCACGGAAGCGCTCGGGGATCAGCACCTCGACCCGTTGACCAAGCAGCTGCTCATGCGAGTGCCCGAAGACGCGCTCGGTCTGCGCGTTGGCGAACGCGATGCGCCCTTGCTCGTCGACGACGATCGTGGGATCGGGCGCGGTGTCGAGCAGCCGTCGAAAGATCTGGGCGCCCTCGGCGTCTCCGTGGATCCCCAGCAGCTCGGCGGACTTCATGCCGGCATCTTCACACAGAAAACCGCGCCCGGCTGCCCGTCCTCGACCCAAATCGTGCCGCCGTGCGCCTCGATCGCCAGTTTACAAAACGAGAGGCCGAGGCCGCGTCCCGTTCGGGTTACGACGCGCTCACCGTTGTCGAGTTGCACGAAGCGCTCGAAGACCCTCTCGTGCATGTCTTCTGGCACTCCGCGACCTGTGTCGGCGACGCGCAGCTCGACCTGGCCGTCCACTAGGCGCGTCGACAGGAGCACTTGGCTGTTCTCCGGCGCGTGCCGGATGGCATTTTCCACGAAGTTTTCGAGGACGCGCCGCAGCAGATCGGCGTCCGCCTGGACGCTGGCCGTGTCGATTGCGCGCACCATCCGGACGCTGGCGGCCTCGGCACGCGGGTGCAGCGCGTCGAGCACCTCGCTCGTGAGCGCGTGGAGGTCGACTGTCTCGCGGTGCGGTGCCAGCTGACCTTCTTCACTCTTGCTGATGTCGAGCAAGTTCAAGAGCAGCCGCAACAGCGAGCGTGCCTCTTCCCTGATGCGCATCACGGAGTTGCGCGAGCTGTCCTGCAGCGTGCGGTCGCGCAACAAGAGCTGCGCATGCAGGTCCATCGCGTTGACGGGGTTCTTCAGGTCGTGGATCACGAACGCGGTGAGCCGCTCTTTCTGCAGCTGCAGGCGCATCAAGGCGTCGCGCTGATGGCGCACGAGGTCGTAATGCTCGCGCAGCTCGGCGCTCATGCGCCGCAACTTGAGCGCGCTCTGCACGCGCGCGAAGAGCTCCGCGGGGCGGAAGGGCTTGGTGAGATAGTCGTCGCTGCCGGAGCGCTGCGCGCGATCGAAGGTCTCCAGATCGCGCTGCGCCGTGAGGAAGATGATCGGTGTTTCAAGGCCGCCCGGCAGCTCGCGCAGTCGCGCGCAGGTGGCGAAGCCGTCCATGCCTGGCATGCGCACGTCGAGCAGCACGCAGTCGGGGTGCTCGGCCACGAAGACCCGCAGCGCCTCTTCGCCGCTCTCGGCTGTCACCACTTCGTAACCCTCGTCTTCGAGCGTTGCTTGCGCGAGCGCGCGGTTGTCGGGGTTGTCGTCGACGACCAAGATCTTGGGAGCTGGCAGGGTAGGTTCCATGGTGCCGGCAGGCGTCAAAGTGTGTATCCGAGGTCGGGTCGTCAATGCAATGCTCCGCCGCGGCACTTTACAACGCGCCAAACCTGCGCTGCCAAGGGAGCGGGACGCAAATTCTGCGCGGCGACTCGTTCCGTTTGGCGAAAAGTTCGGCCCACTCCGCTTGGCACGCGATGTGTATTGAACAGTCGGTATGCCGAACGCACAGCCGACAGCCCTTCGCCCAACGGCGACTCAGCCTACCGGAACTGGGTCCATTCTACCGCTCGCGAAGCTGCGGAAGGATGGCGCCGCATCGGTCGGCGGCAAGGCTGCGAACTTGGGCGAGCTCACGTTCGCCGGCCTGCCCGTACCTCCGGGCTTCGCGATTTCCGCCGAGGCTTATCTGGCCGCCATGGAGGCCGCCGGGGTGCGCGGACAGCTGCAGCAGTTGGCAGCCGCCGTGGATCCGGCGGATCCGGTCCAGCTGCCCCTGGTCGTGGCCAAGCTGCAGCAGTGCGTGCGCGATGCAGGCGTGCCAGCTGCGTTGCGCGACGAGATCCTCAGCGCCTATCGCGAGCTGGGAGGCGGCCGAGTCGCCGTACGTTCTTCCGCGACCATGGAAGACACCGCGGGCGCATCGTTCGCCGGCATGAACGAGACCTTCACCAACGTCAGCGGCGAGACCGAGCTGATCGAGAAGGTGCTGCGCTGCTGGATGAGTATCTGGGGCGCGCGCGTAGTTTCGTACCGCGCGAGCCGCGGTTTTCGCGACGAGCCCGCGATCGCCGTGGTCGTGCAGCAGATGGTCGACTCCGAGACCAGCGGCGTGATGTTCACCGTGGATCCGTCGACCAACGATGACAAGCGAATCGTGATCGAAGCGGCGTTCGGGCTCGGTGAGGTCGTCGTCAGCGGTCAGGTGGAACCCGACACGTACGTGATCGACAAGCGCGGGCCGCGCATCGTCTCGGTGCGGATCGGCGAAAAGACCCACCAGATTCGGCGCGGCGGTGACGGCAAAGACATTCGCATCGAGCTCGGCGCCGGCGAGCGCTCGCGCCAAGTGCTGTCCGAGGCCGACTTGATGGCCCTGGCCGAGCTCGCGCTGCGCATCGAGACGCACTACGGATCGCCCCAGGACGTCGAGTGGGCATTCGCGCGCGGCAAGCTGTACGTCGTGCAGTCGCGACCCATCACGACGTTGGGCAGCGCGCCGGTTGCGTCGGCGGCGGCGGGCGGCGAGAAGATCCTGCTCGCGGGCCTCGGCGCGGCGCCTGGCCATGCCAGCGGCAAGGTGCGGATCTTGAAGTCGCCCGACGAAGGCCAGCTGCTGCAGGACGGTGAGATTCTGGTTGCGGCGATGACGAGCCCGGACTGGGTGCCCACGCTGCGACGCGCTGCGGCGTTGGTCACGGACGGCGGTGGGATGACCTGCCATGCGGCGATCGTCAGTCGCGAGCTGCGCATTCCGTGCATCGTCGGCACCCGC
>JADGRF010000110.1 GCA_017881055.1 Sandaracinaceae bacterium
CCGGCGACCTCGGGCGCGTCGACAACGACGGCTTCCTGTACCTGCTCGACCGCAAGAAAGACGTCATCATCTCCGGCGGTTTCAACGTGTACGCCAGCGATCTCGAGCAAGTGCTACTGCGCCATCCGGAGGTGGCCGAAGCCTGCGTCGTAGGCGTGCCGAGCGAACGCTGGGGAGAGACCCCGCTCGGCCTGGTGGTGCTGCGTCCCGGCGCCACGAGCACGCCAGGAGACTTGCGCGAGTTCTGCAACGAGCGCGTGGGCAAGGTGCAGCGCGTGTCCGAGGTACAGCTGCGCGACGAGCTCCCGAAGAACGCCATCGGCAAGATCTTGAAGCGCGAGCTGCGCGCACCCTTCTGGGAAACGCCGCGCTAGTGCTCAGGGCGGGCCCCAGTACCACACGTACGGCACGCCACTGGCTTTACCCAGCACCATGAAGCTAGTGGGACCCATCGCGACCGCATTGGCCGTGGTGGACGCGCTGTTCGATATCGAGATCTCGCGCCAGTTGCTGCCCGTAGTGGGGGCGAGCCCGCTGGGCAGCATCACTAGGTAGTTGTTCGTGCTGCTGGACGCCAACAGCAGCACTGCGGTGCCATTCGTGTCCGCGCGGCTGTACGTGCGCACGGATTGATTGGGCAGGCCTGTGAGGGCTACGCAAGTGGTGTCGCCGGTGGCGGACGCGTCGCTGCACAGACGCAGGCCGTTCGACCCGGAGCCGAACGCCAGCACTTGACCCACGCCCGACAGGTGGATCATGCCGCTCCAGGCGCCATCCGCGTCGTCCGCCTCGATCGAAGAAGGCACCATGTCCTTGCCGGTGCCGTCCTCGTAGATGCGCTTGCGGACGCTGCCGCTGCTGTAGTTGGCCAGCGCGAGCACGCCGCCGTAGGGGCTGGCGAACCCGCTGCCGTTGTACGGCAGCACGCCCGCGAAGCTCGAGCTGGCGTTGCTCATCACGTCCGAGCAGGTGACCCCGGTGATCGTACAGCCGCCGACGACGTTGCTGCTGCACGAGACACAGCGCACGATGCGCGCCGTCGAAGGCGTGCCGCTATCGGTGCCCCAGAGCCAGAAATACGAGTTTCGCGTGGCCGCGAACGAACCGGTGCCGTGGCGCGCGGAGCCACGAAAGTTGGCGATAGTCGGCGTCTGCGACGCAATCGCCGCGCCGTAACCAGTGCCGGTCCATTGGACCGACTGCGCAGTGGTGTCCGCCAGAGCCACGTGCGTGCTGGTGATGACGTACGGCAAGTCGAGGTCGGATGCGCTCTCGGAGATGCCGCCGTTGGCCGTGTCACTCGACGCATAAGCCGTAAGCGCGCTGAGCGTCACGTCGTAGACGCTCGATACGGTGCCGGTCGCGCACGTGCTGCCACCGCCGTGTTGTGCCGTCTCGATCAAGGCCACGAACTTCGGGGACGAGTATTGGAGGTCGCGTACGTTGCCGAAACCCGTGCAGGCACAGCCGCCCAGTTGGCACGAGCCACCGGGCGCACCCTGACGTCCACCGAGGCACTCGCCCTGATAGCAGAGGTCGGGCGTGGTGCTGGCGTTCGAGTCGTTGCAGTCGCTGAAGTCCTGTGCCTTCGTGACGTTGAGGCAATCGTTCGTCGCGTCGCAGGTGCCCGTCTTGCACGGGCCGCTGCACAGCGCGTCGCTGGGCGTGTGCGTACATGTGCCGGTCGCGTCGCACGCGTCGACCGTGCACCCCACGGTGTCAGCGCAGTCCTTGGGGGTGCCGACGCACGTGCCGTTGGTGCCGCTGCAGTGATCGCCTGTGGTGCAGGCATCGGCATCGTCACAGGTCATGGCGACGCCCAGCGGAGTGAAGACGCAACCCTTGGTGGGATCGCAACCGGCGGCTGTTTCGCACTGCGTGGCGGTGCAGCTGTCGACCGTCTTCGCCGTGCACTGACCGGAGACACACTGGTAGTCGCGTGAGCACTTGGCTTGGGAGGTGCTCGACGAGTCGCCCGTCTTGCACGCGACGCCGTCCTTGGCGTCTTGCATTCCACAGTGCGACTTGCCGCCCACGTTCGTGCACACGTTCGGGCGGCACAGATCGCCGCTGTCCCCGCACACCACGACTTTGCCGGCCTTGCACGCGCCGTTGCCGCAGGTCTCGGTTCCGGTGCACGGATCGCCGTCATCGCAGTCCGCGTTGCTCTTGCAGAGTGCGACCTGGGCATCCGCCTTCGCGCCACTCGCGTCGACACCCGCATCGCTGACGCTCGCGTCCTTATGACCTGCATCGCTGCCGCCTGCGTTCTTGTGGCCTGCATCGTTGCCGCCCGTGCCGGCGCTGCCGCTAGCGCCGCTGTCCAGCGCGCCGCCGGACCCATACCCGGGCAAGAGCGTCGCGTTCACGTGGGCATCGACGCAATCGCCGCTGCGGCAGGTCTGCGTGAGGCTGCACGACGTCGCTTTGTCGAGGCAGGCGTTCTCGAACACCAGCAGCAGCATGACCGTCTTGCCAGGCTGGTAGCCGCTGATCGCGCGCACCTCGGCGATCGCTTTGCCCTGAGCATCGCGCGCGATGGCGGTGACCAGGTACACACGATTGGCGTCGTTGTCGCGCGGCACGAGCGCCGCTTCGAGCGGCCACTTGATGCCCTTGCCCGGCGTGAGTGAGGTCTGTTCGCGAACATCCCAGCTGCTGACGGGTCCGGTGCCCGTGCGGACTTCGAGATCGATGTCCGGCGCGAGCTTGCGCACCTCGGACTCGGCGTCGATCACCACCATCACCTGCGTGCGCGGCGTGGTCGTGTCGGTGCCACACGCGACGAGCACGCCACCGAAGGCGAGCAGGAACCAACGAGTATCGATACGCGTCATGATCATGGTGCGGCCCGGAGCGTGGTGATCACGACTCCGCTCTTGGGCGTGAGAGGCGCTTCGGACTTGGTGGTGCCGCCGGACGCCACCAGCACGCCCGCAGTGACACCGCCCACGACGACGACACCCACCGCGGTCCAGAACCACCAACGAGTTACGATCGAGCCGCTCGCTGCGGCCTCGGGTGTCGCGTCCGTCGGCGCCACCGCAGGCTTGACTGCGGGCGGGGTTGCAGCAGCAGCCGTCTGCGCTGGCGTGGGCGCAGACGCTACCGCCGGTGACTGCGCTTGACGCGCAGCGAGCGCGGCACGAATCGCGGCGGCGCGCTTCTCGACCTCGACGCGATTGGGCGCGTTGGGGAGCGCGGCGAGGTACGCGTCGTACGCATCGAGCGCACGCTGATCGTCGCGCAGCCGGTCGCGCACGATGCCGATGTTGTAGAGCAACTCGGGTCGCTTACTGAGCGCAAAGGAGCGCTCGAAGTAGTCGAGCGCGTCGGTGTAACGCCCAGCATCGAACGCCGCGCGCGCAGCGACGAACAGGCCCTTGGCTTCGTCCGTACGATCGGCCGCCGCCGGCGCAGCCTGCGGGCTCGGCCCGACTTGCGCGCCCTGCGCGCTCGCAATCGAGGGGGTCGCGAAGCACACGCAGACCAAAGAGAGCAGCGCGATGCGCGGCACATGTTCGCCCTTGCCGGCGGTGCACGAGCTCGAGCGTCGAGGTTGCAGAACTGTAAATGTCATTCGGCAACTCGCGGGTGACGGCGCGGCTGGGCGCACGCTGTTGCGTCGGCGATGCGATTCGCACGCGATTCTACGAGAGTTGCGCCTCGGGGAGAACGATGTTTCGGGCGTTTTCTTCCGGTCCGTGCGGCATTGGGCCCTTCGGCCGCAAGCGGAGCCTCCCCGAGGACGCTCAGTGGTAGTACGCCATGCCGGC
>JADGRF010000111.1 GCA_017881055.1 Sandaracinaceae bacterium
CGGACAACTTGATTGGCCCGACAAGCGAGAATAGGCAATGATTCCAGGCCAACAGCCGTGGATCGAGGCTTGCAATGGTTCAGGCAGGGTTCCATCTGCGGGTGAGACCCGGGCTTCTGGGAGCCTTCGGACCGCGAAAACCAATGAAAACCGTTTAGCTTTTACGGCAATTGATCTTCGAGCCCAGAAACCACTAAGGTATGCGCGCTGGTATGCGCCACTGGATATGCGCCACTGGTATGCGCCACTGGTATGCGGCGATGTATTCGGCACGGAGACGGTCAGCGCACTGAACGTGATTTGCACGGTTCGTGGGCCGCGTATGAAGTCCGCGAGAGAGTTTGTCTGAGGAGGATCTGGGATGAAAACCCGACAGCACAGCGTAGTTCGCATCATGGGATCGGTCGCGATCCTCGCCGCAGCGGCGGTCAGCACCGGCTGCTTGGAGCGCGAGCTCAAACCGCTCAACCCCTGCCTCGTATCAGGCGTCACCGCTCAAATCGCGGTCACGAACATCGACAAGGTCGACCTGTTGTTCATGGTCGATGACTCGGGCTCGATGCGCGAAGAACAGGGCGCGCTCCGGGATCAGTTCCCGAAGCTGATCAACACGCTCACGACCGGCATGCGTCAGCAGCCGAACGGCGCGATGGATCCGAATCCGTTTCCGCCCGCGAAGGACCTCCACCTCGGCGTCGTGACGACCGACATGGGCCTCGTCGGCATCAGCGGCATCGGCGGCTGCACTGGCGTCGGCGACGACGGCATCCTCCGGGATCCGACCTCGCACGGTTGCATGGGTGCACTGCCCGGTCAGCGCTTCCTCGCGTACACGGCCGGCAGCGGCATCCTACCCGCCACGCTGGCCGCCAACTTCGCCTGCGTCGCGAACGACGGCACCGACGGCTGCGGCTTCGAGCAGCAGCTGGAATCCCCGCTCAAGGCCCTCTGGCCGTCGGTCGACTCCTGTGGCGCGAGCGCGGGCTGCGACGTCAACAACAAGCACTACAAGCAGGGCGAAGTGATCAACCCCGGCCGCATCTCGTTCTTGAAGGACGCGGCGGGCAACGGCGGCCTCGGTCACGGCGACCGTGAGAACGCGGGCTTCTTGCGTAACGACCCGCAGAAGGGCCTGTCGCTGATCGCGGTCGTCGTCGTCAGCGACGAAGAAGACTGCTCGTCGGCCAACAACCGCCACTTCACGCCGAACCAGTACTTGAATGCGTCGGACCCGCTGTACATGCAGGATCTCAACCTGCGTTGCTTCTACAACCCGCAGAACCTGTACAAGCCGGAGCGTTACATCGCCGGCTTCAAGGCGCTGCGTGAAGGCAACGAGCAGCTGGTCGTGTTCGCGACGATCACCGGCGTACCGCCGGATCTCGTCGACACTGCCGCGTACTCGAAGGTCGACTGGAGCAACGACACGCAGCGCGAGCAGTTCTACGCGGGCATCCTCACGGATCCGCGCATGATCCCGCAGCCGGATCCGTCGCGTATGCCGGGCGACGGTAACTTGAAGCCGTCGTGCGTCACCTCGACCAGCACCGCGACTCCGCCGCAGCGCATCGTGGAGGTTGCGCGTGGCTTCGGCGCCAACGGCCTGGTCAAGTCGATCTGCACGCTCGACCAGTTCGGTCCGGCGATGGACGCCATCATCGAGATCATCGCGAAGCAGCTCGGCGCGGTCTGCTTGCCGCGTCCGCTGGTTCGTCAGTCGGACGGCACCGTCGGCTGCAGCGTCGTCTGGGAGCTGCCGCCGCCTGGCGTCGCGCTGCCCGACTCCACGCCGACCAGCTGCGGTGGCACGCGCCCGTACCTCTTGGCGCCGGAGGCGGGCTCCGAGCTCGTCAACAGTCGCAAGGGACAAAACTGCCGCGTTGCGCAGCTCGCAGTGAACGAGACCACCAAAGTGCTGATGCCGTCGTCCAAGGACGGTCAGATGGAGGGTTGGTACTACGACAACTACAACATCGACGACCTGAAGAAGAACTGCCCGGTAAGCACCCCACAGCGCGTCGCGTTCACCAAGGGCGCGCCGCCGCCGACCGGTGTCACCGTGCGCCTCGAGTGTTTGAACGAGACGCAGACGGTCGTCAGCAACCGCACCGACGTAGTGATCGGCGTGATTCAGCCAAGCGTCGGTACGCAGTGCAGCGAAGACTCGACCGGCACGGCGATTGCGCCCGCACAGCGCGACGCCAAGTGCGCGGTCCAGCTGAAACAGGGCAAGGTCGACACCTCGATGATCTGCCACCCCGAGCAGAACGTCTGCGTGCAGACGTGTACAGGCGACACCGACTGCCCGCCTGCCTGGGTCTGCGACAAGCGCAATGACACGCTCACAGCCACCATGGGTCCGAACCACCCGATGGGCGTTCCGATCTGTGTGAACCCGACCTGCGGCACGCACTGAACAGCGACGCCTGGACCGCGATACACGTCGCGATCCGCCTTCACTTTCTGCGGTGCGTGCTCAGCTACAGCAGTAGCCTGCGCGCGCTCCTCGAAACTGAAGGCGGCTCGGTCGCGTCTCACGGCCCATGCGCCACTGTTCGGTGACATACCCGCGGAGCAGCCTTCGGCTCTCCGCGTAGGCCCAACAACAGACACGCGGCCACGCATCGCAAGGTGCGTGGCCGTTTGTTTTGGTGACATACCCGCGGAGCATGCCTTCGGCTTTCCGCGTAGGTCACATACCCGCGGAGCAGCCTTCGGCTCTCCGCGGCGACGGCCGCTGACGGCGGCGGGACGTTGCGTGCGTCGGTCAGCCGCAAGTGCGCGTGATCGCTGCGCTGCGCGCTCGGCACGCGGCGTGAACTAGCGCCGGGCATGATCGCCACGATCCAGACCGGCACGCTGTGCGGTGTCGAAGCGCACGGCGTCGTCGTCGAGGTCAGCCAAGTGCGCGGGCTGCCCGGCTTCGACATCGTGGGCATGCCGGAAGCCGCGCTGCGCGAGAGCCGGGTGCGCGTGCTGGCAGCGCTCGCCAACAGCGGCTACAAGCTCCCGGACCGGCGCTTCATCGTAAACCTCGCGCCGGGCGACCTGCGCAAGTCCGGCGCGTCGTTCGACCTGGCGATTGCGCTCGCGCTCTTGGCGGCGTGCGAGCTGTGCTCACCCACCACGCTCGAACGCACGCTCGTGCTCGGCGAGCTGTCGCTCGATGGGCGCCTGCGGCCGGTGCGCGGCCTGCTCGCGCACTTGCGCAGCGCACGCGCGCGTGGCTTCGATTCGGCGATCGTGCCAGCTGACGACGCGCGCTGGGCCGGCCTGGTAAAGGGCATGCGCGTGCACCTCGCGACCCATCTGTCGGAGGTGGTCGGCCTGTGCGAGGGCGTGACCTCGCTGCCGACGGGGCGCGCGCTCGAGCTGAGCCACGCCCCCGCGCCGGATGCAGAGGATCTCAGCGACGTCGCCGGGCAGCTTTCTGCCAAGCGCGCGCTCGAGGTGGCAGCTGCGGGTCATCACAACCTGCTCTTGATCGGGCCGCCTGGCACCGGCAAGACCATGCTGGCGCGCCGCCTGCCCGGCATTCTGCCGCCGCCGGACGAAGAAGAGACGCTCGAGATCGCCACGATCGCGAGCGTCAGCGGGAATGGGCACGCCCCGGAGCGCGGCTTCACGCGTCCTTTTCGCGCGCCGCATCACTCGTGCAGCGAAGCCGCGCTGATTGGCGGAGGCGATCCGATTCGCCCGGGCGAAGTCACGCTCGCGCATGGCGGCGTGTTGTTTCTCGACGAGCTGGCCGAGATGCACCGCAGCACGGTCGACGCGCTGCGGCCCACGATGGAGAGCGGCTTTGCCCACGTCGTGCGCACCCGCCAGCGCGTGCGCATGCCCGCGCGTCCGTTGATCGTCGCGGCGATGAATCCATGCCCGTGCGGCTACGCAGGGGACAGCAAACGCATCTGCCGTTGCGCGCCCGACCACGTGCAGCGCTACCGCGCCCACGTCTCCGGGCCGATTCTCGACCGCTTCGATCTGCACGTGGCCTTGCCACCGCTGCCCATGCAGGAGATCGACGCGGGCGGCAGCGGTGAGCCGAGCGCGCGTGTACGCGAACGAGTCGTGCAGGCCCGCGTGCGCCGCATGCTGCGCGCGGGCGAGAGCCGCATCGAAACCATGGGCGAGCTGACCCAGCAGCTGGACTTGTCGGCCCGCCGCTTGCTCGTTCAGAGCATCGACGCGCTTGGCCTGTCGCTACGCGCGTACGGCAAGGCGCTGCGTGTGGCGCGCACGATCGCAGATCTGGCGGGGCGCGAAGGCATCGAGTGCGCGCACATAGCCGAGGCCGTGCACTACCGGCTGCTCGATCGCATCGGAGCCGAGGCGAACCCCGAACGAAAAGCTCCGGTGCTGCGCAACTGACCGACGCAGCCGGCGAGAAATGTCTCGAGCAGAAACGCTCGCAAACCAAGGAAAGACCGTGACCGTGAAAGAGAAATTGAAAGCCGTCAAAGAAGCCATCACCAACATCGAGAAGCACTTCGGAAAGGGTGCGATCATGGCGCTCGGCGAGCGTCGCGCGGAGCAAGTCCCCGCGATCGCCACCGGCTGTCCGTCGCTCGACCGCGCGCTCGGCTGCGGAGGCTATCCGCGCGGGCGCATCGTGGAGATCTACGGACCGGAGGCCAGCGGCAAGACCACGCTCACGCTGCATGCGATCGCCGAGTGTCAGCGCGCCGGCGGCGTGGCGGCATTCATCGACGCCGAGCACGCGCTCGACGTGCACTACGCCAAAGCGCTGGGTGTGGACATCGACCAGCTGCTGGTCAGTCAGCCGGACACCGGCGAGCAAGCGCTGGACATCGCCGAGACGCTGGTGCGCAGCGGCGGCGTCGACCTGCTGGTCGTGGACTCGGTGGCGGCGCTGGTTCCGAAGGCGGAAATCGACGGCGAGATGGGCGATCAGCACATGGGCCTGCAGGCGCGCTTGATGAGCCAGGCGCTGCGTAAGCTGACGGGCATCACGCATCGCACGGGCACGACGATCATGTTCATCAACCAGCTGCGCATGAAGATCGGCGTGGTCTTCGGAAATCCCGAGACCACCACCGGTGGGCATGCGCTGAAGTACTACGCGTCGGTGCGGCTCGACATTCGTCGCATCGGACCCGTGAAGAACGGCGAAGAGGTGTGTGGCAGTCGAACGCGCGTGAAGGTGGTGAAGAACAAGCTGGCGCCGCCGTTCCAGACCACCGAGTTCGACATTCGCTACGGCTTCGGCATCGACGCGCTCGGCGATCTGCTCGATGCGGCCGTGGAACGCGACATCGTGAAGAAGAGCGGCGCGTACTACGCGTACCAGGGCACGAGCCTCGGCCAGGGCCGCGAGCGCGCGCGTGAAGCGCTGATCGCAGACAAAGAGCTGTGCGAGCGCATTCGCCAGCATCTGCTGGTCGAGCCCGTCGCCGTGGCGGCGACGCGTGGCCAGGCGGGTGACACGGCCGAAGAACAAGCAGCTTGAGTCGGCGGAATAGCGACAGACTCGCGCTCCGTTGCAGCGCGAGTCTCGTCCGCACGCGCGGGGGCGTCTCGTTCACCTGCTACACGCAGAACATGACGCCGAGCAGCAACAACGCCGCACACCAGAAGACCGGCGATGCGGACAAGAACGGCGCGGCCAGCGCGACGCCGGCAAGCGCCAGTAGAAATTTGCGATGCGCTCTCCAGAGCGCGAGCTTGTGCAGGAAGCCCGTTTCCGCGGGCAAGAGGGCCACGTCGCTGTCGATCGGGCTCGTGCGCGTTGCGTCGCGCGGCCAGACCAGGTCCACGGCACGCAGTACCGCGGCGGGCTCGAAGATCGCGTTGCGATCCCGGTAGAACCGATTCTTCTTCGTGTGGCCCGGGCGCGTGAGCGTGAGCGCGACGTTGAGCAACGAGGGCACGTTCGAGCTCGGCTCCAGCACGCGCACCCAGTGATTGCCCTTGGCCAAGCCCATGGTGCGAAAGAAGCGTGCGTCGAAACGACGATGCGGCAAGAGCTCGATCACAGCCGAGCCCTTTGGGAGGAACAAGCTGTTCACCAACCCGGCGCCGTGTACACCCACCAGCACCGCCGTGCGCGCCATGGCCTCGACTTGCTGGGCGAAGGTCAGCTCGGCGAAGTCGACCACCTGGAGCTCGAGCGCGTGCTCGGCGCAGTAGCTACGCAGCTCCGCGATCAGCTGCGCTTCGTTGATCGCGTAGCGGTTGCCGAAGAGTGGGTTACGCTGCACGAGCGTCAGCTGGCTCGGGGTTGCGACGTCGCAGCCGATGCGGCGCGCCACGTGCTCGCGGAAGAGGGGCATGTAGAAGCCCAAGTCGCGTGAGCGCTCGAGCGTCGTCCAGTTCGCGGACGGCGTGAGCACGACGGTGCGCG
This sequence comes from Sandaracinaceae bacterium, assembly GCA_017881055.1. Lineage (GTDB taxonomy): Bacteria > Myxococcota_A > Polyangia > Polyangiales > JAFGIB01 > JADGRF01. Next base: position 6,365 of record JADGRF010000111.1, read on the forward strand.
CACCCGCGGGCGCCTTCTGCTCGTTTCGGACGGGCAGCGCGCTGAACACCGAGTACAGCTGCGATAGCTTGGGGGACGGATTGTCGTGAGTCAGCGCGATCTCGGCCTCGAGCAAGCCGTGCTCGTGCAGGCCGACGAACACTTCGAACAGATTGCCGAGCACGAAGTGGCAATAGTTGTCGGGCGCGTCGCGATAGAAGCGCAGCTGGCTCGTGTCGAGGTGGACGGCAAGCGCGCTAGTTTTCGTTGCCATGGTGTGCGGGCAGCGCCGGCCTCGACCTGGGCGCGCGAGGGTCTAACTCGACTTCGGTGCGTGTCGCAAGAGCGTCCCGCCGGCCCGCTTGCGGCCCCCGCGAGCCTACGGTACTGAGACTCGCCCTTGGCCTCGCCCGTTCCCACCGCCTCCGCCGACGCGTCGCTCGGCGACCGTGCCGCGATTGCCCGCGATGCGAGCGTGCTCCGGCGCAACGTCGCGATCAATTTCGCCGGCTACGCGGTGAAGCTGGGCATGCCCGTACTCTTGGCGTTCGGCACGAACACCTACGGCGCGGCGCGCTGGGGCCTATTCGTGACCCTGCAGGCGCTGATCATGATCATGGTGCGCGTGATCCTGCTCGGCCTCGACAAGAGCATGCTGTGGTGGATTCCAAACCGCGGCCCGAACGGCTACGGCGCATTGCGCTCGGCGCTGTTCACGGTCGTCGCATTCGCAGCAGGCTTCGGCTTGCTCGCCGCGCTGATCGGCGAACCGATTCTGCGACACTGGAAGGGCACCTCGCCGGCGCAGATCGTGAGTCTGCGCATCATGCTGCTCGGGCTACCGATGTTCGGCGCGACGGAGCTGTTGCTGAGCGCCTGCATCGGTCGCAAGCGCGTGGAGCCCACCGTGATCGTGCGCGAGACGCTGTCGCCCGCGACGTTGATCACGGGAGCGCTCGTGTTTCACGCCTACGGCGCGATCGAGACCGGCATCGCGTGGGCGTTCGTCGTCGCGACCTGCGTCGAGCTGTGCGCGGCGTCGTGGTTCTATTCGCGCATCTTCGCCCATAGCCCACCCGCACGCTTTGCGCCGCGCGTTCCGCCCGATCTCATGGGTTATGCGTTGCCGCTTTGGCTCTCGGAGATCTTGAACTCGTCGCTGTTGCGCGCCGGCGCGCTCGTGATCGCCGCTTGCACCGACCCGGTGACCGTGGGCGTCTGGGGCATCGTCACGCAGTTTGGCACTGCGATCCGCACCATTCGCGGGGCGTTCGACTCGATCGTGACGGTGCTCTCGGCGGACGCCGCGCGCGAGCGCAACGAGCGTCGCTTGACCGAGACGCTGGCGTACGCGAGTCAGCTGGTCTCGCTCACGCAGTTTCCGGTGTTCGTATTCCTGCTCGTGTTCGCGGACATGATCCTGCCGCTCTACGGCCCCGACTTCAGCCGAGGCACCGTGCCGCTCGCAGTCCTGTGCGGCTTTTGGTTGCTCAACGGCGCCTCGGGGCTCGCGGGCGTCGCGCTGGCAGGCCACGGCTACTCGCGCTTGACCCTGATCAACACGGTGATCACCCTCGCCCTGCAGCTCGTGCTGCTCGTGTGGCTGGTGCCGCCGTTCGGCCTCACGGGCGCAGCAATCGCGGTCGGCGGCTCGTACTCGATCCAAAACGCGATCCAAGTAGCTCAGCTCAAACACTACACGGGTGCGTTCCAATTCACGCGGCGCGCGTTGCAGCCGCTGGTGCCCGCAGCGACGGCGGCTGTCGCGACCCTCGCGCTACGCGCCGTGCTCGCCAACGCAGCGCTCAACCCGTGGCTGTCGCGCGGCATCGTCTTCGGCGTGTTCGCTGCCGTCTACGGCGCGGTCACCTGGTTCCTGTGGCGTCGCGGCGATCTGCGTTCGCCGGGCCAGAGCACCGCTAAGGGCGCGTGATTCAGTTCAGGGCGGCGACAGCTGAGGCGTCGGTGCTGCGGTCGCAGGTGGCACCCGAGCAGGCGGCGGCACGCCCTGTGTGATCTGACGAACCATGCGGATGATCGCGCCCAAGTCGGTGGCGCCCGCGATCACGAAGGTCAAGCTGTAGGCCTGCGTGTCCACGATAGCCCAGTCGTTGGGCACGACGTATGGATTGGCGACCAGCGCCTGGCCCCAACCGAAGTCGAACTGAAAGCCCAACAGCATCTCGCCGCCTTGCCAATACGAGCCGATTCCCAGCGCTGCACCGACGTGATTGGTGCGCGCTTGCACGAGGTTGCCCACGGAGGGCGCGGGGTGCAGCGGTTCAAGCGACGTGAAGTTGGCCGAGATCCCGCTCAGCACGCTGAACGTCGGGCTCATGAAGTATTCGGCACCCATGCTTGGGTCGAACGTCACGCGATCGCGCACCCCGTACTTCTCGTGGCTGGGTAGCTGCGTGAGGCCCGCGGCCGCGCTGCGACTGGTGCTGACGGAGAAGTCGCCGCTCAGCTCGTCGCTGATCGGCAGGTCGACGGCGCCATCGAGCTCGAGCGTCAGCTTCTTCCACACGAAGCCAATTCCCGCCGCGGCACGCACGGGTGCGGAGGATCTCATCGAACCCGATGCGCTTGCGACGAGCGCAGCATCGTTGTCGGCGCCGGCCGTGGAGCGGTTGAAGGACCCTTTGTAGGCGCTGAAGACGTGCAGCGACGGAAGCCGCAAGCTGGCGCCAAACGTGAACGGTTCGTAGTGATACGACACGCCCAGCACCGACGTCAGCTCGAACGAATAGCCGCTGCCGCTCGTGCCCAACGTCGAGGCGACCGTGCCGCCGCCGAGCTTGTTGCTCAGGCTGCTGCTGTTGATGCCGAACGAGTTGTACGAGTAGGCGACCTGCAGCGACGCGCCAATCGCGAGGTTCCTGTTCAAGTAGGTGCTGTACGTAAGCCCGAAGAACGTCCGGCTCCAGCGCCGCTGCAGCGATTGCACTTGCGAGGTCGGGCCGGCGGGCGTCGTGCCATTGAACCGGATCGCCTGCAGATCGACGTCATCGGATTCGAGCGCCGCAAAGCACACCGCGAGCTTGGTGCGTGGGACGTGCTCGGGAGGGAGATCGACCGGGGCTTTCCCATCGAGCTGTGCGAGATCCTGCAGTGTAAAGAACAGGCACAACGTCGAGGGCAAGACACGAAACGTGGGGACGAGCAGGCCCGTGCCGTCGGCGTTGGTCTTTCCGAACAACGACGTATCGACCGCTCCAGGCTCGTGAAAGTTCGAGAAGTGCATGAGCGAGAGCGCGTAGAAGTTCACCGAGAACGCCAGGCGCTCGTCGCGGATCCGCACGATCGTGGCAGGATTGGAGAACGGGGCAGAACCGTCGCTCGCGAGCGCTACGCCCGTGTTGCCCATGAGCACGGAACGACCACCCGTCGGCGCGAACGAGTCGTTGCCTTGGGCGTGAGCCGAGATCGGCGAGAGCGCGATTCCGAGCAGGATGAGCCACGAACAACCACGCATGGAGCGCACCTACACACGCGGCCGCGGAATGCACCTCTTGGTGCGTCCCGCACAGGACGCCCAGCGGTCATTGGAGGTCATTGGAGGCCATTGCCAGCAGCCCGACTTTGTATCAAAACCAGCTGCATGCCTGAGCCGAGTTATCCCTGCGTCGTAGCGATTGGTGCCTCGGCGGGCGGGCTCGCTGCATTCCAGGAGCTGATCGAGAATCTGCCGGTCGACACGGGGATGGCGTTCGTCCTGCTTTCGCACATTCTTCGCCGCTCGAAGAGCTTGTTGCCCGAGATCCTCGCGCGCGCGACGACCATGCCGGTGACTCAGGTCGCGACGAATCAGCAGATTCTCGCCAATCACGTGTACATCCTCCCGCCGGACAAGTTCCTGGAGATTCAGGGCAACTCCCTACACCTTCTGCCGCGACCGGACGAGCCACGCAACAACGCGATCGACCACTTTCTGTTCAGCCTGGCAGCTGACCAAGCTCGTGATTCGATCGGGGTCGTCCTCTCAGGAGAGGGCTCGGACGGGGCGGAAGGACTAAAGGTCCTGAAGGAGCAAGGCGGAATGACCATGGCGCAGGCCCCGGCCACCGCGTCTGCACCGTCCATGCCCATCAACGCGATCGAGATCGACCACGTGGATCACGTGCTTTCGCCGAAGGAGATCGCCGTCCGCTTGGGCTCGCGCGCGTGGTGCCAATCGAACATCAAGAAGGGCCCGCTCAAGGTCCTCTGGCTGGCGGACCGGAGCTAGATCGTCGGTTGCGCCGCGGCGCCTGTCAACGCTGCGGTCACGTCGGTGACCATCGCTCGCACTTCGTCCGAGCCAAACGGCTTGGTTAGCAGCAACCGACCTGGCGCGGTCACGAAGGCATTGAGCGTTGGAGCGAGCGCGCCGCCGGTCATGAAGACGATCCCCCTCTTGAGCTCGGGCCAACGCATCTCGATGTGCTCCGCAAGCTCGACGCCCGTCATCTCGGGCATCATGACATCGCACAACAAGACGTCGAAGCGCTCTCCCGCCGAAAGGCGAGTCAGCACGTCGTTGGAGCCGCTACTGACCAGCACGTCGTACTCGCGTGCCAGGAGGCGTCCGATGATGCGGGCGAGAGGCTGCTCGTCGTCCACGATCCACAGCCGTACGCGAGGCTCGGCGCGCTGCGCGACAGCCGGGACAGCGGGCACAGCGAGCGGCGCTGCAGGATTCGCAGGAGCACGCGACAGCGCCTTGGACGTGACGGCCGGCCACACGCCGCTGGCATAGCACGGCAAGCGCACGACGAAGCGGTTGCCGGAGTCCGGTCGTATGTCAACCTCGAGCTGGCCCTGGTGCGCTTCGATGATCTCGCGACACAGGGGCAACCCGAGACCTATTCCCCGTGTACCGCCGAGCTCCGGCGCCGCTTCAAACACGCGGGTGAGCGCGTCGGATGCGGCGCTGGGGGCGGAGCCTGCGATCTCGATGACCACGTACCCGTTCTCGCTGCGCGTCGCGAGACGCACCTCGTTCTGTAGCGAGTCGGTAGCTAGGTCCGTGCGCGCCGCGTGGATGAGTATGTGAATGATGACTTGGGTGAGCCGGGTCTCGTTGCCCCAAACATCGGGGATCGGCGCATAGTCTCGTGTCAGCTGCGGACGCGACAGGAGCGTGTGCCACGCGGTCTCGATCGCCGCCTCGATCACGCGGTGGACTGCAATCGGATGACGCTCGTCGTCTGCTTGCAGGCAAAGGTCCTGCAGGTTACGCACGACCACTTGAACGCGCTGCAGGCCGGAGCGGCCATCGGCCACGTGCTTGTCGACCGCATCGATGCGCTGCCGCAGCCGGTCTATGACTTCGCGTTCGGCCGCGGTCCGTGACGGACCTTCGAGCAGCGCCAGATCCTGTCGACAATCCGGCAGGAACCGCTCAATCAACGCCAGGCTCGCCATCGCGAACAGCAGCGGGTTGTTGACTTCGTGCCCCACGCTGCTCGCGACCGTGCCCAGCACAGCCAAGCGGCCTGCCTGCTCGAGGCCCTCGATCAGCCGGTGGTGGTCGTGCTCGACCAAGACGCGCGCAACGGTCGACAGCAGCTCCTCGGTACCGAACGGCTTCAGCAGCGAGCCGTCCGCGTGAATCGCGGCAGCTTTCGCGCTGGTGTCGGCGGTCATGATCACGACCGGAATGTCCGCGATCGCGCTGTCTGCGCGCTGTGCGACGCGAAACTCCCAACCGTCCATCATCGGCATCCGCAGATCGAGCAGGAGCAGGTCGGCCGGACATTCGCGCAAGCGCGCCAACGCGGTTCGGCCATCGCAATGACACTCCACTTCGTATCCAGCACCGACCAGAACCGCTCTCATGCTTTCGCCCGTGTCGGGATCGTCATCGAGCAAGAACACGCGCGGCGCACGGGTGGGGGGGGTCGATGTGGTTATCGCGCCTTGCATCATAGCGGATCGTCCTTGGGTGCCAACAGTGCAACCGACGCTGGCACCGAAAGCGTGCAGACACCATATGCGTACGCCCGACGTTAAAACAGCAGGCTAAACCAAGCCTCTTGCCACGCGTCCATCGGCAACTATATCACGCGGGTGCATCGTCCGCCGCCGAGGACGTCGCGCTCGTGGTCTTGCGCTCGACGCGTTGGAACTAATCTGTATTTATCGACGAAGGTGACGGACCAGGTGCTGGTCTTAGGACATGGGGTATGGGAGACAACCGGCGTGGATCGCGACGGTGCCGCCTCCACGGGGGATACGATGCACGACGTCGCGAACGACGAACGACCCTTGCTTGTGCGCGCGGATGCGATGGAACGCATCTACGAGCTGCAGATTCGTCAGACCGAGCTGCAGATGCAAAACGACTCGTTGCGTGAAGCCCAGAAGAACCTCGGCCGTGCGCACGAGCGCTACCGGAACATGTTCGAGTACGGACCAGTCGCATACCTGAGCGTCGGACCCTGCACTGCGATCGTCGAGGCCAATCGCGCTGCGGTCCAGCTGTTTGCCACAGCACGAGCGGCGCTGATCGGAACCCGCCTGTCGTCGTTCGTGGCGCCGGAACACGTGGATGGGTTCGCTCGACACCGCAGCGACGTACGCGCATCCGACGCGGTCACGAGCTGCCGGTTGGAGCTGCTGCTTTCGGATATGCGGCGTCACGTGCGGCTCGACAGCGTGCGCATCGACGACGGCTCCGGCGAAGCCTGGCGAGTAGCGATCGACGACGAAACGCGCCTGCGTCAGCTGGACCCCGTGACTCGTGACTACGAGTCCATGTTTGCGGTGCTCGACGCGGCAGGCCTCGTCGTACTGCTCGATGCGCACAGCCGCCTCGTGCGAGTCAACGGTGCATGCAAGCGTGGCCTGTGCGACGACCGCGACGTGCTGCAGTTGCCTTTTTGCGACGTATTCGGAGAGCGCCGGCAGCGAGCCAACCTGCGTCATCGCTTCGAGACGCTGCTGGCCTCGGGTGTGCCAACCGAGTGGGAAAGCACGTGCACGGCTAGCGACGGCGCGAAGCACACGGTGCTGTGGTCCGCGACGCTGCTCGACAGCGGCCTCAACGTGCCTCGCCACATGATCGTGATGGGCAACGATCTAACGGCGCGCAAGCAGCTCGAAGCGCGCCTGCTCGCGGCCGATCGCTTGGCGGCCCTGGGAACGCTCGCGGCCGGCGTCGGACACGAGATCAACAACCCGCTTGCGTAAAGGTCACGCTGACGTGCACACGGTGCGGCTGTGCGTGCGGGAAGAGAACGACCACGTGATCGTCGAAGTGATCGACAGCGGTGTGGGTATCGATCCGGAAAACAAGACCCGCATCTTCGATCCGTTCTTCACGACGAAAGCGATCGGCGAAGGCATCGGACTCGGTCTCTCGGTGTGTCACAGCATCGTCGCCGACCTGTGCGGGACGCTGGAGGTCGAAAGCGCCTTGGGTCAGGGCGCCACGTTCCGCGTCACGGTGCCTTGCGCGAAACGGCGAGCCGAGGCAGAGCCGTCGAGCGCCGCACACGCCCCCGCGCCGCTCGGCGATGCGCTCCGCATCCTGCTGGTGGATGACGAGCCCAAGCTGCTCGCGTCTCTTGCGCAGATGCTCGGCGACCATCACGTCCATACTGCGAGCTCCGGCCGAGCCGCCCTCGAGCTCTGCGCCCGGGACGAATACGACGTGATCTTCTGCGACGTGCAGATGCCGGCGCTCTCGGGCGAAGACTTCCACGGGGAGCTCCTGCAGCTGCGTCCGGGGCAGGAACGCCGCATCGTCTTCATGACCGGCGGCGCTTTCACCCAGCGCGCGCGGGACTTCGTGCTGCGAATTCGCAACCGCGTGTTACACAAACCGTTCACGAGCGAAGCTATCCAGGCCGTGATCGCGCAGCAAGCGGCGGAATTGCCAGGAGCGACCCGACCTCGCCCCGTGCTCTCAGCTTCCGGCTGACGCCCTTTTGGAAACCACTACCGCCATCACTCGGGGCCCGGACAGGTCCACTCGAGGCCGACGTTACTCACGCGAGGCGCGCCGATAGCGCCGTGCGCGCGCAGCGTCAAGCGAAGCTCGATCGCACCGCCCGCGGGCAGCTCGACCGGAAGAGTCGTTGCATCGCGCGGAAGCTCACCGAGCGTCTCGTACTTTGCAGCTGACAATCCACTCGTATCCGCCGCGTGCCGCAGCTCGATGAGCACTTGCGCGTCCGGCCCCACGAGCGCGCCGATGTGCAGGGACTTCCATTGCGTGATGGACTGCGCGGTCCCCGCGTCCGACGCCGTGCTCTCGTGACCGCAGCCGGAGAAGACGTGCGTCACCTGCGCCTCGGGCACGAGCTCTCCGCCGAGAGCAACGCCCGTCATGTCGCCGAGCGCGCGCGGCCCCTGGCCCACGCTAAGCTGCGCCATCACCTGCTCGTGCACGGGATCGAAGCCCGTCACCAAGCCGTTGCCGTGCGTGCCCCCGAGCGCGCTCGCCACCCACACGCGCCCGGTGCCGTCAGTGGCGATCGCGGCAGCCTCGTACGGCGTGAGCTTGCCCTTCGCGAGCGGAAACGTCGTCACGACCCTGAGCGGGTTCTGCGTGACGCGCGCGAGTTCGCCCGAATCGAGGGCGACCCACGCCTCGTCGGCGCGCATGCTGATGCCGCGCGGTGTGAGCAGATCGGGAACGTTCGCGAGACGAAACCGCTCCTGCACCGGATCATACGAGAACACACTCTCGCAGTCGCCACCGCTGAGCAGGATGCGTCCCTGCGGATCGATCGCGAGGCTCTCGAGCGCGTAGCACGCAAAGGGCACTTTCTTCACGTTGACCGCCGGCGGCGACACCCCCTGGTCGATGTGCACGAGTAAGCCGGCGCGATCGATCAACCACAGGTCGCCCCAGGGCCCGAACGCCGCCGCGTAAGGTGCAACGCCTGGCAACGCGACGCGCGCCAGCTGCTTTCCCGTGGCGCCGTCGAGCTCCACCACGGCATGCGCGTGCGCGAGACCGACCCAGATCTGGCCCGCGGGGTCGCCATCCGGACCGACCGCACCGTCCACGGCGAGCGCGCGCGCGTCGTCTCCTTTCGCACCCACCGGGACGCGCAGCACGACACAGTCGTCGCTGCCGAGCGCGCGCACATCGGAGGGGCCGTGCGAGGTGCGAAGCGCGCTGCCGCTGACGGCGGCACAGCGACTGACGTCGCCCGCGATCTTCGTGAGCATGGCCTGGCCCTTCACGGAACCGTCGAGAAACCAGGCGTCGCCTGCGTGATCGACCGCGACGCGGATCGGCGAGCCGAGCGCGGTTCGATAGCGCGCCAGCTCGACGTCCTTGTCGGTGTCGATCTTCGAGACCGTACCCTCGTCGGTGTTGGGCACCCAGAGCGTCTGCAGATTGCGCGTGATGCGTCGCAGCGTGAGCTCGCCGGCCTCCGTCACGTCGAGATCGCCCTGCGCTAAAAACGGCGACAGCGGGGGGCCCCAGACACCGCCCACGCAAGCGGCGTTGCAGCCGCCGCACGGACTGCGTACGCCTTCGTCGACGATGCCGTCGCAGTCGTCGTCGAGGTCGTTGCACAACTCGGGCGTCGGAATCACTTCGCCATCACAACTCCCGAACGTACCCTCGGCGCACGACGAGACTCCGCCGCGACACGGGCCGACGTTGAGCGTCTCGGCGGCGCCTTCGTAGCAAGCGCTCGCCTCACCCGTCAGGCACGGGCAACCCGGAGCGCTCGGCGAAGCGTCGCAATCGGGGACGGCGGCGTCGCAGTCGGCGCCGCGCAGCGGATCGTGGTCGTTGCAATCGGGGCCGCGTGCGCAGCCGAGGCCGCGACCGTCGCCATCGGCGTCGTGGCACGGCTGCGCACCGCAGGCGCCGCCGAGCCACAAGCCGGCCACCAGAAGACACGCGCTGCGCAGAGCCCGGCGATGCACCGCGCGATCGTAGCATCGCCATTGCGAGACGTGGTGCTGGCGGCGCAGCTGCGGTAGGAAAGGCGTCATGACGGTGTATCTCGTCACGGGCGCGACCGGTTTCGTGGGCCAGGCACTCACGCGTCGTTTACTGGGTGGAGCGAGCCCAGCCGCAAGCCCAGCCACAAACGAAGTGCGCGTGCTGGTCCGCAACGCCGAGGCCGGCACGCACGCGCTGCCCGGAACCCGGCCCCAGGTCGCGAGTCTCGGCGACCCGAATGCGATCGCGGATGCAGCGCGGGGTGTGGACGTGATCTTCCACTGCGCCGGCGAGAACGACGCGCGTGCTGCACCGCAGGCGTTTTCGTGGATCAACGTCGCGGGCACCGAGAACGTGATCAACGCAGCACGACACGCGGGTGTGCGGCGCGTAGTGCACCTGTCGTGTGCGGACGCCACGCTCGTGAACCGCGATCGTATGAGCTGGAAAGAAACCACCGCGCTCAGCGAGGCCGCGCTCGATGCCTGCACACGCTCGAAGCTGCTCGCGGAAGAGCTCGCGCTGCAAGCGAACGCGCGTGAGCTCGAGGTCTGCGCGCTGCGGCCCGCCTGGATCTGGGGCGCCGGCGATCGACGCACGTTGCCCGCGCTGTACGAAGAATCGCAACGCGGCCGCGTGCAGCTCTGCGGCAACGGCAAAAACCTGGTGCCCACGACCAACATCGCCAACATCGTCGACGCGTTCATGCTGGCGAGCAGCGCCGAGCGCGCTCCCGGCCACGCCTATCACGTGCTCGATGCCGAGCTACTCAACGCCGCCGAGTTCCTCGGCCATCTCTGCAACGCGCTGGGAGTGGCCGCCCCGGCGCGCTCGCTCTACACAATCGCGTACACAGCTGCGTGTGTGAGAGCCCGCCTCAATCGACCCGGCCTGACTCCCGCCGATGTAGTCCGTCGCGGCCGCAGCTCCCTCTTCGACGCCCAAGCCGCCGCCCGCGACCTCCACTACCAGCCCAACACCAGCCTAGAGGCCGGCCTTCAGACTCTCTCCTCCTGGCTCACCGAAATCGGCGGCCCCAAGTCCCTGCTCCCGCTGCGCCGCCACCCTTCGACCGAAGCCGACATCGCCCCTTTGATCCGGCTAGCCACTTGAGCGCGAGCGCGCCGAAGGCCGCGTGATCAGGCCGCGCTCTTCCCCGCGCCAAGCGCAGCGAAGGACGGGGACGCTGCGGCCCTGCGTCTGGTGGTCGAGCTCACACGCGGACGCGCGATGTAAGGGGACGATCCACTCGACTTCCTTTTCAACGAATTCGTCATCTTGACGGTAATGTTCATCGTGAGTACGTGTTCGGCTCGGCACGGCCCTCTCGGGAATCGATGCGCCGGTGCTCCGCTTCGGCCTTGGGCTGCGCCTGTTCTTCGCCAAGGCACACGCGGACCCGACGTGGAGCCGCTTCGTAGCACGCGTTTGGAAGGTCAGCGGATTCGATCTACCGGCGCAGGACATCGAGCAGGGCGTTCGCCTCTGCGTCTTCCGCGTGCCGAGCACGGAGGTCGCCAGGGACCTCATCTTCGGAGCCGTGCGCGAGGCGCTCTCGAGGTTCGGAAACGAAGAGATGCCTACGGAATACAGCGCGCAAATGGCGGAGCTCTGTCTTCAGGCCTTGGGCGCCGATCGGCGCTCCATCGCGGCGGCGCTCCGGCACGAGCTCCCTTCACTCGAGCACAGAAAGGCAGGACGATCATGAACACCGTACTCTGGATGGCACAGATCTGCGCGGCGTGGATCTTTCTCGTCGTGGGCACAGCGAAGCTCTTCGTCCCGCGCGAGAAACTCGCAACGCGGATGCACTGGGCGGCGGAGTGGCCGAGGTCGCGCATCAAGCTACTCGGTCTCGCCGAAGTTGCAGGCGCCATGGGGCTAGTCCTCCCGGTTGCGACAGGCATCGCTCCAGTGCTCACACCTATCGCGGCCATGTGCCTCGCGCTGCTCATGGCCGGCGCCATCGCGACGCATCGGCGCCTTCGTGAAAACTTCGCCCCCGCGGTCATCATCGCGCTGCTGTGCTTCGGCATCGCAGTCGCACACGTGCAGCGATTGCACTCGCACAGCAAGGAGACGCGAACAATGCGCCTGGGGTGAGGCGGCGCGCGTGCAGAAAGCGCTGCGACGCTGGCACGCGCGATGCGACTCGGCACGCTGATATCAACGACAAGACTCGGCACGGCAATTCGGCGGAGCGACCGGGCTCGGCGCAGACCTCGCGTACACCAAAAACAAGCGTTCCACACGCTCTTCTCCTGATGCCCGGAGACGGACACAAACGTGAGGATGCGCTCTTCTCCCGACGTCCCCCAACCCGAGCGTCGCGATTTGGGATGCAGCCGCGAGCGCGCCCACAGCGCCCGAGGGGGCCGTACTCACGTACGGTGACCGAGGAAGCGAGGACGCAAGCCGCGGATGCGCCCAAAGCGCGGCGCGATCAGCAGGCCAATTAGAAAGGCCCCGTCACACGTTGGCGCCGCTACCGCTGCTTCCTTCCGGACCTGACGGGGTTAACGGGCCTTCATTGACGGGGCCATAAGTCCGCTTACGCGGAACGCAATCGCGAGATCCGTAGCACGTCACAAGTCACCCGCGAAGAGCCGAAGGCCGCTTCGCGGCACATAACCCGCTCCGCGAAAAGCCGACGGCTGTTTCGCGGGTATGCAACTCCGCGAAAAGCCGACGGCTGTTTCGCGGGTATGCAAACAGCGGAGAGGAAGGGATTCGAACCCCCGGTACTGTTTCCAGCACACACGATTTCCAATCGTGCGCCTTCGACCGCTCGGCCACCTCTCCTTGATTCGCGACGACGTTGCTCTAGGAGCGGCTTACGTCCTCGCTTGGCGCGGTCACGTACATGAGTACGCTTCCCTTGCCGCGCTCCGGGCGCGCTCGCTCCTAGAGCAACGTCGTCGCGAATCGTCGTTAACCTTCTCTGCTAACCCATCAAGATACATTCCGCGAGAAACCCTGGGGTAGCGCGCGAGGATGTAGCTTAGCGGAGAGCGGGGGATTCGAACCCCCGGTGCCTTGCGGCACACTTGATTTCGAATCAAGCACCATCGACCACTCGGACAGCTCTCCGCGGCGGAAAGTATCAGAGGAAACCATGGTGTCAATCATGGGATCGACTTGGTTTTGCTGGCGCGCAGACGCTCGAAAAAGGCGCTGAGCTGGCGCGAGCACTCGGCAGCGAGCACGCCGGCCGTGAGCTCGAAGCGATGGTTCAGGCGCGCGTCCTGTCCGATCGCGTAGAGCGAGCGCACGGCGCCGGCCTTGGGATCGTCGCACCCGTAGACCACCCGCGGTACGCGCGCGTTGACGAGCGCCCCCGCGCACATCGGACACGGCTCGAGCGTCACATACGCAGTCACGCCGATCAAACGAAACGAGCCAAGCTTCGCCGCCGCATCGCGCAGCGCAAGCACCTCCGCATGCGCGGTCGGGTCCTGCGCGCGCTGCCGATGATTGTGCCCCCGCGCAAGGATCTGCCCCTCATGCACGAGCACGCAGCCGACCGGCACATCGCCCGCATCGCCAGCGAGCTCAGCCTCAATCATCGCCTCGCGCATGAAGCGCTCGTCCCGGTCCATCGCCTCGCGCATGAAGCGCTCGTCTGCTGAAGCGTCGTCCATGCCCACAGCGTACGGACGTTGAGAGAAACGTTGCGCGGCCAGGAGGATTCGAACCTCCGACATCCAGTTCCGTAGACTGGCGCTCTATCCAGCTGAGCTATGGCCGCAAATTTTCAAAAACCACGTGCCCCAAAAACCACGAAGGGGCCGGCATCTTACCCACCTTCCACCCCCTGTCAACGAAGACCCAAAATCTCTTCGTCGCAACGTCGTAGCGCCGGAAAACTGTGTTGGATGAGGCGTGAGTCGCGAGCGAATCGGTTCCGGGCCCGAGGAGCGCGCGCAGCGTACGCGTGGGGTACGTGAGCACGCACCGCAGGGCCCGGGACCGAGTCGCGAAGTGAATCGCGCCTCAGACGACACAGTTTTGCGGAGAGGGAGGGATTCGAACCCTCGGTAAGGCTTTTGGCCCTACGGACGCTTAGCAAGCGCCTACCTTCGGCCTCTCGGTCACCTCTCCCTAACAACTCGTCACAAGTCTTCAGTAGCCAGCCGATCCAAACTCGCCTCGCACCCGAAAACCTCCGGATTTTCGGCTCGTTTGGACGCGGAGTTATGTAACGATTGCGCGAGCACTGTCAACGTGCGGGAGAGCTTCGATGCGCTGTCTGTCGGCTTCTTGGTTCTGGGCGGTCTTTGCGGCATTCGCGAACGCACCGGCCGCGCACGCGCAGGCCTGCGAGTGCCATGGCGTCCGCTCGGTGAGCGACGAGCAGCGCGATTCCAGCGCGATTTTCGAGGGTCGCGTGGTCGAGCTCGGCCCAGTCGACACCGGCACGGGCAAGCAGGCCGTTTCGCTCGACGTGGTGCGCGCGTGGAAAGGCGTCTCGGGCGAGCACCTGACCGTCTACGTGAACGCGAGCGCCGCCGGCGGCTATTCGTTTCTCGCGCACACGAGCTACCTCGTCTACGCATCCGGCGCGGAGGCCCGGCTCGAGGTCTCGTCCTGCGGCCGCACGCGCGTGATCGACGAAGCGGAGCCAGACCTGGCGCAGCTCGGCATGGGCGTCGCGCCGTTCACGCCGCGACCACTGCAGACCGCCGCAGCCTCACCCGCCGACAAAGCCGTCGTGTCTCCTGCCGCTGGCGGCTGCGGCGGCTGCAACGTCGGGCACAGCGAGACGAGCGCCGGATGGCCAGCGCTGTCTCTGCTTCTCTTCGCTGCCGCCACCCTGACGCGACGCCGCCGGACTCGCTAAACGGCGTGGATCGCGAAGTGGATCGCGCTCAAGACGCTGTCGTTTTGAAAATTTGGATCGCCGATTTCAGCAGCGCGGCGCCGTCGGCCTTCGAGCGCTGGAACGAGTTGCGGCCCATGATGCTGCCGAAGCCGCCGCCCTTGTGGATCTCGCGGATCTCCGCGAGCACTTCCTCGGTGCCCTTGGCCGCACCGCCCGAGAAGATCACGATGCGCTTACCGTTGAACGACGACTGTACGACGTGGCGAATACGATCGGCGAGCGTGTCCTTGGCGATGTTCTCGTACGACTTCTTGGCTTCGCTCTGCTCGATCTGAGCGGTCGGCGGCTTCACCTTGACGATGTGCGCACCGAGCTGGCAGCCGATGTGCGCGGCGTAGGCCACCACGTCGAGCGCGGTCTCACCGTCCTTGCTGAGCTTCGCGCCGCGCGGATACGCCCAGAGCACGGTCGGCAGGCCGACTTCGCGCGCTTCGCTGATCAGGTCGCGGATGTCTTGGTACTGCGTGTTGCGCAGGCCCGAGCCCGGATAGATGGTGAAGCCGATCGCGGAGCAACCAAGACGCAGCGCGTCTTTCACCGAGCCGGTCAGCGCGGACGCAGGCTCCGACGGACCGCCGAGCGAGTCGCTGTTGTTGAGCTTCAGGATCAGCGGCAACTTGCCCGCATACTCGCGCGCGCAACCCTCGATGAAGCCGAGCGGCGCCGCGTAGGCGTTGCAACCGGCTTCCACCGCCAGGCTCGGGTGGTAGCTGGGATCGTAGCCGGCCGGGTTCAGCGCGAACGAGCGCGCGGGACCGTGCTCGAAGCCTTGGTCGACCGGCAGAATGACGAACTTGCCCGTGCCCGCGAGCGAGCCGGTGTTCATCATGCGGCGCAGATTCGCGATCACGCCGGGCGTTTCAGAAGAATAGTTGGCGAGAATGGTCTCGACTGCGTTGCTCATGGGATGGTCTTTCCTGGTGGCTGGGCGGAGCAAAGTTAAGAGTTGGAAGCGGAGGAGAAGGGATTCGAACCCCTGGAACCCTTGCGAGATCAACGGATTTCAAGTCCGCCGCCTTAAACCACTCGGCCACTCCTCCCGGTCTGCTGGCCTTTTGCACTGGAGGGGGTAGGTCGTCAAGGACCGTCAAAGAGGACCGTCAAAGAGGACCGTCAAGGGAGAGTCACGGGGCGGTCGCGAGATCGGCCGGCACGGGCGCAAAACCCGCGCGCTCGAGCTCCTCGTGGGTGCGGCGGCTGGCGACGCGCTGCCAGAGCAGCACGACGACGAAGATCACGTTGGCGGCGACTACGCGCAGCCACAAATAGATGTCCAGGCGATCGAACATCGCGCAGATCGACATCAGGTAGGAGTGCGGCGCGAGCGAGATCATCGCCCACAGGCGCATCGGCCCGAGGTTGTGCTTGCGGTAGATGCGCACGGTCTCGGCATTGACGGGGAAGCGCAGGTGCTCGCGCGCGCCCATCGGGTTGGTGCGAGCCACCACGCGGGTCTGCGCGGTCACCAGGCCAATGTACATATGCGTGGCGACGATGCTGGTCCAGTGCGCCTTGGCCGCAACCAGTGGCGGCAGACGCGCTTCGACCTCCGCGAGCCGCTCCGGTTTCCCGCTCCACTCAGGGTTGACGCGCTGCATGTACGACTCTTTGTAGAAGTCGTAGAGCTCGATGTGGATGACCGATGTGATCAGCGCGATCGGCATCATGGCCACGTGCAGCAGCTGATGCCCGTGCACCCACACGTGATAGAACCCGACCGGCACGGTGGCGAGCGCGACCACGGTATCGGCCGAGCCGTCGAGCGCGCGACCGAGGTCGCTGAACATACGCTTGGCGCGCGCAAGGATACCGTCGGCGCCGTCTAAAATTGCGCTCGACCAGAGCAGGATGCCGCCGACGACCATCAGCTGCGGGGTACCGACGTACCAGCAGGCGCCAGAGGCAATACCCACCAGCATGGCCAGCAGCGTGATCTGATTCGGCGTGATCGGTGTGCGGTAGATCAGCGCGACGAACGCGTAGGCGAGTGGCCGATGCACCCAGAGGTTCACGGGATCTTCGACGTCGCGGGACTTGAGCACCGTAGCGAACGGCGGAAGCTTGGCGGGCGTCGCGGGCGTCATCGCGTGCTCGGGTTATGCCACACTTCCGGTTCGACGGCGCAGGTATAGGCTGTATCCATGAGCGCGAAATCGACGAAGCTGCCGGTGGTGTTCGTGGGCCACGGCTCGCCCATGAACGCGATCGAAGAAAATCGCTGGAGCGAGGGCTTTCGCGCGCTCGGGGCGGCGCTGCCGAGGCCTACGGCGATCGTCGCGATCTCGGCGCACTGGTACGTGCCGGGCACGTTCGTCACGGGCAACGACAAGCCGCCGACGATTCACGACTTCGGCGGCTTTCCGGACGAGTTGTACGCGGTGCAATACCCCGCTGCCGGCGATCCCGCGCTCGCACGCGAGCTGGTCAGCGAGCTCGAAGCCGCCGGACACGAGGCCGCGCTGCGCAACGACTGGGGGCTCGATCACGGCACCTGGAGCGTGCTGCACCACATGCGCCCGAAAGCCGACTGCCCGGTGATCCAGCTCAGCATCGATCAGCGACTGCCGCCGGCCGAGCACGTAGCGCTGGGGCGCGTGCTTGCACCGCTGCGCGAGCGCGGCGTGCTGGTACTCGGCAGCGGCAACATCACGCACAACCTGCGCGACGCGTTCGGTCGCATGCACTCGGGCGATGCGCGGACGCCGCCGTGGGCTGCCCAGTTCGACGCCGAGGCCACCTCGGCCATCGAACGCCACGACCACGAACACCTGGCGGCCATGGCCCTGTCGGACAACGCTCGGCTCGCGCACCCTACGCTCGATCACTACCTGCCGCTCTTGTACTGCGCGGGCGCGAGCCAGCCGGACGACCGCGCGAGCTTCCCGATCACCGGCTTCGATCTCGGCTCGCTGTCGATGCGCTGCGTAGTTTGGGAATGAGCTCAGAACTGCTGCTGCTCGAATAGCTTGGCGACCGATGCGAGCACATCGCCCGGCATGTTCGAGCTGTGACTCTTCGTGCAGCCGGCCGAGCCACCGCAGAATCGGCCAGGGATGCGTGCACGTGCAGGCGTCCAGACGGCGTCGCCGGGAAACAGCCCCGCCAGCTCGCCGAACGTGCCGCCGGCAGCGATGCCGTCCAACGCATCGACCAGTGCGCGCGTGCCTTCAGGCGAGTAGTCGCCGACGTTCACCGAGTCGGGGCGCAGCGAGCGATCGCCGCGGCAGCTGAACGCCGCTTTCTCGCGGCACGAGCGACCGTTCTGCCACAGGCCGTGCTTGTCCTGCTCGACGTACAGAATCGGCGTGCCGTCGTCGCCGAACTCCTGCGTGTCCACGTGGAACTTCGGACGACACGTCACGCACGGATGGCCCTTGGCAACTGACGACACCCAGCGCAGCGCGCCGTGGCCTTCGACGCGAAACACCATACCGAACGCTTCGGTATCGCCCGGGTGATCCCAGCCGATCAAGTAGCCGTAGTCGCGCGAGAACGTGATCACGCTCGCCAAGAGCACGTAGCTTTGGCCGTTGCGCACGATCGGCGTGACCGACGTGAGCACGCGCACGACGTCGGCTTTGTGCTTCCACAGGTCGTCGCCACCATCGAACATCAGCCGCGGACGCAGCTGACGCATGATCATGTTCTCCCACAGGTCATTGAGACCGTCGCCGTCGCGATCTTTGCAGGCGGGGCCCTGACACTCGGTCATCGTGCGGGCGAACGCCTCCGGCAGCTGGAACAACCCGGGCTCGCGCATCCCGAACGTACGAGGCACGTCGTAGTCGAGCTGCGCGACGGCGCTCTCGACGCGTCGATGCGCCTGGCCCTTGACCGCCTCGCCGCGCACAAAGAAGCGGTTGACTCCCGGCTTCCAGAACGCGAAGTCGAACACCAAGCGCTCCACGTTCGGATGCGGACTGTCGCGCCCGACACCGGGCTGCGTGCACGACGCGAGCACGAGCGGACGCTCCGTGTCGGTGGTGCCGGTGGTGTCGTCGAGCACGACCCAAGCATCGCGCAGGCTGTAGCCCGTGGGCACGGCGAGATCGACCTGATAGCCCGCCACGATCGGCGACGGATAGCGCGCAGGCACGCACACGCCGGCCTCGCAGCTGAGCGCACCTTCGCAGCTGACGGCGGCAGAGCCCGCGGATTTCGGGCAACACGCCTCGCCGTCGCCCCCGCACGCCGACACGAACACGCGCGCGTAGCCCTGCGCGCTGGCGCAAGCCTCGAGCGCACCATGCTCGTTCTTGTCGCGTGCGTAGGCGTTGCGCGCGCAGCTCTCGGCGTCCCCGCCGAACGCCTGCAGCACGCGCTCGCCGTACAGCACACGCACGCGAGCCTCGACGCGCGAAGCCGACACCAACGTCGACCAGAACTCCGGCGACTGAGGCAGCACCACGTCACTGGCGTAACGAAAATACGGACGACCGCTGCCGTCGATCACCGGGTTCTCGGCGCGCGTGCGCGTCTTTGAAAAGCGCACCCAGCGCGCCTGGGCGTGGTCGTAGATCTGCAGCTCGAGATCGACGCCGGGCACCTCGAACAGGCCCGACACGTGCAGCGGCGCGCGCTTGTGCGGCAAGCTGCTCTCGCTGCGTGGCGAGTCCATGCAGCCGGCGATCGCTGCCAGCAGCAACCAGGAGAGGAGCACTCGCCGCGCCGGTGGACGGCGACCTGTAACGCACGCGAGAAACTTCCACATGCGACGCCTCTCCTCGAGCTTGGGGCCCTCCACCACGCACAGCAATGCGACACGCACGGTCCCGCGCACGATCGCGCGCACACCCACGCCTAGGACAACACCTAGGGCAGGCGCGCATTCCTTGATCGCACGGGACGCGCAAGTTATGGTTTTGGCCGCGTTTTCGGGGAAGGACGAGCCGAGCACGTGAGGTAGTCCGTGCCCGAAACCGATCGCCAGCGCCGTCTCTCCGCCGCAGCCCACGCGCTCGCGTTCGTGCTGTGCGCGACGCTGGCCTTTTGGATCGTGCTCGCCACGGAGTTAGGAGCGCTCCAGCGCGCTCCGGACGGCCTCGCCAACCCGCTCGATCAAGATCGCTTCGTGGTCGCCGCGATTCACCTCGCGCGCATCGCTCTGCTCTATTCGTCGCTGGCTGGCGCGATCGTGATCGCATGGCACGTGTTGCGACGCGTGCTGGCTCGCTACACGCGCCATGCCGACGCGTGGGTTGTGCTGACAGTTGCAGCGGCGTCGGCCGAGCCCGCCTGGCGCGTGGCGTACGGCGTGACCACCGGCGGTCTGCTCAGCGACAGCGACAACGCGCTGCCCTTGCGCATCGCAGGCTTCGCGGTCCTGTGCGCACTGTACCCCGCGCTCTGGCTCTACCACCTGGTGCTCGTCGGGGAGCTCACAGTGCGCATGCCGACGTGGCTTTCGCGCGTGCCGAAGCTCGCGCGCGTGCTGAGCGTGTTCGCGCTGGGCCTTGCGCTGCTCATTCCACTGGTCGATCTGCTCGATCGCCGCTTGCGCGCGTACATGTTCGTCTTGCGCTTTCTCTTGCCCGCCGCGTGGCTGCTCGGCGCGGCGCTGGTGTTCGGCGCGGCTCGCTATCTCCCGGCGCGCGTACGTCGCGGCGTGTGCGCCGGCGTCGCGCTGCTGCTCGCGGCGGCGTACGTCGCGCCGATCGAGAGCCGCGGCCTGCGTCAGGTGAGCAACACGCTCGCGCGTCGGCAAGGTGCTGCGGCCATGGCCGACTTCGCCGTCACGCGGCATCGTGGCGCTCCGTACGCCGAGCTCGATTTCAGCCATCCCGAACGCTTCAAGTGCGGCACGCCGACCGGCACGAGCGCGCCGACGGTAGCGCCAGCGAATCACCGCAACGTGATCTTGATCAGCGTCGATGCGCTGCGCAAAGACGCGCTCGGCTGGCAGAACGCGAGCGGACCCGTGATGCCGCAGGTGCAGGCGCTCGCCGCGCAGAGCTTGGTGTTCGAGCGCGCGGTCACGACCTACCCGGCCACGCTGTTCGCGCTCGGCTCGGCGCTCACGGGTCGCAGCCCGAGTGAAGTGCTGTTCGCACCCGCGATTCCGAAGAACGTCTTCGCGCGCACCGCCTCGCGCTTCGCTCGCCGCTTCATCGTGCTGCCGCGCTCGATTTGGTTCGAGGCGCGCGTCGTGCGCGAGCTGATGACGCAGGGCATTCAGAGCACGTCCGGTCGCGACTCGAGCCTGGCGACGGACTCCTTCATCGCGAGCCTGCGTTCGGCACGTACCGCGCGCGAGCGCACCTTCGGCTGGATCCACTACTACGACGCGCACGTGCGCGGCAGTCACGGCAGCCGCGATGCTGGACCGCGCGAAAGCTACGAGGCTTCCGTGAGCTACGTCGATCAGGAGATCGGGCGCCTCTTGCGCTCGCTGCGCTCACTCGGCTACTTCGACGACTCGCTGATCATCGTGTTCGCAGATCACGGCGAAGCGCTGGGCGAGCTCGGCTACTACGGCCACCACGTGTACCTGAACCGGTTCATCGCCGACATTCCGCTGATCGTGCACACCCCCGACGTGAAGCCGGAGCACGTGCAGCACCTAGTGGCGATCTCCGACATCGCACCGACGATTCTCGAGTGGACCGGCGCGCGCATGCCCGCGAGCGACGCACGCGGGCAGAGCGCCGTAGGCGACGCCCGCAGCTTGTTCGCCGACGCAGACCCGACACGCGTCGCATTCGCCGAAGCGTTTCCGTTGCGCGGACAAGCCCTGTTCGATCTCGCCCGCCGACCGATCACCTCGCCGCGTGAGCTCGACGAACGCATGGAGCTGACCCGTGCCAGCGCGCTCGACTACGAGCCCAAGGTCTCCGTCACCAGTGAGCGCTACCGCTTGATCGTGAACCGCGACACGGGCGTGGAAGAGCTGTACGACCGCGAGCGTGACCCCCACGAAGAAGACGACCTGGCAAGCTCGGGTCTCGCCGTGCAGACGCGCCTGCGCGAGGCCCTGCGGACGTGGGCCGCGCGCGAATCGGAGCGCATCTACTGTCGGATCATCGAAAACGCGGCGGGCGCGGTCGAGCCATGAGCGAGGCTGATTCCACCCGCGCCTCTGCCGACCGGCACGTTCTGCTCGCGCATGGTAAAGCTGCGCGCATGACGGCTGGCACAGGCGACACGCTCGTGATCCACGAAATCTATCGCTCGATTCAGGGCGAGACGAGCTTCGCAGGCTTACCCTGCACGCTGGTGCGCCTGAGCGCCTGCAACCTGCGCTGCCGCTGGTGCGACACGCCGCAAGCGTTCACGGGCGGCACGCGCACACCACGCAGCGAGGTGGTCGCGCGCGCGCTTTCGTTGGGCACACAGATTGTGCTGGTCACGGGCGGCGAGCCGCTCTTGCAAGCGGGCGCGTTGCCCTTGATGACCGAGCTGTGCGATGCAGGCCGAACCGTGATGCTCGAGACCAGCGGCGAGCGCGATATCTCCGGCGTCGATGCGCGCGTGCATCGCATCGTCGACATGAAAGCGCCCGGCAGCGGCGAGAGCGCGCGCAATCGTTACGAGAACCTGGCGCTGCTCGGAGCGCGCGATCAAGTGAAGTTCGTGCTGGCGGATCGCCTGGACTACGAGTGGGCGCGTGAGCTGATCGTGCGCGAGCAGCTGCAAACCAAGGCCGGCGAAGTGTTGCTTAGCCCGGTGCACGGCGAGCTGCCGCCGAAAGAGCTGGTGACCTGGATGCTCGAGGACGCGCTGCCCGCCCGCATGCAGCTGCAACTCCACAAGTACATCTGGGATCCCGCTGCGCAAGGCGTTTGAAACAGCGACGTTTGGAACGCGATCCACTTCGCGATCCGTCACTGTTTGGCCGTGGCGGGATCTCGGTCGTCGAAGACTTCGACTACGCGGTAGGGGGCGAAGTCCAGGTGCAGGTGATTTTGGTGGCCGGGGAAGGCGGGACCGAGGAGCACGCGGAAGATGTCGGGGCGTGCGATCAGGGCGCGCGCTAGGTCGTGTAGGAACGTGGCTTGCCAGCTGCCTACCACGCCGCGCGCGTGCCAGTGCTGGGCGATGCGCACGCTGAAGCTGCCGCGCAGCGCGCGCGGTAACCCTTCGGGTGCAACCGCGTGCGCAGGCAAAGGGCCGAAGTCGAAGCCGGCGACGTCGATCGCGTTACCGAGAGCGTGCTCACTGACCCAATCGGGATAGCGCCGCATGCGTCGACAGCTTTGCGTGCCTAGGTGCACCAGCACGCGCGGCACACGACCGTAGTGGGCGATCGCTTGCTCGCTCAGCAGCGCTTCGAACGCGCGCAGGCGAGCGACGAACGCGGGATACACGCGCGCCGGGCTGGCATAACGCACGCGCTCTCCGTGGTACGTGACGAGCGATCCGTCGCACGGCATGGCCGCTCGCGGCGGCAGCACGCGCGGCAGCGCGTCGAGTGGATACTGTCCGATCTCGAGGCCGGGCTGGACCCCTTGGTCCGCCCAGCAGCGCTCGGGCAACGTGACGCCGAGCAGCGCGGCCAACACACACCGGATGACCGCGAGCAGCACTTGGTTCCGCACGCGAATTCAGACGTCGCACGCGCGCGGAAGTTCTTCTGTGCTTGACCTAGGCGCGGAGTACGGTATCCCGGAAACGTGCGCGGGTCGGCCTGCGTCGCGAGCGTCGATCAAGCCAACCAGCACGCCAACCAGCACGCCAACCAGCACGCCAACCATGAAACATCGTTTCGAATTCGATCGCCGCTACTACGCGCGCTACTACGAGAATCCGACGACGCGCGTGGGCTCGAAGAAAGAAGCGGCGCAGCTCGGACGCCTCTTGGGCGCGTATCTCGGCTACTTGGGGCAACCCGTGCGCGAGGTGCTCGACATCGGTTGCGGCGTCGGGCACATGCGCACAGTCGTGGAGCGAATGTTCCCTCACGCGACCTACACCGGCGTCGAGCACAGCAGCTACATGTGCGAGCGCTACGGCTGGCAGCAGGGATCCGTCACCGACTGGAAGTCGCGCAAGCGCTACGACCTCGTGATCTGCCGCGGCGTGCTGCAGTATCTGTCGCGCAGCGAAGCCGAAGCCGCGCTCGACAATCTCGCCAAACTGACGCGCGGTTGTCTCTATTTGGAGGCGCTGACGCAGGAAGACTGGGACCACGCCTGCGATCAAGCACGCACGGACGGCGCGGTCTATCTGCGCCCGGCCAGCTTCTACCGCAAACGCTTGCGCCCGCAGTTCACCAGCGCGGGCGCGGGCCTGTTCGTGCACGAGCGCTCGCCGGCCGTGCTCTACGCTCTCGAAACGCTATAACTGAAGCGCACGTCATGCACGACAACCTCGAACCGCTGCGCCGTCCCTACCCCGAGATCACACCGTACGCGCGCGGGCATCTGCGCGTCGACGACCTGCACGAGATCTACTTCGAGCAGTATGGCAACCCGAACGGCAAGCCCGCGCTGTTCGTGCACGGCGGACCGGGTGGCGGCACTACGCCGGCGCAGGCGCGCTTCTGGGATCCGAGCCACTACCGCATCGTGCTCTTCGATCAGCGTGGCTGCGGCAAGAGCACGCCGCACGCGTCGCTGGTGCGCAACACCACCTGGCACTTGGTCTCGGACATGGAAGCGCTGCGCGAGCACCTGGGCGTCACACGCTGGCAGGTATTCGGCGGCTCGTGGGGCAGCACGCTAGCGCTCGCGTATTCGCAGAAGCACCCGGAGCGCGTGACCGAGCTCGTGCTACGCGGCATCTTCGCGCTGCGCGAGCGTGAGATCCTGTGGTTCTACCAGGACGGCGCCAGCCGTGTGTTCCCGGAAGCGTTCGAGCAATATCTGACGCCGATCCCGGAAGCGGAGCGCGGCGACATGCTGCACGCGTACCACACGCGACTGACCAGCGACGACGCGGCCGTGCGCCTCGCAGCTGCGAAAGCCTGGAGCACATGGGAAGCCGTCACGAGCACGCTGCGACCGAGCCCGGAGATGCGCCAGTCCATGAGCCGCGATGACTTCGCGCTCGCGTTCGCACGCATCGAGAGCCACTACTTCGTGAACAAAGGCTTCTTCGAGCGCGAGACGCAGCTGCTCGACGACGCGTACAAGCTGCGCGAGATCTCGGGCGTGATCGTGCAGGGTCGCTACGACATCGTGTGTCCGATGGAAACCGCCTGGGCGTTGCACCGCGCCTGGCCCGAAGCGCAGCTGTACGTGGCACAGACCGCCGGTCACTCGGCGTTCGAGCCGGAGATCATCCATCACTTGATCGCCGCGACGGATCGCTTTCGCTGAGCCGTTCGGCGCGGGACCTCAAGGCGACGAGTGTGAAGCGGCCGCTGCCGACGTTCGCGGTGCACGCGGTTGCGATCAGGGCGAACAGCGCTCCCGACAGCCCGTTGCAAAACGATCGTTGCGACGCCGACCCAGCCACGCCTCGCGATTCCGACATGCGATCATTGTCGCCGACGCGCCGCAGGACGCAATCTACGGTCGTGCTTTTCGTCTGCCTGCTAATTCTGCTTATTATGCGCATTCTCATTCGCATCATTCGTGTGCCTCGGGCTGCGGCGGACTTGACGCGGTGCGCACGCATCGGAAAATCCCAGTAATGGGAACACTCTTCGATCACCTGCCGGATTCGATCTCGATCTACGAAGTCGGCCCGCGCGACGGTCTGCAGAACGAAGCGGCCACGGTCGGCACCGTACGCAAGCTGCGCCTGGTGGAAGCGCTGATCGAGGCGGGCCTGACGCGCATCGAGATCACCAGCTTCGTCTCGCCGCTGTGGATCCCGCAGCTCGCGGACGCCAGCAATCTTGCCGCGCTCTTGCCACCGCGCGCGGGCGTCACGTTCTCCGCGCTCTGTCCGAACCTGAAGGGCCTCGAGCGCGCGCACGACGCGGGCATCCCGGAGATCGCGATCTTCCTGAGCGCCAGCGAGACGCACAACCGTCGCAATATCAACAAGTCGATCGAGCAAGCGCTGGAGGTGTTTCGCGAGCTTCTGCCGGTCGCCCTCGGCTACGGCATGCGCGTGCGCGGCTACGTGTCGACGGTCTGGGGTTGTCCCTACGAAGGGCCGGTCGATCCGCGTCGCTCATTGGTGCTTGCCCGCACGTTGATCGAGCTTGGCTGCTACGAAATCTCGCTCGGCGACACGATCGGTGTCGGCACTCCGCTGCAGACCAAAGAAGTGCTCGACGTGATCACGAGCGAAGTGCCGGTGGAAAAGCTCGCGCTGCACATGCATGACACGCGCGGCCAAGCGCTCGCCAACGTGCTCACCGGCATCTCGATGGGCATTCGCACGATCGACGCCGCGATCGCTGGCCTCGGCGGCTGTCCGTACGCACCGGGCGCGTCGGGCAATCTGGCCACCGAAGACGTCGCCTACATGTTGCACCATATGGGCATCAGTACCGGCATCGACCTAGAACGGCTTTGGGAAGCGGGCCGCGTCGCAGAAGCAATTTTGCGTCGCGAGCTGCCAGGCCGTGTGCATCGCGCGGGTCTGCGCTCGCTCAAAGGTTGAGCTCGTGGCAATGCGATGTCGTAAAACGCGTCTTTTCTAGGCGTTCTTCTGCGTGTTTGGCGACTCGCGCTGTCCCTGAATTAGGGGGCGGTTGGCCGACGCGCAGCTCGATGCTACGGTCGCTGACGCTTCGGCAAAGCCCAACGGGCGCGCTCCGAAGAGGTTCGAGCAGTCGAGCGAGCAGTCGGGCGAGCAGTCGAGAACGATGCAGAAGAGCGCCCGTACTAGTTTCGTATTCGTCGTGAGTTGTGTCGGGGCGCTGACCTCGCCAAGCGCATGGTCTATGCGCGCGTTCGCGGCGCCACCTGCGCAAGGCCTCGTCGCGTCGACCACGCCGGCGAGCGCGCAGTGGATCCTGCACGAGGT
Source organism: Sandaracinaceae bacterium (assembly GCA_017881055.1). Taxonomy (GTDB): domain Bacteria; phylum Myxococcota_A; class Polyangia; order Polyangiales; family JAFGIB01; genus JADGRF01. The sequence continues at coordinate 32,986 of JADGRF010000111.1, forward strand.
GTTGCCGGGTGAGTTGCTGCAGCAGATCGCCGATCGCTACGCCGTGTCGAGCCAGTCGCTCGAGCGCTGGAACAAGCTCGACGGCACGCATCCGGTCTACCGCGCCGGCCAGAAGCTGCGCGTGTACACGCAGCTCGGCACGCACACGCGCGACAAGCTGCACTACGAAGTGCGCGCGGGTGACTCGTGGGCGAGGATCGCGACGCGCTTCGGCGTCTCGCAGCGCGACCTGCAGCACCGCTGGAACAGCTGCGGCGGCGCACTGCGCGTCGGTCAGCCGCTGATCGTCTGGGTCGAGCGCGAGACGCACGAGCGCGAACAAGCCGCGCGCGCCGAAGAGCTGCCGATCGTGAGCCTGCCCGAAGGTGCGGCTATCGCGCAGAGCGTCGGCTCGCCCGGCCACGGCTACCTGCAAAACGGTATGCAGCTGCCGAAGAACGACGCGCTGTATACGATCCGCAACCCCGAGCACAGCTACGCATCCAGCCACGCGATCGAAGCGCTGCAGACGGGCATCGCGAATTTCCGCCGCGAGACGGGCTTCGCGCGGCAGATCCTGATCGCGGACATGAGCGTGGAAGAAGGCGGGCGATTCGGACCGCATCACTCGCACCGTAGCGGGCGCGACGTGGACATCGCCCTGCCACAGAAGGCCGATCCGCCGAAGAATGCGCAGCCCGAATCGCCAGCGCGCGTCGATTGGCTCGCGACCTGGCGGCTGATCAAGTCGTTCGTCGACACCGACCAGGTGCGCTACGTGTTTTTGTCGCGCTCGTGTCAGTTGGCGCTGTATCGCGCGGCCAAGGACGACGGCGCGTCCCACGCCGATCTTCTGCGCATCATCCAGTATCCGGGGCACGGCAAGGCCGCGATCGTGCGGCACGCGCACGGTCACACGAGCCACATGCACGTGCGCTTCCGCTGCGGCCCCGAAGAGACCGCCTGCGAAGAGATCTGAGCTACGCGACGCGGCGGCGCGGTGCGATGATCAGCAAGCAGCGCGGGTCAACGCTGCGCGGGAACCAGCACGGCACATGCCGTCCGCGGCGGGAGATGGTCGCGACCGTTGGCGAGCTCGACCCGGTCCAGCGCGCGAGCCCCCAGCACGACGCACACGGTCGCGGGAGTCTTTCCCGTCAGCCGGAACGTGCCCGGCAGAGCCACGTGGTTTCCGCAGCTGATGGCGGCATCGTTTCGGAGCGGGAAGTACGTCTCGCCGGCCTGAAGCACGACCAAGTCCCAATACGTCGCCGTGGAGCTAGGCGGACAGCTGACGTTCGCTTCGAGACGGTCACCCTGGTCGAACGTGCTCGGATCGCGCGCGATGTCACCTCCGCGCTCGCGCACGAGCGGAAGCGCGACGTCGCCGCCCTTCACGCTAGTGCTGGGCATAGGCAGCGCATGCTCGCCGCCACCGTTCCGCAGCATGAGCAACACCGCCGCAGCCAGCGCGAGCGCGCCGCCCACGAACGACAGACGGCGCACGACGCCGTATTCGAAGCCGCCGGCCTTCGGCAAGAGCTCCGGCAAAGGCAGCCCAGACGCCTGCGCCGCCGTCAGCTGCAGCTCGGGCAGCTTTACCTCGCCGGCACGCAGCTCGTCGAGACACGCGCGACAGGTCGCGCATTCGCCAAGATGCGCGACGATGCGCGCGCGCTCCTGTCCGGCCAGCTCGCCGAGCAGATAGCGCTCCAGGCGCAGAAACGACGCGGGCTCGCTGGCGCAATCGGCGTTCACGACTCACCGCCTTCGGCGCGCAGCCTGCGCACGGCATCACGCACGTGCTCGAGGTCTTTGCCGACGGTCTTGCAGCTAGCGCCGCACAGCGCGGCGATCTCCTCCTGCGAGAGATCGTCGAAGTAGCGGTACACGACCAGCTCGCTCTGGCGCGGCGGCAGCTCGCGCAGCAGCTTCGCGAGCAGATCGAGCCCGATCACTTCGTCGTCGCAACGCGTACGCACGCTGCCGCGCAACGCCGGGGCCTGCTCCGCGAGCAAGCGCGGACGATTCTTCTCGTCACGCAACAGTGTGAGGCAACGGGTGAGTCACGGCTCGATACAAATAGGGCAGGTCGACCTCGCTGCGCCCGGCAGCAAACAGGTCGACGAACAGCGTTTGCACGACGTCGCGCGCGTCGGCGTCGCTGCCGAGCAAGCGCTGCGCTTTGCGGACGAGCGCTGGACCGTAGCGCCGGTAGATCTCCATGCCGTCACCGGCATACTCCCGCGAGAAGCTCACCAAGCGCCAGCTCTTCGCTGCCCAGGTGAATGGCATCCGCGCGCGCGTGACCCGAATAGTAGAACACCAGCTGCGCCTGCTCACCGCGGGCCCGCGCGGCTTGCAGCTCGTCACCGACAGCTGCCAACGTGGCAACCAGCTGGGCTCTATCCGGCCCGAGCAGCACGTGCGTGCGGGCTTCGGAAAACTTGCCCAGCTCGCGCAGCACCGCCGCCATCGGCTGCGCGTCCGCCTCGGCGTAATGCAGCGTGGTCTGCCCCACTCCGCCGGGGTTCTCGCCGATCAACACCGCGTAGGGATTGGTCACCGCGCCAGGTTGCAGCGCCTCTCGCCCCTGCAGCACCTCCTGTGCCGCCACCGGCTGCACGAAGGCCGCCGCCATCAGCAGCACACGCCCCACGACCCATCGCCTGGGAAAATTCATCAGCAGCATCTCCAGCAAGTTAACGCGCAACCCCCCAGCCCTTGGGAGGCGCCCCCCTGCTTTTTCGATGCCGCAAGCGACAAAAACAGTGACGCATGGGGCGCGATACGCGAGCGAGGCGCCTTCGGTTTCGAGGAGCGCGCGGAGCGGACTTCCCGTCCGTGAGCACGCACCACAGAAAGCGAAGGCGGATCGCGAAGTGGATCGCGCTCCAGGCGTTACTGTTTAGCGCCGGCCTTGATCCAGTTGCACACGGCGTCCAGCGCCGCTTTCGAGATGGCCTGGCCACCGAGCGGCATCGCACTTCCGCAGACGCCAGCCGGCGCTTGCGCGGCGGGCAGGAGCTTCTGGTACAGCAGCGAGCCTGCGCAGTCGCCCGCCGCCACGAGCTTGCCGCGCATCTTGCACGAGCCATTCGCGAACGCGTCCGGGCCGACCAGGGTCGTATACGCGGCATCCATCGTGGTGAAGTCGAGCGCCTGCTGCGCTTTGTACGGGTTGTTGGCGTCCGCGTTGTGACACGCGGTGCACCCGCCGAGCACCACGCCGTAGATGCTGGCAAAGCTCGGAGCGATCGTCGTGCTCTTCGCAGGCACGGTGTCGCCGAACGTCTGCGGGGCTGCGGGGTCGGTGGTCGCGACGATCGGCGCGTCGCAGGCCAGCCAGTTGCGCAGCATCTCTTTGCCGGCGCTCGTGGTGACGAGCGGCACCGCGGTCGTGCTCGGCGCACCGCTCGCATCGAGCCACATCAGTGGCGCGCGCTTGCCCACCCCGCCCGGCGGCATCGAGCCGTTGTCGACGCGGTCGTAGAAGCTCGGTGCCAGCTCGCGCACGCGCTCGATGCCGTTGCGCAGCACGGTGATGTCGTGCGCGCTAGGACTTGCGCCAAGCGGCACGGTGTCGAAGTCAGCGTTGTGCGGTGCACCAAGGCGTCCCGCACCGGTGGCGCCCGCGGCGTGACAGAACGCGCCCGCGCACGACTGAAACACCTGCGCCTGGCCCGCGTAGAACGGAGTCCCATCCGGCGCGTACACGATCGTCTTGGCCAGCTGCAGGTCGCACTTGCCGAGATCGGGCGCACATGCCGAAAGCCAACTGGCCAAACACAAACACAACGAGAGCACGGCCGGAGCACGCCACAGACCGATCGAGCGCATACCTGGGTTCTCCTCAACACACGCGAGCGCACACGATGCTCTGCGCCCGAAATACGGTCAAGACGCAACTGAAGCTGCCACCCGCCGATGCTCAGCAAAGATCATTTCCACACCTTTCGCAGATGCTATTTCTCATCCCCGCGAAACGCCCTGCGGCTTTTCGCAGACACGCCCGCCTTGGCGAAGGCCAGGGGACGGTGCAGACTGGAGCAAGTCGATGCAGCTCGTACGCAAACAGGGTCTCCGGGTTGGTTTGGCGTGGAGCGCGCTCGTTCTTGCCGTGAGCGCAACGGCCCCGGCCCGCGCGAGCACACCAAGCTACTACATCTCCGAGCTCATCACGCCGGCCGGCTGGGAAATTCACAGCGTGAACGAGCGCTGCGCATGGCGCGACGTCAGCAGCAGCGCGGAGATCGTGACGCCCGCAGCGTGGGTGCAACGCAGCGGCCGTGAGGAGCCCAGCTGGAACGGCGGTTGCTCGTGTTCCGATCTGGTGATCCCGCTCGAGTGGGGCTCTTCGGTCAAGCCGTAGGGTTCAGCCACTGCTCGGCCACGCCCGAACGCGTGACGCGCAGAGAGCAGACCTCAGTGTAGGCATTCGTAGGCCGCACCAGCGCCATGCGTGGAATGGCAGCACATTCCACAAATGCTTGAAAAATCGCTATCATTGGGATGGCCCACCCGATGTCAGAAGCTCAGAAGACCGGGAGCATCCTGCCGATGGATGCGGACGATGCCGTAACGCCGGCCGCGGTCGTCGACGCGATGAACGCCCAACTGGCGCAAGCAATGCGCCCGATCTGCGTCGGCCTCGCGTTGTTCTACGCGCTGATCAGCATCTGGTTCGGTCACGAGCTCAGCACGCACACGGACGCGCAGCTTCCGTCTGTAGTCGTGGACCTCGGCCCCGTGTCGTTGCGCCTGCTCGCCGGCGCCATGAAGCCGATCTCGACCGGCCTCTTCTCGTTCGGCCTGCTAGCTGCCGCGTTCTGGTTCGAGCGCAACCAGCTGCCGCCGAAGCTGGCGCATCCCGTGGCCGCAACGATCGGGCTCGCGATCATCGCGAACTGCCTGCTCTTGATCGTGAGCGGCGACGAGGCGCGTCAGACCACGAACTTGATGATCGCCGAGATCGGGTTCGGCTGCCTGCTCTTCTCTACGCGCTGGTTCGGGCTGCTCACGGCAGCGTCACTCGGCGGCTGGCTGTGGGTCGTCGGCGCGCGCCGCCAAGAGGAGGATTGGTACCACTTCGGCATCGCGCTGGTCCAAGCGACCCTGTTCGGGCTCTTGGTGTTGACCGTACGCATCCGGGCGCAGCGCAAGCTGCAGCATCTGTTTCTGCGCGATCAGATCCTGAAGCAAGGTCTGCAGACTGCGAACGAAGCTGCGCAGGTGGCCGTGCGGGCGAAGTCCGAGTTCCTCGCCAACATGAGCCACGAGATCCGCACGCCGATGACGGCGATGCTGGGCATGACCGAGCTCTTGCAGATGACGGACCTCGACCCGGCACAGCGCGAGTACGCCGACACGGTCGCGCGCTCCGGTGACACGCTGCTCACGCTGGTCAACGACATCCTCGATTTTTCGAAGATCGAGGCAGGTCAGCTCTCGCTCGAGCAAGTGCGCTTCGACGTAGCCGAGCTGCTCGACGAAGTGCACGAAATGCTCGCGGTGAAAGTGAACGCGAAGAAGCTCGGCTTCGAGATCCACATCGACGAAGGCATTCCGCGCCACTGGAAGGGCGACCCGACACGCATCAAGCAGATTCTGGTGAACTTGGCCGGTAACGCAATCAAGTTCACGCACACGGGCAAGATCACGCTGCACGCCAGCGCCACGCCCATGGGCGCGCAGTGGGTGTTGTCGCTGGCAGTAGCGGACACGGGCATCGGCATCGCCAAGGAGCACCAGAGCCGCGTCTTCGAAGCGTTCATGCAGGCCGATACCTCCACGACGCGACGCTACGGCGGTACGGGCCTCGGCCTTGCGATCTCGAACCAGCTCGTGCGCTTGATGGGCGGCGAGATCAAGCTCGCGAGCGAGCTGAACCAGGGCTCTACGTTCACGGTGGTCTTGCCGCTACCGAGCGATGAGACCGTCGTCGAAGAGCACGTCGCCGCGGAGGCTCCGGTGCGCCGATCGTTCAGCGCGCACGTGCTGTTGGTCGAGGACAATCCCGAAAACGGCTCGCTCGCGGTACAGATGCTCGAGCACCTTGGCTGCACGGTCGAGCATGCCGGTGACGGTCAGGACGCCATCGACAAGCTAGCGAACGGCGGCTTCGATCTCGTATTCATGGATTGCCACATGCCGCGCCTCAACGGCTACGACGCGACGCGGCGCATTCGCGCTGGCGAGCACAACGGCGAGCATCTCAAGATCATTGCGCTCACCGCGAGCGTCCTGCCCGAAGAGCGTCAGAAGTGCATCGACGTGGGCATGGACGACTACGTCGCGAAGCCCTTCTCGCGGCGCGATCTACAGGTCGCGCTCGAGCGCTGGCTGTAGAACGGGCGGCTCAGGCGCTGCCGAGTGCAGGCCGCACTCTTTCTTCGTCGCCTCTTCCCACCACCAGCGGCCTTCGCGCTCGTGCTGGCCAGGCAGCGTGGCGCGCGTGCACGGCTCGCAGCCGATCGACACGAAGCCGCGCTCGTGCAGCTCGTTGTACGGAACACCGTGCTCGCGGATGTAACTCCAGACGCGCGCCGAGCTCCAGTTAGCGAGCGGGTTGCTCTTGATCAGCGGAGCCTGCGTGCCGAGCTTGCCGATGAACGTCGCGTCTTCCTGGACTACGGGCACTTCGCCACGCGTCGCAGGACTTTGATCCTTGCGCTGACCCGTCAACCAGGCGCGGTAGCCCGAGAGCGCGCGCTTGAGCGGCTCGACCTTGCGCACCGCGCAGCACTCTTGGTGGCCGTCTTCGTAGAAGCTGAACAAGCCCTTCTTGCGCACGAACGCCTGCAGCGCTTGCGTCTCGGGCGCCATCAGCTCGACCTCGATGCCGTAATGCTTACGCACCTTGTCGATCAGCCGGTAGGTCTCGGGGTGGAGCCGACCGGTGTCGAGGCAAAAGACCGAGTACTCGAAGCCGCTGCGCGCAGCCATGTCGATCAGCACCACGTCTTCGGCGCCGCTCCAGGCAATCGCGCACTCGCGACCGAAACGTTCGAGCATGTAGCGCACGACGTCGAGCGGCTGTGACGCCGCGAGCTTCGGCGCCACCGCGTCCAGCTCCTGCTTGGACACGATCGGAGCAGACGGTGCTGACAAACTCGGGGCCTTGGAATCGCGCGCGTGGCTGTCACCGTGCGGACCGAGCGCGCGCATCAAGTGCAGCGTGCTCTCGACGATGCTCTCGTCGCCGGCGCGGTCGCGCACCACGAAGAACGGAGCGTTCGCGACGCCGAAGCGCTGCCCTAGGCGCATGCCCTCGGAATCCGGCTGGCCTTCGACGGCCCAGACCACGCGGTCGATGCGCTCCCACAGGCCGCGGTCCCGCAGCAGGCCCTCTGCCATGATGCACTTGTCGCAGGCGGCGCCGCTCGCAAGCTGCTTTTTGACCATGGTGACGTGCATGGGAGATCTCCCAATAGCAAAGCTGCGGGTAACGGCAACAAAAATCCACCATTCTTGAGCGGGTTTATCGGGAATCTGTTCGGTTGACGCGGCGCTGGCGGGAAACCTACGGCTCCGGTAAGGGCATGTGCGTGTCCAGCCGCTCCGTGACCCAGCCTTCCGGCTCCGCTGACACCGTCGTCGCGGACGGTGAATACGGGCTGTTCGAAGGCTCCTCGGCCGACCAAGTTGTCATGCACGAGTACCGGACGCTCGGCAGCTGGGCGAAGACCATCGTCACGCTCATGGAGAGCCGGCTGTTCGGCACGGGCCCCGGCACGTTGATCGACGTCGGCGCCAACCTGGGCCTGGTGTCGATTCCCGTCCTCGAGCGCACCGGCTCGATCGGGGTCGCGTTCGAGCCCGAGCCGAACAACTTCGCCTACCTCGAACGCAACGTCGCACGCCACGGCCTCGCGCGGCGGCTCGAGCTACGCAAGACCGCCTGCTACTCCGAGCGCACGAGCTTGCCGCTGCTCTTGTCGGAGACCAACTTGGGCGACCACCGCTTGCAGCGCGCTGCAGCTGACACCGCTGGCGGGAACGTTCGCCCCGGAAACGTGATCGAAGTCGCGGCCGAGCGGCTCGACGACGTGCTGCGTGACCGCGAGCTGCCGCATCCGATCGTGCTCAAGGTCGACGCGCAAGGCTCGGAAGTTCGTGTATTCGAAGGCGCGCACGAGACGTTGCAGCGTGCGGACTACGTGATCACCGAGTACTGGCCGGAAGCGATCGTGGCTCACGGCGACAGCGCGTTGCGCTTCGCGGAGATCCTGCGCCGTCACTTCGAGTTCGGCGCCGTGCTGCACGTGGCACCGCTACCCGAGCCGCTCTACAGCAGCGAGCACGTGTTTCGGCAATTCGACTGGCTGGCGAACGACGGCAGCGATCCCGGCTTCTTCGATCTGCTGTTCTCGAAGCACTGGGTGCTCCCCAACCACGGCTCCGAACTCGACGAGCTGGCGCGCTCGATCGCCGAGCACAAGCGGCGCTGACGCGCTCAGTGAACGCCGCGCTCCTCGAAGACGCGAGCGGCGGTCAGCACTTTGCGCACGTAGCCCTCGACTCCGTCGGCCAGCGGCTGGCCGGCATCGAGCGCGTCGCGCACGGTGGTCGGCCCCGCGTTGTACGCGGCGAGCGCCAGGCGAATGTCGCCACGGAACGCCTTGAGCATGTGCGCGAGGTAGAGCGTGCCGGCATCGATGTTGAAGTCGGCGCTGTACGACTGCGTGCGGCGCCCGAGCTCGCGCGCCAAGACGCGTGCGGTGCGCGGCATCAGCTGCATCAAGCCGCGCGGTCCGAGCCTGCCGTGTGCGCGGGACTGAAAACGGCTCTCGACCCAGATCACGCCGTTGATCAGCTGCGCATCGACGCCGTGCTTACGCGCCGCGGCGTGCACGAAGCGCTGCACCGACTTGATGCGCTTCTGCTCCTCGGTGGAGAACTCGGGCAGCGTCTCCGGAACGACCGGCTCGGGCTCGGCAGGCTCGACCTGCACGGGCTCGGACACGGGAGCTACTGGCGGCGGCGCTTCGCTGGTTTCGCTGCCGCTGACGGCGGCAGGCGAGGCATTCGGCTTCGGCGCAGCGGTCAGCGCCGGTGCGCTGGCGCAACCGGCCAACGTCAGCGGCGCGCTCGCACACGCCGCCAGCGTCAGTGCAGACAACGCGGCGTTCGCCAGCTGTTGGATCAGCGACTGGGTAGCGCGCCCGCGCGCGAGCGTCGAAACTCGATCACCCAGGCCGGCGTCTGCGTCACGAACGCATCGAGCACCTTTTCGCGCCGCGCGTAGTAGACCGCCGAGCCGCCTTGGAAGAGCAGCGTCACGAGCCCCAGGAGCCCGTAGAACACTGGCATTCCGATGCGGTACCACGAGTCCAATTCGCTCTTCATACCGCTCATTTCGGGCGAACCGAGCGCGTCCGAGAGCTCGGGATGCTCGCGCGCGATCTCGAGCAACGGGTTGTCGCTGCGCGCGCTCAGCACCATTTGCACGAGCGCGTACGCGACCACCGCGGCACAGAACGCGATCTGATTGCGCGACAGCCTGCGCAGCGCGCCTCGGTCGTACGCGAGCAACGCTCTGCGTGCGCGCAGCTCCACGAAGCCAAAGCCGCCAAGCACGAGCACGTACAGGAGCGACCACGGATCGAACAGCACCGAGATCAGACACACGGCTGCACAGACGACGAAGCCCAGGCCGTTGCAGAGCGCGAGCGTACGCGCGCCGGAGAGCGCACGGTCGCGCTCGTCGGCCAGCGCGAGCTCGCGCAGCTGCGCGGGTGTGATCGCAGGTACCTCGGCCGACTCTGCAGCTGCAGCGGGAACGGGGACGACGGGAGACTGGGCGGGCTCGGACATGCGGTGCAGACGACGAGTGTACGCGCCGCAGGAAGGGTGCGTCAGGCGAGTCAGCATACGGGCGACACACCGCGCACGACGCGCGCCCACATTGCCTCCCCGGCGTGGGGCTCGGCCGTGAAGTAGCGTTCTGCACACGAAGCGGAGACAATGAATGCGGCGGGGCTAGCTGCAAGGGTACTCGTGACATGCCTGCGGACCGGCGGCGGCCGTCCGCGCTTACTGCCCGCGCCGCACCGTGATGCCCCAGATCTGCGAGAAACACAACCTGGTGCTGGTTCACGAGCCTGGGCGATCGCGTGGTGACGTTCGTGCTCGGGCTGTGCTTGGCGGGTGCGCTCGGCAGCGTGTACGTGCTGTCGCGCGCCGAGCATCGCGGTGCACCGCGTGCGAAACGCACGCTGCAGCTGGCGAAGCCCGCGAGCCCCGCACCC
>JADGRF010000112.1 GCA_017881055.1 Sandaracinaceae bacterium
CCCTCGGTCGAGCTCGCGTACGCGCTGCGCTCCGCGGAGATCGTGCAGAGCCCGACGCTGATGCATCCGCAGGTGGAACGCGTGCGCGGCCGCAGCCGCGTGGCAGCCGGTGGCAGCATGCCGCCGCCGCGCGAGTGAGCGTGCGGGGCTGAGCGTTGGGGCATCAACGCTCCGAACTGAAAATAGATGAACGGCTCCGTGTGCAGGGGCGCGAGCAAGCACACGAGGACCGCAGGACGCTGTGATGCGCAATCAATGGATTGCGGCAACGGCATCGTCGCGGCCCCACCATAGGGGGTGCACGAGGATCTCCACGTTGTCTCCGGGTGCGAGCGCCCTCAGCGCGGCGATCGGGTCGGGCACGTTCCACTTGCCGCCGCTATCCGAGAGGTAATTCTTGTAGCCCACGTGGTAAGCCTCGTACTGCAGCGCGAAATCCGCGAGGTGCAGTGTACCGAGCTTCACGCTGCGTCCCTTGTAAGCGACCGAGGGCTGCGTGTTCATGCTGGCGAAGATCTCGTAGTTGACGAAGTGTGCGATCTTCGCGAGCCCCGAACCGTGCGCGGACGCGCCGACGATGTGCAGCCCATGGCTGCGCAGCCAGTCGAGATCGGCGCCGATGAATTTGCCCGCGTCGAGGCCGTACTCCAGCGCCATCGTGAGCCCGTCGAAGTGCAGGCCGACCTCGTGTCCCAGATGTTCGAGCTCACGGTAGCGTGGCAGCTCGGCTTCGCGGCGCTGCAGGCGGGGAAGTCCCCAGCCGTACGATGGCTCCGTGTGCAGAATGAAGTACGTGCTGGAAATACCCATGGCGTGCTCGCGCTCCGCCATCTCGCTGCACTTGCAGATGCTGCCGTCGGAGTCGTGGCGCAGGCCAACTATCACGTGTCGGTCGGCGTGGCGGATTGCGCCTTCGAAATCACGCATGGGGACCACCCGGTAACGCGGCTTGCGCAGCTCGGCGAGCAGCTCGTCGTACTCGGCCCACGTGAAATGGGCGGCGTGCGCGGCGGGTTGGCACACGTGGCGTACGACCCAACTGTCGGACGCGAGTGGGGGGCCGACCACGGGCGGCGTGGAGGTTGGTCCTTTCAACGTCCCTGCCTTGCCGCTGATGGCTGCGTCGTCTTTTGTCGCGGCGATGCCCGTGTCCAAGTCGGCATAGCCGACTTCTCCGCCGTCCAGGCCCTTGTACGAACGACTGGAAACAGCGCAGCCCGTCGCGAGCGCCGCAACCCACCACACAAGATTGGATCGGTTGCTCCACGCCATGGGCTGGTAACACGGCGCGTGCGCCGCGCATTCCCGACCCAACGTTCGCAACTGTCGCGACGATGAAGAACGGCTTCATGACCCCGGGCACATCATCGCCCCGGATTTCTCGACGAAAATCCCGCTGCGTCGGACCACGGCGACGCTCCGAGAAAATGGATCTGTCGCTCGTACACGGCGTGCGTCTGCTCCGGCGAACCGCTTGCACGCGCCGCGATCGGCGCCGCAAGAGATCGACGTCGTCGCCGAAAGCGCTTATTGCAACGACACGCTCACCCGAGACCTCGACGCGCGCGTGACCGTGTTCGGCGCGATTCGTCCCGAAGCCGTGCTCACCCGGGCACCGACCGACGCCGAGCGCAAAGCCTCCGGTCGCCGGTGCAGGCGCGGCAAGCTCTTGTCCAAGCCGGTGAATCTACGACAGCAAGCGCTAGCTTTCGCAGGACGCTGAGCTCGCGTTGTACGGCCGGCCCACCACCATTTACTGCAAGACGTTGCAGGCGCGGTGGCGGCGCGGCGAGTGCGTCGGACGCGTGGTCGTCGTGCACACCGAGCAAGGCACCATCACGATGCGCGCGCCTTGTTCCACGAAATCAAGCGGCCGTTGGGGTTCGCCGACTCGTCGGCGCGCAGGCGGACCGCTGTCGAGCGCGTGGCACCGTTCGTCGCGCTCGCGTACACGTTGCTCGTGTTGTGGTTCGCCGACGCTGTCTGGATGACGCCGTTGGCGGCACCGCCGATTCGGCCGCGGTACGTGCACACGCGCCACGCGTGCTTCGCCGACATCCTACGCAGCGCACAGCGCGTGCTCCTGCGCATCGACGTTTTCTCGGCCCCTGTTTCGGGACCGGCGCCGCGACCCTTGTGATCCGCCCGTTTCCGAATATCCTGCCGCCGCACTGGCGTCGGCCCGAGACTGGCCAGCCGGCATCGCACGGCCAGGATCCCAGTGCTAGCGTCACCGCCCCGTACTGCGTTCCTGCTGCTGTTGGCGGCGTGCTTCTGGCTGCGTCTTCACTACGGGCAAGGGTTAGCCTTTGCCGACGACTTCAACTACGTGAGCGCCGCGCTCGACGCGAACGAGCAAGGCTGGCTGCCGTTCATTAAGGGTATCTCCAACATCTACGCCAATCGGCTGAGCGTGGTGTTGCCGCTGGCCGTGTTCCAGGCCGTCTTCGGCCGCAACGAGCTGTCGCTGGAGCTGCTGGGGTTGAGTTTCTCGTGCGCGTCGGTCGGTATCACCTTCTTGATCGCACTGCGCTTGCATGGGGAATGGGCTGCGTTGCTGGTCGCCACGATCCCGCAAGAGATCTGGTACGGGACTTCGCTGCTCCCGGACTCGGTCACGCCCTTCTACATGGGTGCTGCCCTGTACGGCGCTTTGCGGGCGCAGGACCGTCTGCTCGATGCGCGAGCGTTCGCGTGGTACGCGCTTGCAGCCTTCTTCACGTTCTGCACCTTCGAGGCGCGTGCAACCGGCGGTGTAGTGCTGCTGGCCCTCGGGCTGTGGGGCCTGATGCAGCCCGACCGGCCGATCGTGCGCGCGGCACTGCCGGGCGTCTTGTTCTTCGCGATCGTGGCTGGGACCTGGGGCCTCTTCGGAGTGCTCACCGGGGATTACCGCATTCAGCTGCGCCAGCTCGTTCATGACGGCACCGGCACGCACTGGACCCGGCACCGGCAAGCCCTTTCAACATCTATTCTCCATGTTGCCGGTGGTTCGGCTTGCGATCAGCGTCCCTGCGCTCATACGTCGGCATGCCGCGCTGTCTCCGAGCGATCTGGCACGTTACGTAGTGAACACCTTCATCGGCTTTCACTACTAAGCTGCCCGCCGTCCAACTCCCGGTGATTGCATTTGCCGCGCTGTACCTGTTCTTCGAATTCGGGTCCACGAGCCTGACCACCTACCAACCAATCTGGAAGTACGAGCGCTTTCTGACCATCTTGAGCGTCCCTTCGGCCGTGGTCGCGGGTTTGGTGCTCGCAGAGCTGATCGAACCACTCTACGGCAAACCTTGGATGCGACGCGCCGTGCCAGCGCTCGCGGCGCTCTACGTATGCATGAGCGCCGCGATCCTCGAGGCGGACGCGCGCTTCTGGGGCAGCCCGACGGCTACGGCCAAGGAAACATTCCGACGCCTGAAGCAGCTCGATGTCCCTGACACCTTTTACGTCATCGGCGGATTCTGGTCGGTACGTGGCCTGCCGCTGATGCGTCTCGACCCGCGCAAGCCTGCTCGCTTCGAGCAGTTGGCGAACCGGAGCTTGGATCAGATCCACGACGCGGTCGTGATCTTCGATCCGTCGTACTTCGATCCGTGGGGCGAATACCGCTTCGAGCGCAGCAGCTTTGATGCCCGCTTGTTCAGCCCCGCAGAGCGGCCGCGCAGCTGGAAGAAGCTCTTCGAGTTGCGTGAGCTGTCGTTCGACCGGCATGCGTCAACGGTCGAGGTGTTGGTTGCGCCGTAGACTCCCGCAGTGACGGGCACGCCCGTGCGTTTCGCGACTGCCGTCACGAGTCAGAGTCATAGCGTGACCTCGTACGCCACATAGCCCGGTAGCCTCCGCACCGCGGTCACGCGCGCACCGAGCGCGCCTCCACCGCGCAAGTCGAGCCAACCTGCACGTTCAGGAATCATGACCCAGTGCTCTGCGCGGCGATGCTGACGCGCGGCCTGCACGACGTGCTCGAGAATGTATGCCACACGTGCGCCGACCAAAGCCGCAAGCCGTCTTCGGTTGGAACGAACATTACGAGCCGCTGGCGCCATGGCCTCGATGCCTGCCGGAAGCAGCCACACGTGACCGAGACCGCCACTGACTTCGATGTCGACGCCTTCATCCTGCGCGGCGACGAGACGCGACCCCAATTGCGACGCCAGCGGCGGCATCGCTAACCCTGCCGCCAGCGCCGGGCGAAAGTGGCGAATCTGTCCGATCGCCGGCTCCGCGACGACAAAAGTGGCGGACACGCTGTGCGTGCGCATCAGCTCGCCCTGATACAACTTCGAGAGCGCGATGCGCGTGCGACTCAGCCCGAAACCAGCTTCGAATACCTGTCTGGTCTCGACGGGGTGACCTGCGACAGAGTCCTGCAACTCATACCCGAGGTTCCACAGAGGTTGCGCGATTGCCACGACCAGCACACATGCGGAGGCGATCGTCGTCACCGCGCTGAAGCTCGGTCTGGGATCCCAGCTCAACGGCCCCAGGGATCCGATGGCTTGCGCGGCGCACAGCGGTATGAGCGCCAAGCCCGGCGCAGCCAACCGCGCGTCCAGAGCGTCGATGCGCAGTTGGCTGGCGGCAACCAACAGCATGCCGAAGAATCCGCACGTAATAAGCACCGTCGCGAGCAACGGGGACGCGGTGTCTATCCTCCATCGGCGACGAAACGCGCCATAGAGGAGCGCACCGAGGCCAATCGCCAGGTAAAAGCGCGCTGGCAACGAGAAAGCCGATTGAAGGGTGGTCGCAGGCGTCGACCAGAGCTTGCCCAACGGAGTATGTCGGGCGGCATGGCCGGTCACGACGCCAGCCGTCAGGTAGTTGCGCAACAGGTGCAGCATGATCGGGAGAAACATCGCGGCGGAGCCGACCACCTGCGGCCATGTCGCACGTGCTTTTCCCGGTCGGCTGAGGAGCCGCGTCATCACGAGTACGGCGATCACGAGTGGGGCAACGATGGCGATGTACTTGATGAGGGGAACAATGGACGCTGCAACCCACGTCAAGACGAGCCAGCGGCTGCGCCGGGTGCCCAACCAGCGCGACCACGCCGCCAATATGACCATGAGACCGCCAATCAACGGACCCTCGGTCCACGCGTATTGGAAGACGCAATTCGTGCTCGGCAACAGCAGGAACAATGCGGCTCCTAACAACGCCATGAGCCGACTCGCGCCTGCGGAGCGCGCCGCCACGTAAAAACCAAGAAGGGCGAGGGTCATGCTGACGCCCAGCACCAGCACCGCGGCCTGACCCGGAAACTCGACGACACCCAAACCAATGGCGATGGCGATTGGGAACAACGGCGCGTAGGTCGGTATGTTCGGGTACTCGTGCGCGTTGTGCAGTCTCGCGCTTTGCATCAAGTAGATGCCCGAATCCACCGAATAGGACAGCCCAGCACGCCAGCGAGCCCAGGTCCAGGCGAGCCCGAAGCCGACAAGCATGAACAACATGAGCCAGCGCGCGACTCGCGGCCGATTTGAGAGCGTTACTGCGAACATGTCTGGCGCGCGGCGCGGGGTGCGCTACGGGTCCCGAGGGTGCCATCGATTCAAGCTCGCGGCGAACTTTGCTCTTGGAACGACATCGGGCGCCTTCGAAACCCATCGGCAGTGTCTGGACACGCGCGACGCGGGCCGGGCCCCGAGGCGGCGCACGCACCCCGTGCGTTTCGCGGGCGCGTTCAGTAGGATACGCCGCCCGTGTCAGCGCCGGAAATCGACTCCCATTCCGCAGTCCCCGACACCACGCCCGTGGTCTCGGTGGTGATCTGCGTCATCGATCCGCACCCGGTGTACTTCGTGGAGGCGGTGCGCTCGATCCTGAACCAGACGCTGCGCGAGCTCGAGCTGATCATCATCGAGGAGCCGTCGTCCGCCAGCGCTGCGCCACTCTTGGCGACCACCTCCGACGCGCGCATCCGGCACTTCGCGCACCCGACGCGCACTTCGCTGGTGGAGCAACGGAACCGCGGCATCGAGCATGCACGCGCGGAGCTGATCGCCGTGCTCGACTCGGACGACATCGCCGAGCCCAACCGCCTGCAGAAGCAGCTCGACTACATGCGTGCGCACCCGGAAGTGGGCGCGCTGGGCACGCAGCTGCAACTCATCGATCCTGACGGCGCAACCCACGGCTACCGGCACTACCCGGTGCAACCCGACGACGTGACCGCAGCGCTGGCGCTGATCAACCCGATCGGCCAGCCGGCGGTGATGTACCGCAAGTCGCTGGTGCAGCGCTTGGGTGGCTATCGCTACGGACGCTTTCCGGCCACCGAAGACTACGAGCTGTGGTGTCGCATGGCGGCCGATGGCGCGAAG
The DNA here is from genome assembly GCA_017881055.1 of Sandaracinaceae bacterium. GTDB lineage: Bacteria > Myxococcota_A > Polyangia > Polyangiales > JAFGIB01 > JADGRF01. Next base: position 6,330 of record JADGRF010000112.1, read on the forward strand.
CTCGCGAACTTGGACGAGGCGTTGGTGCGCTACCGCATTCACCCCGGCGGTATGAAGACCACGAAGCTGCATGGCATCTTGCGCGGCACGATCGAGATCAAGGAACAGTATTTCGCCGGGCGCATGAACGCGCGCGCTCGCTTGCGCTTGGCGGGTGAGAAGCTCCTGCTGCGCTTGCCGCCGCCGCTGGTGCTCAAGCTGTTTCTCGCGCTCAGCCTGCGCAAGAGCGCTCCGGGTAGCTCGTAGATAGGTCTTTCGGACAACGTATGCGCATTCTCTTTAGGTGGAATCGATGAAAGTTCTCAGCGCGGTCGGTGCGCGACCGCAGTTCATCAAGGCGGCTCCTGTGAGCGCGGCACTCGCTGCAGCGGGCGTCCAAGAAGTGCTCGTGCACAGCGGGCAGCACTACGACCACGGCATGTCGCAGATCTTCTTCGACGAGCTGGGCCTGCGCGCGCCCGACGTGCACCTGGGTGTGGGCTCGGGCTCGCATGCCGAGCAGACCGCGAAGATGCTCGTGGGCTTCGAGCAGGTCATCGTGCGCGAGCGGCCCGACTGGGTGCTCGTGCATGGCGACACCAACTCGACGCTGGCCGCTGCGTTGGCCGCGGCCAAGCTGCAGGTGAAGATCGCACACAATGAGGCGGGGCTGCGTTCGTTCAATCGCGCCATGCCGGAGGAGCACAACCGCGTGCTCACCGATCACTGCTCCGACTTGCTGTTGTGCCCGACGCAGAGCGCAATGGAGCAGCTCGCCCGCGAGGGCATCGCGCGCGGCGTGCACGTGGTGGGCGACGTGATGTACGACGCGTGCCTGCGCTTCGGTGCGTTGGCCGAGACGCGCTCTTCGGTGCTGGCGCAGCTGGGCCTCTCGACCAAGAAGTACCTGCTGGTCACGCTGCACCGGCCGTACACGGTCGACTCGCCGGAGCGTCTTGCGCGCGTTCTGGGCGCCCTCGGGCGCACGGGCGAGCCCGTGGTGTTGCCACAGCATCCGCGGCTGCTGTTGCGCCTGCGCGAACACGGCATCACGGTGGGCGCCAACATCAAGCTCATCGATCCGGTCGGGTACCTCGACATGCAGCAGCTCGAGAAGCACGCGCGGCTGATCTTGACCGACAGCGGCGGCGTGCAAAAAGAGAGCTATTTTCACGGCGTGCCGTGCGTGACTCTGCGCCCCGAGACGGAGTGGACCGAGACCGTGACCGCCGGCTGGAACAAGCTCGTCGACACGGACGAGCAAGCGATCGCCCAGTGCGTGCGCGAGCGCTTCTGGCCCGACGCGCGACCCGAGCTGTTCGGTACAGGCGACGCGGCGGAGCGCATCGTGGCCGCGTTGCAAGCGACATCGACGTAGCTCGGGTACGTGACGAACGGGAAGAGCGCAGCCCAGCATGCAAATACGCCGATCATCGCTTGGCCGCCTGCACGCTCTTCTTGGCGCGGGCGGACGAGTGATCACACGGGTGCCCTTGGTGCGCGAGTCCGTTCGC
>JADGRF010000113.1 GCA_017881055.1 Sandaracinaceae bacterium
CCTGCTCATGACTCACCCAGCCGTGGCGAAGGCGATGCTGCGCACGCTCGATCAACGCATTCGCGAGACGCAAGCGAGCACCACGAGCGACGCCACGGACGAGCCACCGCTGCGACGCTCACAGATGTTCCGTGCGCAGAACCTCGGCTTGTCCGAGCTGATCTCGACGATGTCGTTCTTGCAGCAGGTCGAGCTCTTCAAAGAGCTCGAGACGCCGGAGCTCGCGAACCTGGCGGGCATCGCGCAGGAAGTGCCGGTGCTCGAAGGCGATACGCTGTTCAAAGAGGGCGACGTCGGCGAATCGCTCTACCTCGTGTGCTCCGGGACGATCGCGATCGACGTGGGTGGTCGCGAGGTGGCGCGCCTGGCGCGTGGCGCATGCCTGGGCGAGATGGCGTTGATCAGCGGCCTGCCGCGTTCGGCTAGCGCCAACGCGGTGGAGGCCGGAAAGCTTCTCCGTATCGGTTCCGACGACTTCACGAGCTTGATCGAAGCACGCCCCGAGATCGCCATCGCACTTTTACGTACGTTCGCGCATCGTCTGCGCAGAGCCTCGCGGCGTGCGCGCTGATTATTGGCAAGCTGGCAGCGATCCCGTAACAATCGTGGGCGACCGAGCTTCACGCGAAGGACCTGCCCATTGGATTCGACAATCGAGATTCTGCGCGAGAAGCTGTCCGCGCTTGCCGGCAGTCCGATTGCGGATGTCGACGTCGTGAAGCTGCTCCACGAGATCGTCGCGAGCGGCGGCGGAATCAGCATGGAGCTCGACGAAGGCCGCTGGAAGCTGCTGCGACGCGACGGTCGCTTCGTGCTGAAGAAAGACGACGGTCGTGCACGGCCATCGACCATTCCACCCCGCGGCTCGTCACGCCCGCGGTAGCACGGGTGGTCACTCGGGTTAGATTCCCGTGACGCGCGAGCGCGTCACTCGATTGGATATTGGACGTACAGGCCGCGCGAGTGGTACAGCTGACCTTCGTCGTCGCTGCCGGTCGAGATCATGAACGTGCTCTGTAGACTGTCGCCGTCGATGTCACCGTGCGCGTAGAACGTGTAGAGCGTGGCGGTGTTGTTCGAGACGGCGCACAGCGTCGTGTTCGCAGGCGCGATGCTAGTGATGCCGTAGCCGTAGTACACATAATCGCCGATGCTGAAGCCGAGCGTCTGGAAACCCTCGGCGGCAGAGAACTTTTGCTTCTTGTTGATCGGATTGAGCGGCGATTGCGTGCTCGACTGCACGATGCAGTGGGTGCTGACGTCGCCGGTCAGCCCCTGGAGCGCATGCTCTTGTACGTAGAACGACGACGCGCTCTTGAAGATGTTCTGGATGTTAGCTACGGCCTCCGCGGTCTTCGACTGCCGCAAATAGCCTGTGAAGGCTGGTAGCCCAAGGGCGGCGAGGACGCCGACGATCGCGACGACGACCATCAGTTCCATCATGGTGAAGCCGCGACTGCGTCGGGCGCGCAAGGATGAACGGTGCTGCATGGAGCCTATTGGCTATGCGTAACATTCCAGCGGGAATGCTGCTAGCCAGTTCACAGGTAAGCAATCACCGACAGCGCGGGGGGTGTCGCCGGAGCATGATGGCTCGCCAATCAGGAGGAAACGCCCGTTTTGCGCGCGCGTAACACCGCGAGAATGCGCCGCGCGGTTTCGTCGTTGGCCAGATCGGCCACCGCCAGGCGCGCACGGCGCGACCAGTTCGGGCGATCGGCCAGCTGTAGGCCAGGCGTGTTGAGCGGCTCCTGCTCCATGCACAAGTCGTCGAGCGAGGCCGCGACGAGCGTGGAGCCGGTGCGCGCGAGAAAGCGATGTGCGGCCACGACGTTCACGGCCGGCTCACGCACGTCCTCACCCTGCTGCACGCAGCCCTCACGCACCAGCGCGAGGGCCAGCGAGCCACGATCGGAGAACGCCGCTAACGGCGGCAGGTCGTGCGTGTTCACGGTGGCTAGGGCATCACGCGCGTAGTGCCCCGGGGAGACGAAGCCGCCGAAACCGTCGCGCTCGAAGTAGAGGACGAGCGAGCGCAGAAGCGCGAGCTCGGACATCCGGGCGCGCAGCCCTTCGGGCACGATGCCCAGGTCTTCACCGACGACGATCGTGCCTGCACGCGCACTTTCCAGCGCCACGATGCCAGCCAGCTCTTCGAACGGAAAGCGCACGTAGGCGCCCGCGCTGGCGCGCATGCCATCGGGAACCCAGAACTGACGCAGAAGGCCCATCACGTGATCGATGCGCAGCATGCCGGTGTGACGCACCGCTTGCCGGCAGAGCGCGATGAAGTAGCGGTGTCGATCGGCGAGCAGGCGCTGTGGCACGAGCGGCGCAAGGCCCCAGGTCTGTCCGTCAGCTGTAAACGAATCAGGTGGTGCACCGAGCTGCACGCCACGCGCAAAGAGCTCGGGCCGGCTCCATACGTCGGCGCCACCCGGGGCGTTGCCCACGGCGAGATCCCCGTAGAGACCGATCCGCATGCCGCGCGCACGCGCGTCGGCCTGACAAAGTCCCAGCTGACGATCGAGCTCGAACTGAAGGTACTTGTGGAAGTCGATCTCGCGTTGCGCTTCTTCGCGGAAGCGCGCCACGCCGGGCGCCCGCGCGTGCGAAAATTCGAGCGGAAAGCGCTGTGCGTCGGACAGCGCCGGCCCAGGACCACCCAAACGTTCGCCGAGCGCGCAGAACGTGGCGAAGTCTTCGAGCACGGCACCGTGTCGAGCGACGAACGCGCGGTACTCGTTGCCTCGGCCGGTGTCCGAGCATGCGTGCTGGGCGAAGAACGACGCGTGAAGCGCTGCGAGGACGCGCCGCTTGCGCTCCCAGACCGCCGCGTAGTCGACGCGCGGAGCAGCCGGAAGCTCGGCTGCCGCACGCAAGAGCGCGCGTGCATCGGCAGAAGATGACAGCTCGGGCACCGCGTCGAGATCGAGGTAGATCGGATTGCGGAAAATGCGACTCGACGGATAGTACGGGCTGACCTCGGCCTGGTGGTTGTCGACTGCGTGCAGCGGGTTGAGGCCGACGAAGTCGGCACCCGCGGCCGCGGCGCTGCCGACCAGCTCGCCCAGGTCACGCATGTCGCCGACGCCGAGGCCACCGTGCCGCCACAGCGCGTAGAGGTGACCGATCACGCCGAAGGTCTGTCCGCCGCCCAGAGCTGCAGCGACATCGCTGGCACGACGCGGAGTGACGATCAGATCCTGCGCGCTGTCGAGATCCAGCGCTCCGCGCAACGCGCACTTGATCTGGTGATAGCCGCAGGGCAACCCGGCGCCGTGCGGCAACGCCAGGCTGAGGACTTCGGCGGCCGTGGTGCGACCTTCGCTGACCAACACGCGCCCGTCCTCGCAGGACACTTCGAGGCGATGCTCGATGTTGCCGCGCACAGGGCCAAGCCGCGCTATCACGTGACGCAAGCCGTCCGCGCCTTGCGGCAGCACGCGCACGGCGTCGAGACCTGGAGCGCGCCCGGTCGCCAGCAGCTCGGCGAGGGCTTGCTGGGCGCGGCGCTCGTCGGAGGCGTCGACACCCATGGCGGCGAGCAGTGCGATCCGCGTGTCATCCGTCGTCAGCTGAAACGTTCCATCGTGGGTGTGAAAGCCCGGCACGACACCTAGCCGCGCCGCCAGCGCGTGCAGGGCCGTGCGATCGCGCGAGAGCGAGTGGGAGGCCGCCTTCGGCTCGAATGACAGCGCCACGAGCGCGCGCGGTGCGACCTCGACTTCGTGCGAGACGGTACGCTCGGTGACGCCTTCGCGCGAAGCGGTGTCGAGCTCCACGCGAACGAGCGCGTGCCGGAGCGCCTCCGGGAGCAAGAACCAGATGGGGTCGTCGCTCGCGTTCATGTAGACCAGGAGCGCGCTGGCGGAGTGTCCCGCGAGCCACATGCCGAGCGCGCGACGCCCGTCGTGCCACTGCTCTTCCGTCAGCTCCGAGCCGTTCAGTCCGATCCAGCGCACGTCTTTTTGGCCGTGGACGAGGCGGCCGTCGTGGAAACCCGTGGGGCGCAGCGTCGGCTGCGCGCGCCGCAGCGCGAGCACTCGCTGCGTGAACGCGAGCAACGCACGTTCACGAGCGGGTACCTCCCATGCCAGCCACGAGATCGGGTTGTCGTGGGCGTACGGATTGTTGTTGCCGAGGCCGCTGTGGCCGAGCTCGTCGCCTTGACGCAGCATCGGCACACCCGCGGAGCACGCGAGCAGGCCGAGCAGAAAGCGCGCGCTCCGATCGCGAGCGTCGTTTATGTCCTCGCGGTCGGTCGGGCCTTCTACGCCGTGGTTGTCGAAGGGATCGTCGTTGGCTCCGTCGCGGTTGTCCCAGCCGTTGGCTTCGTTGTGCTTGTGCGCATAACTGACCAGATCACGCAGCGAGGACCCGTCGTGCGCGGTCACGTAGTTGATGCTGGCGAGCGGGGAGCGGCCGTTCCATTGAAAGAGGTCTGCGCTACCGGCGAGGCGTGTTGCGATCTCGCCGATGCTGCCACTGTCGCGGCGTGCGAAGCGGCGCGCTGCGTCGCGGTAGCGGTCGTTCCATTCGGCAAGGCCCCGGGGAAAGCCGCCGGTGCAGGCGGCGTTGGGACCGCAGTCCCACGGCTCGACGATCAGCTTGGTGCGCGCCAGCAGAGGATCCTGCAGCAGCGCCGCGAAGAACCCGCGATCGAGATGCAAGCCACCGGCACCGCGCGCAAGCGTGGGTGCGAGATCGAAACGAAAGCCGTCGACGTGCATCTCGCGGACCCAATAACGCAGGCAATCCAGCGCGAAGCGCAGCACCTGTGGGTGATCGAAGTTCAGGCTGTTGCCGCAGCCGGTGGTGTCGAGGTAGCGACTGCGATCGCTCGGATCGAGCCGATAGTACGTCGCGTTGTCGATGCCACGCAGCGAGAGCGTCGGGCCTTCGGCGTCGGCTTCACCGCTGTGGTTGAAGACCACGTCCAGGATCACTTCGATGCCCGCGCGGTGCAGCGCTTTGACCATGGTCTTGAACTCGACGACCTGCTCACCGAGCGTACCGGTCGCGGCAAGACGCGCGTCGGGCGCGAAGAAGCCGATCGGGTTGTAGCCCCAGTAGTTGCAGAGGTTGCGCTCGACGAGGAAGCGCTCGCTGAAGGTCTGCGACACGGGCAGAAGCTCGACAGCGGTCACGCCGAGCGCGCGCAGGTGCTCGACGATCGGCTGCGAGCACAGGCCGAGGTACGTGCCGCGCAGCTCGGCCGGCAGCTCGGGGTGCAGCTTGGTGAAGCCCTTGACGTGGCACTCGTAGATCACCGTGTCGCGCCAGGAGACTGCGGGCGGGCGGTCGTCGCCCCAGTCGAAGCGCCTGTCGATCACGATGCTGCGTGCCGCGTCGCGAGCGCTATCGCACGTGTCCGGGTGAGCATCGTTGTCGCCAGCGCGACCCTGCAGACTCGGTCGCCAGCGCGTTTCGCGATCGAGCGCAAGCGCATACGGATCGATCAGCAGCTTGTGCGGATTGAAGCGATCACCCTGCGACGGAGCGTAGGGGCCATGCACGCGGTAGCCGTAGCGCTGGCCCGGTCCGATGCCCGGCAGGTAGCCGTGGAAGACGCCGGCGTCGCGCGCCGGTAGCACGATCCGCGCGCTCTCCGTTTCGGCGTCGTCGAAGAGGCACAGCTCGACGTGGCTCGCGTGCTCCGAGTACACGGAAAAGCTCGTACCTTGGCCGTCCCAGTGGGCGCCCTGGGGGCTCGGGCGTCCGGGTGTCACACCCGTGATCATGGCAGGGTGTCGCAGCATACTCTCTGGTATAACAGTACATCATGTCCCAACTGCACGACCGCTTGCTTCGCCTCTCCCAAAACCTGTGGTGGAGCTGGAACGACGACCTTGATGTGATCTTCCGAGCCATCGACCAGCGCTTGTGGCGCGAAGTGAACCACAACCCGGTCGCGTTTCTGCGCCTGGCCTCGGAGGAGCTGCTGCGCAGCAAAGAAGGCGACGCCACCATCCTCGCCCAGCTGCTGCGTGCCGAGAAGCATCTCGAGGACTACGTGAAGAGCGACAAGCACTGGACGAGCTGGAACGCACCGGCGCTCGCGTCCTGCCCGGTCGCGTATTTCAGCTTCGAATTCTGCATCCACGAGTCGCTGCCGATCTACTCGGGGGGCCTCGGCGTGCTCGCTGGCGACCACCTGAAGGCGTGCTCGGACCTGGGCGTGCCGGCGTACGGCGTGACCCTGCTCTACCGGCAGGGCTACTTTCATCAGCAGATCGACGGCGAGGGCAAGCAGAGCGAGGTCTACAACGAGCTGGATGCCTCGACGGTTCCGATCGAGCCGGTCCGTGACGCGAGCGGCGCCATCATGACGGTGACCGTGCCGGTCGCGGAGGACACGCTGACCGCGGAGATCTGGCGCGCCCACATCGGTCGCTGCCAGCTGATCATGTTGAACTTGAGCGAGGGGCCGCTGCTCGATCGCGTGTTTCGTCTGTACGGCGGCGACAAGACCACGCGCATCCTGCAGGAGATCGCGCTCGGTGTGGGAGGCTATCGCGCGCTGCGCAAGCTCGGCGTACGACCGGGAGTACTGCATCTGAACGAAGGCCATTGCGCGTTCGCGGCGCTCGAGGCGATCGCCGAGCGCATGGATCGCACCGGGCTCACGTTCGCGCAGGCCGCCGACGACGTCGCCGAATCGACGGTGTTCACCACGCACACTCCCGTCGCTGCGGGCCACGACTTCTTCGACGCGGGTCAGGCTCTGCACTACCTGCGCCCTCTGCAAGCACGCCTGGGCCTATCGGATCACGACCTGCTCGCGCTCGGGCGGGTGAATCCGCAGAACCCGCACGAGGAGTTCTGTATGACGGTGCTCGCGCTCAAGCTCTCGCGCAGAGCCAACGCGGTCAGCTCACTGCACGGCATCGTGTCGCGCCGCATGTGGCAGACGCTCTGGCCCGAACGAGGCGCCACGGAAGTACCGATCGGCCACATCACCAACGGCGCGCACGTGGACACCTGGCTCGGCACGGAGCTGTCGCGCATGTACAGCGATTGCCTGGGCGCGGACTGGCGCGAGCACATGTGCGATCCGATCCGCTGGCGGCGCATCGAGCAGCTCGACGAATTCCAGCTCTGGAACATCAAGGTGATCCTCAAGCAGCGCCTGATCGATTTCGTGAAGCGTCGAACACAAGCGCGCTACACACGCCTCGACCAGCACGGGCCGTTGCCGCAGTTGCGCAGCGACGCGCTGACGATCGGCTTCGCGCGGCGCTTCGCGTCGTACAAGCGCGCCATGCTGTTCTTCCAGGATCTCGATCGCGTCAAGCGCCTGCTGACCGATCCGGCGCGCCCCGTTCAGATCATCTTCGCCGGCAAGGCACATCCTGCCGACGAGCCCGGCAAGGGCTTGCTCCGTCGCCTGCACGAGCTCACGCAGGATCCCGAGCTGCGCGACCGCGTGGTGCTGCTCGAGGATCACGACAAGAACGTCAGCGGGCATCTGCTCGAAGGCTGCGACCTGTGGCTGAACAACCCGCGTCGGCCGCTCGAAGCCTGCGGCACCAGCGGCATGAAGGCCGTGTTCAACGCCACGCTCAACTGCTCGACGCTCGACGGTTGGTGGGACGAAGCGTACGACACCAAGAACGGCTTTGCATTCGGCGAAGGCGTGGTGTTCGCCGATCCGGCACAGCAGGATCAGCACGATGCGGATGCGCTGTTCGAGGTGCTCTCGCAGCGCGTGATCCCGCTCTACTACGCGCGCAACGGCCAGAGCATCCCGCTCGAATGGTTGAGCATGGTCAAGCGGGCGTTGAAGACGCTGGCCTGGCGCTACAACGCGAATCGCATGGTGATGGACTACACTCGCCATATGTATTTGCCGGCGTCCGGCACGCAAACCGCGCACATGCCCTTTTGAGATTTCGCCGTGCTCAGCTCCGACGATCTCCATCTCTTCAACGAGGGCACGCATTACCGCTTGTACGACAAGCTCGGTGCGCACACCTGCGTGCGCGACGGCGTCGCCGGAACCTACTTCGCGGTCTGGGCGCCGAATGCCGCGCGGGTCTCGGTGGTCGGCGACTGGAACGGCTGGAACCGCGATGCGAACGTGCTCACGCCGCGCGACAGCTCGGGTATCTGGGAAGGCTTCATCCCGCACGCGGGCAAGGGCGCCCACTACAAGTTCCACGTTCGCTCGCGCGCGGGACGCGCCGTGAACAAAGCCGACCCGCACGGTTTTCTGCACGAGACCTCGCCGCGCACCGCATCGATCGTCTGGCCGCTCGACTACGCATGGAACGATGACGCTTGGCTGCGTGAGCGCGGACAGAAGCAAGCGCTCGCTGCGCCCATCTCGATCTACGAAGCACACCTCGGCTCGTTCATGCGCGTCCCAGAGGAGCACAACCGCCCCCTGAGTTATCGCGAGATCGCGCCGCGTCTCGGGGACCACGTGGAGAAGCTCGGCTTCACGCACGTCGAGTTGATGCCCGTGCTCGAGCATCCGTTCACGGGCTCGTGGGGCTATCAAGTAACGGGCTACTTCGCGCCGACCAGCCGCCACGGCACGCCGCAGGACTTCATGGCGTTGGTCGATCATCTGCACCAGCGCGGCATCGGCGTGATTCTCGACTGGGTGCCCGCGCACTTTCCAACTGACGAGCACGGCCTCGGTGACTTCGATGGCACGCACCTGTACGAGCACGCCGATCCGCGCCTGGGCTTTCATCCGGATTGGAAGAGCTACATCTTCAACTACGGCCGGCACGAAGTGCGCTCGTTTCTGATCTCGAGCGCGCTATTCTGGCTCGACCGCTACCACATCGACGGTCTGCGCGTGGACGGCGTGGCGTCGATGTTGCACCTCGATTACTCGCGCAAACCTGGCGAGTGGCTTCCGAACGAACACGGTGGGCGCGAAAACCTGGCGGCCGTCGAGCTGCTGCGTGATCTCAACAAAGCCGTATACGCGCAGTATCCGGACGTGCAGACCTACGCCGAAGAATCCACGACCTGGCCGGGCGTGACACGGCCGGTGCACATGGGCGGGCTCGGCTTCGGCTTCAAGTGGGATCTCGGCTTCATGCACGACACGCTCGACTACCTCGCGCGCGATCCCGTGTACCGCAAGCACCACCAGCGCGAGCTGACGTTCCGTTCGCTGTATGCGTTCGAGGAGAACTTCGTGCTGCCCCTTTCGCACGATGAAGTCGTGCACGGCAAAGGCTCGTTGCTGAGCAAGCAGCCCGGCGATGACTGGCAGCGCTTCGCGAACCTGCGCCTGCTGCTGTCGTACTTGTTCGCGCAGCCGGGCAAGAAGCTGCTGTTCATGGGCGCAGAGTTAGCGCAGCGCCGCGAGTGGGATCACGACGGCAGCCTCGACTGGCACCTGCTTGCGTACCCAGCTCACGCGGGCGTCGCGCAGCTCGTCACGGATCTCAATCGCGTGTACCGGACTGAGCCTGCGCTGCACGAGCGCGACTGCGACGTGCGGGGATTTCGCTACATCGAAGCCGATGATGCCGAGCGCAGCGTGCTCGCCTTCGCACGCTTCTCGAGCGAGCAGGGAGAAGGACACGAGATCGTCGTTGCCTTCAACGCCACACCAGTACCGCGACACGACTATCGCCTCGGTGTGGAGAAGCTCGGCAGGTACAGCGAGCTGCTCAACAGCGACGCGCACAGCTACGGCGGCAGCGGTATGGGTAATTTCGGTGGCGTAGACGCCGACGCCATGCCGAGCCACGGCCGGCCCTACTCGATCGCGATCACCTTGCCGCCATTAGCTGCAGTGTTCTTCCGTAGCCCGTAGCGCACGAGCTTCACTTGTACTCGATCAGCGTGGGCGTCCGTCCGCGCAAGCGCTCGGTCTGATACTGCAGGATGCCGAGTGCCTGCGGAAAGCTGGCGCCGATGCAATGAAACGCCCAGGCACGCGCGTCCGCGGGGCTCAAACCGCGGCGTCGCGACGCTTGCATGACGCGCAGAAAACGTAGCGGGTACACACCCAGCACGAGCGACGACAAGCCGAGTGTCGGCAGCGCCAGGAGCGGCACGAGCGCAGGCACGTACAGGCCCCAGGTCAGCGCGCGCTGGCGATCCTTCACCCAGAAACGTTCCGGCGGCGCGCCGTGCAGCGCCGAGACCTGCGCGTAGGCGAATCCAGAGCGCTTCGTGCGCAGCCACCACTGACGAAAGTGCGTGAGCGCGGCATCGTGGCGCGTCATCTCCGCGTCGATGCGCAGGATGCGATGGCCGCGCTTGCGCAGGCGCACGGCGAACTCGGGATCTTCACCCGCGATGATCCGCGGATCGTACCCACCCGCGTCACGCACGGCAGCCGCGCGCACCATTACGTCGCCGCCGAAGACGTCGGTCTCGCCGGGCTCGGCTTGGGCCCATTCCAGATCGCACATGCGGTTGTACACCGAGCGCTCGCGATCGATCTCGCGACGACGACCCCAAACCGCCACCGCCTCGGGATGCGCAGCGAGCGCCGCCGTTGCCGTTGCGAGCCACGCCTCGGCCAGGGCGCAGTCGCCGTCCACGAACTGCACGAGCTCGAGCTGCGGATGGCGTTCCACGAGGCGCTGAAAGCCCGCGTTGCGCGCGCGGGCGGCAGTGAACGGGCGCGTCATGTCGAGCTCGACGACGTCGTACCCACGAGCGCGCGCCAGCTCGACACTGCCATCGCTCGAGCCCGAATCCACGTACACCACACCGCCGAGCGCAGCGGGCAGCGAGTCGAAGCAGCGGCGCAGGCGATCGCCTTCGTTGCGACCGATCGCGATCGCGCCGACGCGTGCGAACGGAGATCGCGTGGCAAGCGCGGTGATCGATGAGACGGTGGCGGTCACGCGTGGGCCCGCGCGTTCGCGTTCGCGTTCGCGTTCCAACGCCGAACGTGAGGCAAGTCGTCGTCGAGCCAGTACGCGTCATTGACCGTCACGACCAGAATCTCTTCCCACTTCGAGCCAACGGGCCCTGCGCCCAGATGCGGCTCGACGGCCCACAGCCCAGGGGTGACGGGGACATCCGAGCTGGCCTTGTCGTTCCAAAACGGCCACTGCTCGGCGTGATGTCCGAAGCGTGCCGCATGGACCGCGCGGCCGAGGTCGCGCAGCGCCGGCAAGCCGAAACCACCGAGCACCACGCGGCGCAGGCGCGTTTCGGGCATCCGGAGCATGCGGTGCGCGAGCACGCCGCCCGGATACGCACGATGGCGGTTCGCATAGCCGTGGCGAGCCGCGAGCGCATCCACCGCCAAGTAGATCTCGCGCGCCGTCTTGCGCCGCTTCACCAGCTCGAGGATCAACGTGCGATGCGCTTGCAGGTCCAGTTGGAGCTTTTCCCAGCTGGGATTTTCACCGAGGCAACAACCGTACCCGACATCCGCTGCGTACCCGTCGAGACTCGGTGCGACGTCGAGGATCACCGGCATGCCGGTTTGCAGCTTGCGGTTGGTCGGGCCGAACTCGAGCACGCTCCAATCGCCGCTGAACGAGGTGCGATCGCCGAACCACACGAATGGCACGTGGAAGTACTCGTGCACACCGTGGTCCGCGAGCCAGCGGCGCATCATGCGCGCCACCAACCGCTCGGTCATCCCGACGCGCAGATCGGCCTCGATGGCCGAGGCGCACCGGTACGCGAGCTGTTGAACCTCGCGAAACCTGGCGATCTCTTCGGGGGTGGGCGCAGACATCGAACTTGCCTCGGGTATCGCTTTGCCGTGCGGGCGCAACCACGTCGTTGGTTCGTGCGTGGGCCGTTGGACATCGCCGGCCCACTGCCCTACATAAGCAGCATAGCCGTGAGCGAACCCAAGAAGCCACTCACGCGCGCGAAGCAACCGGAGCGAGGGGTACGAGCGGTGCGACAGGTCAAAGACATCGCCATCCTCGGGGGGCCCACCGAGGACGGAGAAGGCGCACAGCTGCTGCGCGTGCGAGATGGCAAGGTCACGGCGGGCGAAATTCGACCCGTAAAAGAGGGGCAGTCGATCGGACAGAGTGAAGTCGTGCGCCTGCGCCCGCTGGATGCCGAAAAGCGCGTGTGCGCGGTCGAAGTACTGCACGAGCCCAAAGCGCTTCCGTCCGACGCGGACGGTCGCCCTACCACGCCTGCCGCGCCGAGTCCGCCGCTGTCGCGACCGGCACGCGTTGCGACTGCTCGGTATCGGAAGAACTGGGACGCGATCTTCGACGCCAAGCGCAAGCCGGGCGCGAAGTGGTCTGTTAACTGATCGCAACTGATCACGTCAGAAGCGCAGACGCGCGCTGAGGCTTGCCGACCCGCGACCCACGACCGGCTGCAGCGCGAACGCGGAACGCCGGCCGGCGCGATCGCGGTTCGCCGAGTCGTCCGTGAGGAACAGATACGCGGATGCGCCACCCGACACGACTGCCGCGCCGAGGAACACGAACTGCAAGACCTGAAACGTGGAGCCCGTGCTGCAGCGGCTCTTCACCGTCGCGAAGTTCGCGGGCGAGAGGTGGTACGACTTGTTGGCGTCGGCCTCCGCGCACGCGTCGGTGGCCATGGGGTTCTGGACACCCACGGCGAGGCGGTAGTCATACAGCGTCGGGTCCGCATTTGCCTTGTCGATCTCGACGAATGACAACGCCGACAGCCCAACGGATGCGATTGCGACGCCGAGCAGCGAATACGCGGCGATGCGTCGTCCCGACATGCCGTGTGTGCTGGCTTGCTCGTGGTATTCGGGCTCGACGCTGCCACGTGCCTTCGGCTTGGTCTTCGCGGAGTCGTCCGGCCAGGGCGGTGCTTCGCTCACGTCGTCGTTCGCGACCGGCGCAACTGACGGAGCAGCGAGCCCGAGCAGATCGGCGATAAGCCCTTGGGCCGCGTGGTGCATGTCCTGTTCCGACGGGGATGCGCTCACGAAGCTATACGTGGCGCGCTTCTGGGTCGCTGGCGCAGCCCTGTCGAAGTATTTGATCTCGACGAAGAGCCGGGCCTTGTCCTTGCCACCGAAGCTGCCATACACGAGACCGTCGACCGACAAGCTCTTCGCGATGCGACGCAAGCAGGCAGGATTTCCGGGATCGCAGTCGTTCGCCATGCTGAGCTGATCGAGTGACACGTGCGCGTCGCTGAGCGCGTAGTCCTTCGTGGACTTGATTGCGTCCCGCAGCGCCGCGGTAATGGCGGACGAGACGCTCTCGTCGACCGCATCGTCGGCGAGCGTGAGAACTGCGACGCGTTCGGCGTGATCTTCGGCACGCGCGTAGGCGCTGAACGCCAGCACGAACGAGCACGCAGCCAAGGCGCGGAGCCGTGAGTGCGAAGTGATGCGAGCGAGGTGCATATTCAGTTCGCGGTGACGGTGCCCAAGCTCGCAGCTGGGCTCAGCACGACGCCTGTGGTCGTGGGTGTCACGCCGTTGTTGATCCGAATCCGACCGACCGCGCCGCCGCCGCCGCCAGCAGCATCCGCTGTTGCGGTGGAGCTGCCTCCCGTGGTCGGCGCGAGCGCGGCCGCTCCGCCCTTACCGCCGGCGTGCGACGGTGTGCCTGCTGCGGCGCCGCCATCGGCGCGGGTCGCG
The DNA here is from genome assembly GCA_017881055.1 of Sandaracinaceae bacterium. Lineage (GTDB taxonomy): Bacteria > Myxococcota_A > Polyangia > Polyangiales > JAFGIB01 > JADGRF01. Next base: position 13,541 of record JADGRF010000113.1, read on the forward strand.
CGGCGTTGACCGTTTTGGCCGGGCGAGCCCGCCGTGAGCGGGGATGAGCGCACGGCACCGCCACCGCCGCCGCCCCCGTTGGCCACGAGCGTTGCGCCGGCGGCGAGCGTCAGGTTGCGCGCTTCGATCAAGATGCCGCCGCCGCTGCCACCGCCTGCGCCTGCGCCTGGCGTGCCGGAGGTTCCGCCGGCTGTGCCGGGATTGCCGCCACCACCACCGCCGCCACCTGCGTCGATGATTGCGCTCGGGCCGATCGACATGGCTTCGCACGACACGAGCTGCACGGCGCCGCCGCCTGCGCCGAGCGCAGCGCGCCGCGCGGACGCCGTGTACGCGCTGTTCTGGCCACCGCAGCTGCCGGGCTCGAGCGGCGAGAGCGCAGCCGCACCGTACGCCGTTCCAGCTGCTCCTGCGATGGTGCAGGGGAAGTTGCGGCCGGTGCAAGTCGCGGCGGTGCCGCCGCCGGCTGCGGCCGCGGTGCCAAAGCCGCCGCCGCCACCACCCGAGTTCGCGGGTGCATTGGTGAAGTCCGCGGGCGGACCCGCGACACCGGTCGCATCGCCGCCGACGCCCGACATGTCCACGGACGCGCCCGGGCCACCGACCGAAAGATCCGCGCTCACGTCGATCGTGCCATTGATCGTGAAGCTGCGCGTCGCGACGAGCACCAGCGCGCGCGAGCCAGTGGCCTTCACGGTGACGCCGCTGTTCACCACGATGTCGCGGTAACGCAGCACGCAGAGGTCGGGCGCAGAGCCGGTTTGCGTGCGGGTGGTGCACGCGCTGTCCGCGTCGGTGTCGATGGTGACGTCCGCTGCGAACGTGCGAACGGTGGAGGTCTGCGTGGTGCAGGTGGTGTTCACCAAGTTGGTCGGACGCACGGTATTGGTCGCGCACGCGGAGGTCTTGGGGTCGCAGCCGGTGGCGCAGCTGTTCGACGAAGAAACCGTGCCGTTGGCCGCGCACACCACCTGGGTGTTGCCTTGACAGGTGGTGGTGCTCGGCGTGCACGCGTTGCACATCTTGTTCGAGCAGCCGTACGCGCAGCTCATCGACGAGCCGATCACACCGCTGGCATCGCAGATCACGAGCGTGCTGCCCTGGCAAACGGTGGTGCTGGGCGTGCACGCGTTGCACGTGGTGTTCGAGCAACCGTAGGTGCAGACCGTCGACGACGACACGCCCCCGCTGGCGTTGCAGACCACGACGTTGCTGCCCTGACACTGCGTCGTGTTCGGCGTGCATGAGTTGCAGGCGTTGCCGGTGCAGCCGTAGGCACACGTCGACGACGAGGAGATGGCGCCGCTGCCGTTGCACGTGACCAGCGCGTTGCCCTGGCATTGCGTCGTGCTCGGTGTGCAGGCGTTGCAGGCGCCGCCGCTGCAACCGTGGCTGCACGTTCTCGACGACGAGACATCTCCGCTGCTGCTGCAGGTCACCAGCGAGTTGCCCTGGCACTGCGTCGTGCTGGGCGTGCAGACGTTGCAAGCATTGCCCGAGCAGCCGTACGGACAGCTCATCGAGGACGAGATGCTGCCGTTATCGCCGCAGATCACGAGCGAGCTGCCGTGGCACTCGCTGGCGCTCGGCGTGCACGCGTTGCAGGCGCCGTTGGCGCAGCCGTAGGCGCACGACAGCGTGCCCGAGACCACACCGGCTCCGCTGCACGTCACGAGCGTGCCGCCTTGGCACGCGACCGTGTTCGGAGTGCAAGCGTTGCACGCATTGCCCGCGCAGCCGGAGGCGCAGTTGGTCAGGCTCGAGACGGTGCCGTCGGCCGCGCACGCCACGAGCACGCCGACCTGACACGCCGTCGTGCTCGGCGTGCACGAGTTGCAGGCGTCGTCGCCCGCCTGGGTGCGACAGCCGTACGTACAGCTCGTGCCGCTGCTCCAGCCCGTGGCCGCACCGTTGCACTGCTCGAGCATGCCGCCAATGCACTCCAAGGAGCCCGTCGTGCAGACGTTGCACTGTGGAGTGCCCGACAGCGAGCTGCAACCGTTCGCGCAGCTCGTGTCGTGGTCGATGTGGCCCTGCGCGTTGCAGGTGCGTGCGGTGTTCGCGTTCAGGCACGAGACCGTGGACGGTGTGCACGTCACGCAGTGTGCGGGCGACGTCGAGTCGCAGCCGTCGATGCAGAAACTCGTGGTCGGCAAGCCGATCGCGTCGCACGTCTCGAGGTCGCTCGGGTCACTGCAGCGCGTCTTGTTCGGAACGCACTGATTGCAGCGCTTGGCCGCGGTGTTGCAGCCGGGCGCGCCGCACGGGGTCGTGTCGAGCGCGTCGCCTGCTTGATTGCAGAACGTCGCTGCGTTGAACACGCAGCCGTGGAACTCACCGGGCGTGCACGAGTACAGCGGACCCGAGTCGACGCCGGCGTCCGCCGTCACGCCGGCATCGCTGCCTGCGTCGACCACCGCAGCGTCGCTGCCTGCGTCCGTGCCCGAATCGTGACCCGCGTCGGTATCCACCAGTGCGGAGTCCATGCCCGCGTCCGCGAGCATCGTTGCATCCGGCTGCGAACCATCCGGCATCGCGGCCGCGGCGTCGCCGTTGCCCGAGCCGATCGTGCCCGCGCCGCCGCCGCTCTGACCGGCTTGCGCGCTGCCGCCACCATCGACGCCACCGTTAGGCTTGCCGGTGCGCTGGCGGATCGGCGCCGAGTTGAACGAACAGCCACTCACGACGAAGAGCAGTGCCGAGAGCGCGTAGGAAACCGCCGCGTGAGCCAGGGCCAAGTGCCCGGACCGAACAGACTGGTGATGCTGATGGTGGGTCAGTCGCACTGTGCTCGACTCGCCGCTCATGCCTGTCGGATCGTATGTCAAAGCGTAGCAGGCGCGAAACCCTTCCTCTTCTAGGACGCAGCTGCCTGTGAGCGCATATGCGTCACGCACGTAGAGCGGCGGACACATGGCTCCAACTTTGGTGTAGGCTCGCGACGCATGACTATCGACCTCACCAGCGTGGGCCACAGCGCAGGCCCCATCGTCAAACGCTACGACTGGCGCGACATCGCGCTCTACGCACTCGCGCTCGGCGCCGGTGAGGCAGATCTCGGCTACGTGCTGAACGACCCCGCGCCGAAGGTGCTCCCGACCTTCGGCGTGATCCCTGCGTTCGAGCCCGTGTTCGAAGCCGCGCGTGCCACGCGCGCCGATCTGGTGCAGCTGCTGCATACCTCGCAGCGCACCGAGCTGGTGAAGCCGTTCCCCGCGGAAGGTGAGCTGCGCACGAGCGCGCGCATCCGCGGCATTTGGGACATGAAAGTCGGCGCGTTGATGATCGTCGACACCGAGACCGAGGTCGATGGCTCGCTCGCCTGCCGCACCAGCTGGCAGATGCTGGTGCGAGGCGCAGGCGGTTTCGGCGGCGAACGACCGCCCGGTGGTCTGCGCACGCGCGCACCGAAGGACAAAGCGCCCGACTTCGAAGTCGAAGTGCTGACCAGCCGCAACCAAGCGCTGCTGTACCGACTGACCGGGGACATCAATCCGATCCATTCGCATCCCGAGACCGCGAAGCTCGCTGGCTTCGATCGTCCGATCCTGCACGGCCTGTGCACGTACGGCATCGGTGGACGCATGGCACTCAAGCACCTCGCGGGCGACGACCCGTCTCGCTTCCGCGCGTTCGAGACCAAGTTCTCGAAGGTCGTGATGCCCGGCGATACGCTGATCGTGCGCGGCTACAAGCTGGCGGAACCTGGCCAAGCGGCCATCACCGTCACCGTGAAAGAGACCGGCGTAGAAGCGATCGCGAACGGCCTGTTCGAGTACGCAGTCTGATTCTGAAGGCTGCTCCGCGGGTATGCGAAGAAAAACTACCCCCAAACGAACGTGATCGGCACTTCGATCGCGGGCAGTAAGCTGATGCGCACCGGACAGGTGTGCGCCGATTGCTCGAGCTCGGCGCGTGCCGCGGCGTCGAGCGTGCTGGCCACACTCGCGGGCACCTTGAGCTCGACGGGCAAGCGATCGATGCGCCGCGGCGGAGCCTTGGTCATCTCCTTCTTCACGTGCAACTCCATGCCGTCGAGCGACCAGCCGCGCTTCTTGGCAACGATGCCCATCGTCGTGAGGATGCAGCTGCCGAGGCCCGTCGCGATCAAGTCCGTGGGCGAGAAGCTCGCGCCGCGACCGTGATTGTCGGCCGGCGCGTCCGTCGAGAGCTCGGCGCCCGACGGACCGTGCTTGGCCACGCAGTGCAGACCACCTTCGTAATGAACGTAGATGTCAACCATGCGTAGGTCCTCACACGGTTCGTCGGGCGCGTCAATCCGCTATCAGTGTGTGGTGGACGGGGCCGCGGGTTCAGAGGCCGCAAGCGCAGACTGGGGCGCCGCTCGCTCGCCACCGGCCGGCGCCACCGCCGGCAAGAGCGCCACCGCGAAGACTTCGTCCAGCGTGTCGACGCAGCTGAACTGCAGCGCGTCGCGCACCTCCTGCGGCAGGTCGTCGAGATCCGCCTCGTTTTCGCGAGGCAGGATCACGTGCTTGATGCCGGCTCGGTGCGCACCGAGCACCTTCTCCTTCACACCGCCGATCGGGAGCACCCGACCGCGCAGCGTGATCTCGCCGGTCATCGCTACGTCGTTGCGCACGGCGCGTCCCGACATCGCCGACACGAGCGCGGTAGACATCGCGACACCCGCGGATGGACCGTCTTTCGGGATGGCGCCCGCCGGCACGTGAATGTGCACCTCGATCGAGCCGAGCCGCTCGGGCGGAATGCGCAGCGTCTCTGCGTAGGTCGCCGCGTAGGTCAGCGCCGCACGTGCGCTCTCCTTCATGACGTCGCCAAGCTGTCCGGTCAGGATCAACGACACGTTGCCCCAGCCCGTGACATGCATCGACGTGTCCGAGCCACGGAAGTCCTGCAGCTTACGCACCGACGACTCGACGAACATGATGTCGCCGCCCGCAGGGGTGTAATACATGCCGGTCGCCACACCGATCTCGTTGATCTCGTTGGCACGCTCGGGACGGACTCTCGGCCGACCGAGCATCGCACGCACGCTCTCCGGCGTGACCTTGCGATCCGCGGGCTCACCCGAAGCCAGCTTGCGAGCCAGCTTGCGCGTGACTGCGCCAATCTTCCGTTCCAACTGACGCACACCGCTCTCGCGCGTGTACCGACTGACGATCGTCATGAGCGCATCGTCGGTCAGCTCGATGCCTTCCCCGGCGAGCCCAGCCTCTTCGAGCTGGCGAGGCACGAGGTAGCGCTTGGCGATCGCCGCCTTTTCGGACTCGGTGTAGCCCGCGAACTCCACGACCTCCATGCGGTCGAGCAGCGGTGCGGGGATGTTCTCGATGAAGTTCGCCGTCGCGATGAACAGCACTTCACTGAGGTCGAGTGGCACGTTCAAGTAGTGGTCCGTGAACGTGTCGTTCTGCGCAGGGTCGAGCACCTCGAGCAGCGCGCTCGCAGGATTGCCTTGATACGACGCACCGAGCTTGTCGATCTCGTCGAGCAAGAACACCGGGTTGCGCGTGCCGGCTTGCTTCAAGCCCTGCACGATGCGACCGGGCATCGCACCCACGTAGGTTCGACGATGGCCCCGGATGTCCGCCTCGTCGCGCACGCCGCCGAGCGCGACGCGCACGTATTCGCGACCGAGTGAGCGCGCAATGGACTTGCCGATCGAGGTCTTGCCCACGCCTGGGGGACCCACGAAGAGCAAGATTGGACCCTTCGCCATCGCGCGCGACTTCGCTTCGTCCGCGCGCTTCTTCGCTGGCTCCGCCGTCGTGCCGGCAACCGTTTCGCCGGCACCGACCACGTCATCACCCGCGTGGACCTTGGCCTCGCGCTCCGCTTCGGCCGCAACCTGCTTCGCGCGCAGCTGCCTCACCGCGAGGAACTCGAGCACGCGATCCTTCACCTCCGGCAAGCCGTAGTGATCGTTCTCGAGCACTTCGACGGCGTGCTTGAGATCGAGGTTGTCGTCCGAGCGCTTGCCCCAGGGCAGCTCGGCGATCCACTCCAAGTAGTTGCGAATCACTTGGCCTTCGCCGGACTCGCGACCGGTGCGTGCGAGCCGCGACAACTCACGCTCGACCTCGGCGCGCGCCTCTTTCGGAAGAGGCAACGCCAAGAGTTTCTCGCGCAGCCCGTCGAGCTCGTCGCCGTCTTTGTCTTCGCCGAGCTCTTTCTGAATCGCCTTCATCTGCTGGCGCAGGAACATCTCCCGCTGCCGCTCGCCCAGCTCTTCCTGGACCTGCGACTGAATCTTCTCCTGCGCGTTCATCTGCGCCAGCTGACGCTGCACGTGTACGAGCACACGGCGCAGCCGCTGCTCCACGCCCATGGTCTCGAGCAGCTCCTGCTTCTCGTCGACAGGCACATCGAGGTGCGCCGCGACCAAGTCGGCGAACACGCCCGGATCAGTCACTTGGTCGACGATGCGAGCCAAGATCGGATCCGGCACGCCGCGCTTCTTGCCGAGCTCGACCGCGCGCTCGCGCGTCTCCTTGAACAGCGCGAGGTAGCTGGGATCCTCCGGCGAGAGCGCCGGCAGATCACGCACGGGCAGCACGGTCACGCTCAAATGATCGCCCGCGTCGCGGTACTCGATCACCCGAGCGCGCTCGACGCCTTCGATCAACAGCTGCAGGCCGTTCTGGGTGCGCTGCGCTTGCACGATACGCACGATCACGCCGAGCTCGAACAGCTCGCTCGCGCCGGGTTTGTCGACGTTCTTGCGCTGCGCCACCGCGAACGCACGTTGTCCGTGCTTGCTCGCTTCTTCGACGGCTTTCAGCGTGAACGAGCGACCGACCGCAATCGGCACGGTGACACCCGGAAACACGACGCTGCCGCGCAACGGAATTACAGGCAGTGATTGACGCTCGGACATGGCTCTCCTGGGACGGGTGTCGCGGCCGAGAAGCACCGGAACCCCGCCAATGACTGACAAGCTAACCACTGCTCTCGGGCTGACAACCTGCAGCGTCAACGGCTGCTGGCTGCACACCACGGCAGTGGCACGTCGTGCTATGGGAAGAACCGTGGCCGACGAAATCCCCTTCGTTAAGGATGTGCGCTTCGAATACGGCGTACTCGAAGACGTAGCGCCGAACGTGCGCCGCTTGATTGCGCGCAATCCTGGCCCGTTCACGCATGTAGGCACCGGTACCTACGTGATTGGGCGCGGGCGAGTCGCGGTGATCGATCCAGGACCGGATCTGCCCGAGCACATCGACAACCTGCGCGCAGAGCTCGCAGGCGAAGAGATCGCGCACATTCTCGTCACGCACACGCACGCCGATCACTCACCTGGAGCGCGCCAGCTCAAAGCCCTGACCGGCGCACCCACCTACGGCTTCGGTCCGCACGCGTCTGGCCGCTACCAACGCGGCGAGGTCGTCGAAGCCGGAGCCGACCTAGAGTTCGTGCCGGATCGCGTGCTGCGCGACGGCGACCTGCTCGAAGCGGACGGCTTGCGCGTCGAGGCCGTGCACACGCCAGGGCACTGCAGCAACCACCTGTGTTTCGCGCTGCCCGAGCAGGGTGCGCTGTTCACCGGCGATCACGTGATGGCGTGGTCCACCAGCATCGTGTCGCCACCCGACGGCGACATGGCCGAGTACATGGCGAGCCTGCAGCGCCTGCTCACGCGGAAGGACACGCGCTACTTTCCGACGCACGGCGCACCGATCGAAGATCCCAAGCCGTTCGTAGAAGCCTACGTGCGACATCGCAAGCAGCGCGAGCGGCAGATCCTCGAGTGCTTGGCAGCCGGCACGCATACGATCGACGCGATGGTGCCCCTCATGTACGTGGGCCTGCCGCCGTTTCTGTTCCCGGCAGCTGCGCGTTCCGTGTTCGCCCACATGCTGCTCTTGGTCGAGCAGGAGCGTGTGCGTTGCGACGGCGAGGCTAGCCTCACTGCAAGCTACGGGTTGCGCTGACTGCACTGCGCAGCGCGTCAGTCGCGCCGAATCAGTCGCGCCGAATCAGTCGCGCCGAATCAGTCGCGCACGGACAACAGCACGTACAGTGCTGCATCGCGACGCCGCACACGCAGCAGCGCGCTGCCATCGCCAAGCGCGGCTTCGACGTCCGCCACCGTGTGCACGGCGCGATGATCGGCCTCGACGATCAAGTCGCCGGGCACGAGGCCCGCGTGCTCGGCCGCTCCGCCGCGCGCAATTTCGAGCACGATCGCCCCATCCAAGCCTTGATAGCCCAGCTGTTGCGCTAGCTCGGCCGTGAGCGGAGACAGGTGCAAGCCAAGATTCTGGCTGCTCGGTGCGGCACCGACCGGCGGCGCGACCTCTGCCGCGCGGGCGGAATGAGGGCGCTCCACGGTCACCAAGCTGAGCGTGCGTGGCTGCCGATCCCTCACGACGACCAGCTGCACCGCGACACCGATCGGCTTTTTGAGGATCGCGCGCAACAGGTCCCGGCTCTCGCCGATCGCTTGCCCGTCCACGCGCAGCACGACGTCACCCGGCGCGATACCGGCCTTCTCCGCGGGGCCACCCGGCACGATGCTGCTGACGAGCGCCCCACCCTGACCCGTCGTACCGAACTGTTCCGCGAGCTCGGGCGTGAGCTCTTGAAACGCCACGCCGATGAAGGCGCGATGTACATCGCCGCCCGCGATCAGCTGCTCCGCCACGCTCTGCGCGATGCTCGAGGGAATCGCGAAGCCGATGCCGGTCCCGCCGCCGACGATCATCGTGTTGATGCCGATCACTTCGCCGTTCAAGTTCACGAGCGGTCCGCCCGAGTTGCCGGGATTGATGCTGGCATCCGTTTGCAGGTAGTCCTCGATCTCGTTCATGCCGACGGTTGCGCGTCCGATCGCGCTCACCACACCGACCGTCACCGAGTAGTCGAGACCGAAGGGCGAGCCGACGGCCATCACCCACTGCCCGGGGCGCACGGGACCCGAGTCTGCGAACGGCGCCGGCGCGAGCGCGCTTGCTTCGACCTTCACGACCGCAAGATCCGTCGCGTCATCGATGCCGACGACCTTGCCGATCGCCTTGTGCCCGTCGCGAAACACGACCTCGACGCGGCTGGCGTTGTCGACGACGTGCTTGTTCGTGAGGATGAAGCCGTCGGCACGCAGGACCACGCCCGAGCCTGTGCCGTGCTGAATCTGAAACTGCGGGTTGCCGGGAACCAGCGCGCCGAGCGGCCCCATCGGCCGTCGCGACTCGACGCGGATCGCAACTACGGACGGCGACACGCGCTCCGCAGTGCGCGTGAACGCGTCTTGGAGTGCGGAGAGGCTGACATCGGCCGCCGTCGCGGGCGGTGTTTCGCGGACACGTGCAGCGCAACCGAGCGCTAGCGACGCTGCGAGCAAGCACGCCGAGCGTCGCAGGTGGGTCGAGAAGCGGAGCATCGCCCATGCATAAGCCGCCGCCTGATCGCGGTGCAAGCGCTCCCGGCACGGCCATCCCCGATCAGGAACCCTTGGTGAGCACTGTCAGGGCGATCAGCGAGGCAGCGCCGCTCGGCCTCGAATCGTGAGCCTTCGCTTGTTTCCGATGCGCGGGCCTGCCGGGCGCGCTTGGCGTTGGGGGGTTGTGGCGCGGGGGTTCGGGGGTACTGTACGCAGATGAGAGTTTGGGTTTGGGTCTTCACTTTCAAGGAGGGGGTGTTGGCGCGGGTGGCGCATGACTTGCGCTTGAGTGTTCGGGAGGTCGAGGGGAGCTTGATTGGGGGGCGTGTAAGCGCGAAGCTGCAGGTCAAGTCCCTGGTCGTGGATGGGGTCGCGCATGGGGACGAGGTGGATCACGGGGCGCTATCGGAGCATGACAGGCGGAAGATCCAGGAGACGATCGCGACCGAGGTTCTGCGCACTGACGTGCACCCACAGGTGTCGTTCGAGGGCAGTGCACGGGTGATCGACGCGAGGCACATCCGCATCGAGGGCCGCTTGTCGCTGCGGGGTGTGAGCCAGCCGTGCGATTTGGAGCTGCGCGCAAGCGGCGACGGCGAGCTGATCGGCGAAACCACGTTCGCGCCCTCGCGCTTTGGCATCGCACCGTACAAGGCGCTGGCGGGTGCAATCCGCGTAGCGGATCGCGTGAAGGTGCGCGTGGCGATCGACCTCGAAGGCGCAGCTGCGAACGCGCTTGCCGCCGGGTCGACGACAACAAGCTTCTCGTCGCCGCCCTGACGTGAGGGCCGGCCTGGCCGCACTCGACTTTCAATGATACGACAAGTGGTGCGCTCGGGCATGAGCGTCAGAGGTTATGATGCGTAGCCTGTGGGTGTGCGTGAGGGCTTTCGGCGCCGTAGTCCCGGCTTTTCTACTCGCCTGCAGCGCCTACGACTCGTCGTTGCTCACGGCGCACGAGAACATCACCGCGCTCGACGGGGGCCCGGGTGGTGCGGCCGACGGTGCGCCCGCTCTTGGCGACGCCGCAGCTGATGGCGGCAAGCTCGGCACGGAGTGCAGCAACAGTCCGGAGTTCCCGACATGCGTGCGCCCGCACGCAGAGACGACCTGCGCGTCGGGCAACTGCTTCGTCGTGAAGTGCCTGACGCCGTACGTCGACTGCGACGGCCAAGCCGACAACGGCTGCGAAGCGCGCATCGATTCGGCGGACAACTGCGGCCTGTGCGGCGCGGCGTGCAACTTCGCGCACGGCTCGGCCGCGTGCCTGCGCGGTCAGTGCGTGCTCGCCGATTGCGAATCAGGCTACGGCGACTGCGATCAGGATCCCGCGAACGGCTGCGAGACGGCGCTCGACGACATCATGTCTTGCGGCTCGTGCACGACCAAGTGCAAGGCGGCGCCGCATGCCATCGCTGGCTGCATCGCGGGCAAGTGTGGGATCGGCGCCTGCGTCGGCGCGTTCGGGGACTGCAACCAGGATCCCAAAGACGGCTGCGAGGTGGCGCTGGACCAGACCTCGCACTGCAAGAGCTGCCGCGGCATGTGCACACCGGCCAACGGCGCAGGCAGCTGCGCGAGCGGTGACTGCGTGATCGACAGCTGCAGCGGGTCGTTCGTCGACTGCAACGGCTTGGTAGGTGACGGCTGCGAGGCCACGCTCGATTCCACCGCGCACTGCGGCAACTGCAGCACCAAGTGCGCGCTCGCCAACACCGCGCGACAGACCTGTGACACGTCGCAACCGACCGCGGCCTGCGCCGTCAATCATGCGTGCTTTCCCGACGACAAGAACTGCCACGGAGGCGCGCTCGAGAACGGTTGCCAACCGGGCTTTGGCGACTGCGACGCCGATCCGAAGAACGGCTGCGAAACCGACCTCACGCGGCTCAAGGACTGCGGCTCGTGCGGCAACTCGTGCGTGCTTGCGAACACCGTCACGGCCTGCGTAGCCGGCGCCTGTCAGCTGGTGGGCTGCGTCGCAGGCTACGATCAGTGCACGAGCGGCGCGCCGTGCTCCTCGTTGGCGAGCGACCCTGGTCACTGCGGTAGCTGCACCAAGTCGTGCAGCGGCACGAAGGCCAACTGCGCCGGCGGCGCGTGCACCGATCAAGCCTGCGCGCCCGGCACCGCCGACTGCGACGGCCAGGGCGGAAACGGCTGCGAGGTCAGTCTGTCGAGCGCCGGAAACTGCGGTGTGTGCGGCAACGCGTGCGGACCTTTCGCGCACGCCACGCCTGCATGCATGGCAGGTGCGTGCGCGCTTGGCAGCTGCGATGCGGGCTACGCCGACTGCGATGGCGACGTGAGCAATGGCTGTGAAGTGAACATCCTCAGCACGAGCGACTGCGGCAGGTGCGGCAAGAGCTGCTCGTTCCCCAACGGCCAGCCGAGCTGCCCGAGCGGCAGCTGCGTGCTGTCGAGCTGCGATCCCGGCCGCGCCGACTGCAACCACGACGTGACCGACGGCTGCGAAACGGACCTCAAGCTGCCCGACAACTGCGCCGCGTGCGGCAACGACTGCCGGAGCATTCCCAACGTGCTGTCCTCGGGCTGCTCGCAGGGCAAATGCCAGTACGTGTGCAACGCAGGTCGCGCCGACTGCAACAAGAACGCAGCTGACGGCTGCGAAGCAAACCTGTCCAGCACCACCAATTGCGGCGCCTGCGGCAACGACTGCAGCTCCCTGCCCCACGTGGCGTCGGCGAGCTGCGGCGGCAGCGCGTGCAAGAACCTCGTCTGCCAGAGCGGCTGGGGCGACTGCAACGGAGACCCCAGCGACGGCTGCGAGCGCTCGCTGCACACCAACAGCGACTGCGCAAGCTGCAACGCGGCGTGCTCACCCGCGCACGGCGCCGGGAGTTGTTCCACGGGCAGCTGCGTCGTCACGAGCTGCGACAGCGGCTTCGACAACTGCAACGGCAATGCAGCGGACGGCTGCGAGGCGTCGCTCACTGCCGCTAGCAGCTGCGGCGCATGCGGCAAAAAGTGCGCGGCGGGCCTGATCTGCAGCAACGGTCAGTGCGCGTGCATGAAAGACGCTGACTGCGGAGGCGGCACGCAGAAGTGTTGCGGCGGGGCGTGCACGGACGCGGGCGGTGCGTGCTTCCCGTTCCCGTGCATTCCTGGCACCAACCGCACGAACAATGCGAACTGCGGCGGCTGCGGACAAGTCTGCTGGTTCTGCTGCTCGACACCTTAGATTAGGCCGCGCGACACGTGCAGCGCGTGCGCCGCGGCGGCGTCACTGTCGCAGGGCCCGTTCGCATGAGGCTCACGGGGAGCGTGCCGCGTTCTCCACCTCGCTCGCTGCCCACCCGCCTCATCGTCGACCGCCACATGCAGCTCAGATCACGCTCGGATCGCCATGTCGATCCAGCTCGGGGCGGAAAAATGCTGGAGGCTGAACGGTGCGGCCGGCGCTCTGCCCAGCTGTGCTTGGCCTGCTGAGCCGAGCGCGCGCGAGGCGTCGACTGGCGAGTGCGTCGCGGGTCGCGCGTTGGTCATGTGCGCCGCGGGTGGCTTGGGCGGCGGCTGCCTCACCGCTGGCAAGTCGGCCTGCCCGGACGGCCGAGGCGGAGAGCTCGGCGGCTGCACGCGAACGTGCAACGCAGCGGAATATGGCTTGGCGTGCACTGCGAAGGCGCCGGCGAGTTGCCGCGTGCAGGCGCAGACGCCCGGCGGGGTTTCTTTCTACTGCTGCCCTTGCACCGGATCGCCGTAAGACGCAACGCTGCTGTCAACTGGCATCCAGTTGCAGCAACCAGCACCGTCCTACGGCGCTCGTGCCGCGTCCTACGGCAACTGACAAGTTCGAACGCCGTTTCGACAGAGCGTTCGTCACGATTGTAATGCGGTACGCCGCGCGATGGGTGTCGCTGCGCGCGGAACTCGGCCGGTACGCCAATCTCAGCGGTCGCGACGCTTCTAGAACACATGGGCTCACCCGAAGCCACGGCGAAACGGCTGCTATACGGGTGGGTGAGTGCGGTCGGTTGCGTGTTTCGCTGGCTGTCCATACCCTGCATGGAGGGCAGCGTTGCGGGAAGGTATGTCTACGACCTCGTTTCGTGATCGAAAGTCGACCGTCTGCGTGGCGCGTCTGGTGCTCGCGATGCTCGCGGGCTGCTCTTCCTACGACGCCAGCCTGCTGCATCAGCACCGTGATGCCGGGCCCGATGAGCGAGATGGCAGCTCTGTGCTCGTCGGCGACGCGGGCGGCGACGCAGCCGGCGTCGGTGGCAGTGCGGGGAGCCACGGAGGCTCCGGGGCTGCGGGTGCGGGCGGCAGCGCAGGAAGCGGCGCCGTTGGCTGCCATCCCAATCCCGACACCCACAACGAGGTTTGCACGGTCGTTTGTCCCGAGCAGTGCAACGGTCTCGACGACGACTGCGATCGGCAGATCGACGAGGGTGAAGCCAGCGACAACTGCAAGTTGGCTCATGCGACTGCCACCTGCGACCGCGCCGCGCACGAATGCGTCGTGATGGAATGTTCGGTCGGTTTTCACGACTGCGACGGGTCGTCGGCGAACGGCTGCGAGAGCGAGTGGAACGAACCGAACAACTGCGGCTCGTGTGGCCGCACCTGCGGCGTGGTGAACGCAATCGCCGGCTGCTCGAAGCACAAGTGCGTCGTGCTCTCCTGTGAGAAAGGCTATCTCGACTGCGACAGCGAGTCGCTGACTTGCGAGACGCCGAGCAACACGCTGACGGATTGCGGCGGCTGCGAGGTCCAGTGCAAGACCGTGGCGAATGCCTCGCCGAGTTGTGCGAGCGGGACCTGCGGGGTCGACAAGTGCAACGCAGGCTACGGCGACTGCGATCATGACGGCAGCAACGGCTGCGAGCAGGTGCTGAACACGCTCGACCACTGCGGCGCGTGCGATACGCCATGCCAGCTCTCCGGCACGCAGGCGACGTGCGACAACAGCGCGCAGGTCTGCATGTCGACCGGCTGCGATCTGGGCTGGGGCGATTGCGACGGCGACGCGCAGAACGGATGCGAGTCACTCGCCACGGCGATCAACTGCAACCAGTGCGGCAAGGCTTGTTCGGTCAGCGCGCTGCAGCACGTGACCAGCGCGAGCTGCGGCAGCAGCGGCTGCGTGATCGCGTGCGCCTCGGGCTGGGGCGATTGCGATGGCGACGCGCAGACGGGCTGCGAAGCGCGCCTCGACACCATCACCCACTGCGGAACGTGCGCCGCTTGTCCGACGCCGCAAAACGGCCTGCCGAGCTGCGTCAGCGGCGTGTGCGGCCTCGCGGGCTGTACCCAAGGCTTCGGGCACTGCAGCGGCGGCGCCGCCAACGGCTGCGAGACGTCGCTCGACACGCTGCAGAACTGCGGCAGCTGCGGCGTCGCCTGCAACAAGGCCGCTTGCGGCGGCGGCAACTGCAGCGCGATCGACTGCAGCTCCATGCCAGGCCGCGCAGACTGCAACGGGGACGGCGTGACTTGCGAGACCAACCTCGGCACGGACCTGAACAACTGCGGTGCTTGCAACAACGTATGTCAGTTCGACGGGAGCGTGATCCCGCACGGCACCAAGGCCTGCGACTCACAGGGCTGTGACGTGAGCTGCAACGCCGGCTTCGCCGATTGCGACGGCAACTACAAGAACGGCTGCGAGACTGCGCTGAATACGCTGGTCGACTGTGGCGGGTGCGGGCAGGGGTGCGCCATTGCGAACGCCAGCGCGACCTGCGCCACGGGTAGCTGCAAGGTCGCCACGTGCAACGCGGACTACGCCGATTGTGACGGCGACCAGAAGAGTTGCGAGACCGCGCTCAACACGCCGGCACACTGCGGCGCATGCGGGACGCAGTGCACTCTGCCCAACGCGATCGCCAGCTGCGGCGGCTCGGTCGGGGCTCGTGTCTGCACGGTGAGCGGCTGCACCCAGACCTATTACAAGAACTGTGACGGCGTCGCGAGCAACGGCTGCGAGGTGGATTCACGCACGGACGTCGCGAACTGCGGCACCTGTGGCAGCGATTGCAATGCGTTGCCCGCCGTGATGACGGCCACGTGCTCCGGCGGCGCGTGTGGCATCAGCGCGTGTAAGCCGGGCTATGGCAATTGCACCGTGGCGCCGGGCTGCGAGACCGCCGTGAACACCGTGCAGAACTGCGGTAGTTGCGGTAACGCCTGCGCGATGCTCGCCAACACGCAGACTACGAGCTGCGATGC
>JADGRF010000114.1 GCA_017881055.1 Sandaracinaceae bacterium
CACTTGCGCAACCAAACCGAAAGCGTTCGCGCTGCGGACCGTGATCGTGCAAGTGCTGACGAAGTCGGACCAAGTCACCATCCGCATCGATGCGCAGCCTGCCGGATACACCCAGGCGGAAGCCATCGTCGCGCAAATCTGGCGCAGTCTGAGAGTTACGGAGGCGCAGCGCCTGGTACCCGTCGCCAGCACGTGCTCCGAGTTTGTCGACGCCACGCCCGAAGGTTTCGTGTCGTTGCCCAACGGCCTGCTGATCCCCGTGCCGGAAGGGTTCAAGCCGAACGCACCGCTCGGCGACGCGAACAGCCCGTCTCGGCACGGTGGCGTTTACGCGGCCGTCGATGACGAGATCGGCGACCCGGGCAGGGACAGCATATTGGCAGAGCTCGACCCCGAAGGCATCGCTCAAGACCCGTACGGTATGGGTGAAGACGACTGGGTCAGGCTAAGGAAGCTCTACTCCGATGTCATAACGATCCGCGGCGCACGCGTGGACCGCATCGAGACCACGTCGATCGGTGGTTGCCCGGCCATCGTGATTACGGCGCATGCCGTCGTGAAAGGCAAGCGACCACCACGAGATTGGATGGCGATCCATATTTTCGATGGATCCACCAGGGTCATCGAGTTGGAATGCGCCTCCGTCCCGTTACTGACTACCGTGGTCCAGAGCCAATGCATTCACGTCGCTGCGAAGTTCAAGTTGCTGCGCAGGCGCGCAGCCACCCCGCATGCCCTGTACGAGAAACCGCCATCGGCTGCAAAGGCGCAAGCCTCGGCCGCGACAAGCGCCGAGTTGGCGGCACTTTCGGACAGCGATCAGAGACGCTACCGCGACGTGTCGGAGCAAGGGAGTCGGGGCGAGTGGGCGGGCGCCTATCGCGTGGCGGCCGATCTTGCGGCTCGGTATGGCGAGAGCTATCCGATCCAGGCGCAGGCCTGTGAGATCGCGATGCGACTCGGTCGACCGTATGTCGAGCTGCAGAAGTACTGCGATCGGATGACTCGCCTGGCAGCGCATCGGTCGGGGGAATGAGTGTGCGAGCGACACTACCCGGCTCCGGAGTCGAATCTTCCGGAGCTGTGACCGTGCAACTGCGTTCGCCACGTTTCCCACGAGCAACCGGCGCACGGGCTCATTTCGCGATGTGGATCGCTCATGCGAGCTGCGCGGAGCAGCCTGTGCCGCGGGGCGCGGCGCGGCGCGGCGCGGCGCGGCTGGTCCAGTTCAAAGCGCCGTGTGGTCTTCGGCGAGCTGCCGAAGACTTCCGCCGGTGAGATTCAGAAGGTCTTGCTGCGTGCACGGGTGAAGTCGCGTGGGCAATCGAGTGAACGGCCGCGTTGGCTGGCGAGTTGCGCGCGCCCGCCTTGCCGCCGACAGCTGCAGCGGTTTTCTGCGCGGCGGGTCTTGCCTCGCGCTCGCGCGTCATGGAGTCTAGGCTCGTGACACGCGCCGCCTCGATCTGTCTGTTGTCACTTGCGCTGCTCGCGCTGCGCACGGGCCCCGCCTTCGCGCAGGCAGGGGCAGACGCCGGGCTGCCCGCACCCGACACCGAGGGTAGCCACGAAGCCTACCGAAAGTCGCTCGACGCGGCGCATGCAGCCGGCTACGCCAAATTGCTTGCTCTGTACGACGCGCAGCTCGCGGCCCAGCCGCGCAGCGCGACTGCGGCCGTCGAGCGCTGCCGCTTCGTGATGGCAGCTGGAACGGTCGACCGAGACGACGCGACGGACGAAGAGCTGCCCGCCATCACGGACGACTGCGCAGCGGGACTTTCGCGGCGCTTTCCGCGCAGCGCCGCGGTCATGCTGTTCCGGCTCGAGCAACTGTGGGGTCAACCAGCAGTAGACTTCGGTGAGCTGGCCGCGCTGCGCGGTGGTGTCGACTGGACACCTGCCCTGATCGCGAGCTTCGACAAGAAGATGGCATGGGCCTATCGACGAATCTCGGCGCAGCGAGCCGCGGAATGGGCATTGCAGGCTCGCAAACAAGATCCGAACGTCGATGTCGACCTGATCCTGGGAACGTACTTCAAAGCGCGAGGCGAACGCGCTCGCGCCATTGTCGAGCTGACGCGCAGGGTTGGCGAGTTGATCTACGTGCACGAGAAGGTGCAGCTGCTTCTCGATCTGCACGCCTTCGCGCAAGCGACTGTGTTGCTCCAGGGCGTGCCAGCTCACAACACGGCTGTGTACGAGATGCTGCAGGGGCAGGCATTCGAGGGTGCAGGACGCGTCGCCGAGGCGCGTGCGACGTACGTTGCAGCGGCCAACGAATCATGGAACCGCGAGGCCGCGCACCTGCGTCTGTTACACCTAGATATCGCGCAGCACGATCGGAAGAACGCGCTCGCCTCGTACGCTGCGCTGCGAGCGCTGGGGTTTTCCGCAGATCCACTGCTACGCCGTCGGCTCGCGCTTGCCGTTGCGTTTCCGAACGCACCGTGGCACGCGCAGGATTTGGGCGGCCTGTTGGCTGCGCTGCTCGTGTTGGTGCTTGTTCCAGGTGTACTGCCACTGCTCTGGGTGTTACCGATCCACTATGTGGGTCTCGTGCGCGACGCGCCTGCGGCCGATGCAACGCGCGACCGTTGGTCGCTGCGGCAGTTGTGGGGTGTGTCCGTCACCCTGCTGGCCATGCAACTGTTCACGATGTACCTGTTTGCGTACGAGCGTCTGTACGCGCTCGTCGCGAGATCTCCCGCTGTTCCCGCCAGCGAGTTGCACGACTTCGCCCGCTACGTGGTGGCGCTCATCACTGCGGGTGGCCTCGGGGTGCTCGTGTGGTTGCGCCCCGGCGACTACCGCCGAATCGTGCGTGCGTCGTGGAGTCCAGCGCGCACGATACTCATGGTGGGCGCGAGTCTGCTGACGGTGATCGTGGTCCATGCGCTGAGCTTGGGCATCGCACACGCCCTGCACATCGGCGGCGTGGACGACGCGATCACGACGACTGGCGCTGGGTTCACGTCACTCGAAGCGGTTCGCGTCGCGGCTCGCGCGTACGGTCCGTGGCTTGTGTTCCCGCTGGTTGCGCTCTTCGTGCCCGTATACGAGGAAGTTGCGTTCCGAAGCGTGTTTCTAGCCAGCGCCGCTCGCCTAATGCCGTTTGCGTGGGCCAATGTGCTGCAAGCTGGCTTGTTCGCGGCCGCGCACGCCGAGGCTGCGCGCGCTCCGGGCTTGTTCACGATGGGTCTTCTGGCGGCCTGGCTAACGCGCCGCTCGGGTGGGCTGTTGCCCGCGATTGGCCTGCACGCGAGCATGAATCTCCTCGCGACGTGTGCGGTTTACGTTGGCCTCAGCTCTGCCGCGCCGGGAACCACGCACGGAGGCGTGCTTTCCGAGCGCGCTGCGCTAGCTGCGCATACCGCACAGGTCGAGAAGGCTGTGCTGCAGTTCCGCAGGGACTGTGATGCAGGCGAAGCCGAAAGCTGCAGCGATCTTGGCTGGGCCTACGAGACCGGACAGGTCACTCACGCGGACCGAGCAGCGGCCGCTCGCCTGTACAGCCGAGCGTGTGACCACGACAGCGTGTTTGGCTGCGCCAGCCTGTGCGTGCTTCGTGACGGCCCCGGTTTTCGGCGAGACGCGGCCAGCGCGGCCGTACGGTGCGGTAAGGCATGCACCTTGGGGGGCGGCAGCAGCTGCACTGCCCTGGGTCTGCAGTACAAGGATGGCCTGGGCGTGGCGCAGAATCTAGCGATGGCGTCGACGCTGTTCAAGGCCGGATGCACCGCCGGAGCAGCGCTCGGGTGCAACAAC
>JADGRF010000115.1 GCA_017881055.1 Sandaracinaceae bacterium
CCACCACAGCCGACAACGTCATGCGCCGCTTCTTCGCCGCACCACGCGCCCACTTCATCAAGTGTTCGTCGACCGTGACGCTGATCTTTTCGGCAGCCATGTAGGCAATCCTACTCCGGGTAGGATTGCCTGGCAAGCAGCACGCCCGAGTGCCAGAGTTCGAAACGAGCTGTCATGGCCCTGGTGGCCGCGTCGCCGGTCGGTGAACTCAGCGGGACGCCGGCGGATCGGGCGTGAGCGGAGGTGCAAGCGGCTCCGCAGCGGACGGCTGGACGGCACCAGCCGGCGGATCGACGCAACGCCCTTCCATGCAAATACGCTCGCCCTTGCACTCGATGTCCACGCGGCAACCCACGGGCCGCGCGGCCCGCACACGCTGTTCTTCCAGGCGCTGCGCGAGCTCGCGCTTGGCGTGTCTGCATTCATCGGTGGCGCGCCAGCCTTGAACGCCCGCGACGAGCTCGAGCGTAGTGAGACCCAGACTGACTGCGGCGGTACTGAGGCGCTCCTGGCTGTCGTAGCCCGAGTCGTTCGTGACCGGAACGAGCGCCGAGGCAGCGAACAGACCGGCTGCCGCCAAGTCGATGAGTGGCGCGAGCTTGCTGGTGGTGCAGTCGAAGTACACGCGTTGCGCGTGATCGGCGGGCGGGCCGGACACCGCCACGAACGAACAACCGGCACACAGACACAGCGTCACGAGCCCAGCCCATCGTGCACAGCGAGCCCGCATGGCGTTGAAGCGTGAGACGTCGCGTTCGGCTGGACGATCGGGCATGCTCGTGCAGTTGCTTTCGTCCCATGCGCACCAGCAATCGCCACTGGCTCGCTCGACCCTTGTGCCACCCCGCGTTCGTGGTGGCGCTGCTGACCTTAGCACTGAACGATCACGTGCTGAAGCTGGCGCACGTGCTGCCTGGGTGGCTGACCGGCAAGCTCAGTGATGTTGCCGGCCTGATCGTCGGTCCCATTGTGGCGGCCGAGCTGTGCCTCGGCCGGCTGCGAACGTGGCGGCCCTGGGCGGCAGGGCTCGTGGTCGTGGGCTTCGTCGTCTGCAAGCTGTCGGCGGCGAGCGCGGCCAGCCTGGATGCGTTGCTGGCGCAGCTCGGCCTGCCATCGCAGCTCGTGGCCGACCCGTCCGACTTGCTCGCGCTTGCCGTGCTGCCCCTCACCATTCACGTGCTGCGTGGGTCTTCCGAGCGGTCCGCGCTTTGGCCGTGGTGGGAGCGCGTGGTGCTGGTTTGCGCGGCGGGACTGTGCGTCGCGACCACCTCGATCAAGCCATTCCGCCTCGGTCCGTACCTGGTGAACCACAGTGGTGCCGCGCTCACGTTGCAGCTGCGCTGGCTGCCGGCCGACGCCGCATGCACGGCGACGCCCGACGAGCTGCGCGCGTTGACACGCAAGCAGGCCGCGGCTCCCACGCATCGGGTCGCGCTCGGGCCGGCGCAGGTGGCGGATCTGTCTTGGGAACCCCGAACCGCCGCCGACAGTGTGGTCGGCCGTTGTCCCGACTACGCCGACCTCGATCCGTTCGGCGACGGCACGGACGGCGGCACCGACGCCGACGCCGCCGTCAGCAGCAATCCACCTACGCCCTGTGTCGCCGTGGAGCTGCTCGGCGCCGGCTTGCCGCACGTCGTGGTGAGAGCCCCACGCAGCTGGAGCAATCGCGACCACGGCACCAGCTGCCGACAACCGCTGCCAGTCTACGAAGATCCTGGCGACGGCGCTGTCGAGCTGATGCACGGCGATGGGCGCGCGCAGCTGCGCGGCTACAAGAACATCGAGATCATCGCGGCGGACTGAGCGGGTGCTCAACGCTCGTGCGCCAAACTGACACTCAGCCACGCTCGACGACGACACGCTCGCGAGCTTCATCCAGAACTTCGAGAAGATCCCGCTGCGCGACGAGAACTTCGAGTTCCCGGACCTGCTCGGCGCCGCGTACGAGTACCTGATCAAGTACTTCGCCGACTCCGCCGGCAAGAAGGCCGGCGAGTTCTACACGCCGGCCGACGTGGTGCGCACGCTCGTCGAGATTGTGGAGCCCGAGGCCGGCATGAGCGTGTGCGATCCCACGTGCGGCTCGGGCGGCATGCTGATTCAGACCCGCGACTACATCCAGGAGTGCGGCGGCGACGTGCGCGACCTCTCGCTGTCGGGCCAGGAGAGCATCGGCACCACCTGGTCGATCTGCAAGATGAACATGCTGCTGCACGACATCTCGCACGCCGACATCCGGCAAGGCGACACGATCCGCCACCCGCAGCACAAAGCCGATGACGGCGAGCTGAAGCGCTACGATCGCGTGCTCGCGAACCCGCCGTTCAGCCAGAACTACATCAAGAAGGACCTCGAGTACTCCGGCCGCTTCTCGGTCTGGCTCCCCGAGAAGGGCAAGAAGGCCGACCTGATGTTCGTGCAGCACATGCTCGCCGTGCTCAAGCCCGACGGCAAGCTCGCCACCGTGATGCCGCACGGCGTGCTGTTTCGCGGCGGCGAAGAACGCGAAGCACGCAAGCACTTCCTCGAACGCGGCTGGCTCGAAGCCATCATCGGCCTGCCCGCCGGCCTGTTCTACGGCACCGGCATCCCCGCCTGCGTGCTGGTCATGAACAAGAAGGGCGCGCAGGCCCGCAAGCACGTCGTGTTCATCAACGCCGACCGCGACTACCGCGAAGGCAAGGCGCAGAACTTCCTGCGCCCTGAAGACATCTCGCGCATCGTGCACGCCTACCGCACGCTGACCGCAGGCAACGAGAGCGAGCTGCCCGGCTACGCGCGCCGCGTCCCCGTCGGCGAGATCGAGAGCGAAGACTTCAACTGATGACATCGTCGTGCTCAGCTTTCCGGGACCCGATCGCTCGATCCGCCTCGAAGACCTGCGTGCGGGCAACGGTGTCAGCCGGCGCTATCGCAACCGGCGCATCGGGGAGTTCTTGAAGGAGCTCGATCTCACGGAGGGGCGCTCGACGGGCATGCCCAAGATCTGGAAGGCGATGCGCGAGAACGGCTCGCCGCCGCCGGAGATCGAGAGCAACGAGGACCGGACGCACTTTTTGATGCGGCTGCCGGTGC
>JADGRF010000116.1 GCA_017881055.1 Sandaracinaceae bacterium
CATCTACGACTTCGAAGAGAAGCTCGCCGAGACTGTGCGCGGCCAGCTGAACTCCCTGCGCCACGAGATCCGTCACCAGAACATCGACCGCGCAGTGTTCTTGCTCGTGAACGCAATCCCGAGCGTGATTCGCGCCTCCGTCGAGGCCGACACCGAAGGCAAGAACGACAGCCTGCTAGCCGGCGAAGTCACCGACATGATCCTGCGCTACCTAGTCTACGTCCCGAGCGCGATCGAGTCGGGAACCTTCGCAGCAGTGGCCTGAAGAACGCCGCAGCTGGTGATTTGGGTGCGATTTGGGTGTGAGAGCGAGCGCGCCCGGAGCGAGGTGAGGGAGCGTACTCTTGTACGTGACTGAGTCCGAGTGAGGACGTAAGCCGCTATCACGCCCAAAGCGCGCCCAAATCAGGTACGCAGCGTGCCGTTCGTGATCGCCTCGTAGAGAGACGGTTCGAGCGGCACGTAGGCGTTTTGCGCTGGGTGCATGAAGTACAGCGGATCGCGCAGGCTGCGCGGATCGTAGCCTTCCTTCTGCAGGTCCGTCTTCTTGAGCTTGAATGTGCCGGTGGTCTGCAGCTCGGGCATGATGCGCACGAACAAGGGGCGCGAGTAGCTCGGCAACGCGTCGACGACGTGCGCGTGGAAGGCCGCTGCGTCGAAGGGATGACCGTCGGCTAGCACCAGGGCCGCCATGCCTGCACGGCCCTCGGTGCCGGGCACCTGCACGCCATACACGTTCACCTCGCGCACGGGCAACCACTTCGAGATCTGCTCCTGAACCTCGGAGGTCGCGACGTTCTCGCCCTTCCAGCGGAAGGTGTCGCCGAGCCGATCCATGAAGTACAGATTGCCTGCACGGTCCGTACGCAAGAGATCGCCGGTGTTGAACCAGGCATCGCCCTTCTCGAAGGCGCCGTGCACGACCTTCTTCTCGCTAGCGGCTTTGTCGTGATAGCCGTCGAACTCGCCGCGCGGACGAATCTTGCCAAGCAGGATGCCCGGCTCGCCGGCCTTCGCCTTGATGAACAAGCCGCGTGAGTCGCGCACGAAGCTCTGGCCCTCTTCGTCCCAGCGCGCCAGCGCCATGCCTGGCAGCAGCCGCCCTACCGAGCCGACCTTGCCGAACAGGTTGATCGTGATGCAGTTGCCTTCGGTAGCGCCGTAGAACTCGGCGATGCGCTCGATACCGAAGCGCTGCTGAAACGCCTCCCAGATATCGGGGCGCAGCCCGTTGCCGGAGATCACGCGCACCTTGTGCTGTCGATCCGTTGGCGACGGCTCGGCGTTCATCAAGTAACGACACAGCTCGCCGATGTAGATGAACGACGTCGCGCCCTGCGCGCGGATCTCTTCCCAGAAGCGCGTGCGCGAGAACTTGCGCGACAGCGCCATGGTGATGCCCGCGGTCACTGCGCTGCTGGTCGCGAGCAGCACCGAGTTGCTGTGGTACAGCGGCAAGCAATTGTAGAGCACGTCGCCAGGGTGATAGCGGAACGCTGCACCGGCCCACACGCGACCGCCGCGGAAGAAGCGGTGATGACGAATGATCGCCGCCTTCGGCATGCCCGTCGTACCGCTCGTGTAGATGTATGCCGCTTGATCGGAGAGCTTGTGCTGGCCCGTCTCGCTCGGGTTCTCGCTCGAGGCCTCCGTGAGTCGGCGACCGAACACGGGCACGTCGACCTCAGCCGGATTCTCCTCGTCCATGTCGACGTCGACGGGGACGCCCGACGCCATGTGACTGCGACACGCGCTGAACTGCGCCCAAATCTCCGAGCCGACGATCACGTGCTTCGGCGAGCAGACCTTCAGCGCGTGCACCAACGTATCGCCCTGCCCGTGCGTGTTGATCAGGCTCGAGACCGCGCCGATCTTGTGCAGCGCGAACATGTGCCAGATGAACTCGGGCCGGTTCTCCATCACGAGCGCGACCACGTCGCCCTTCACGATGCCGAGCGCCTTGTACGCATGCGCGTGGCGATTGATCAGCGCGTTGGCTTCGCCGTAGCTGTAGCGCCGCTCGCCATAGAGCAGGAACGCGCGATCGGCCCGCTGCGCCGCGTGGCGCTCCAGTTGGTACGCGATGGTCTGGTTCGAGCTAGGGCTGTAAAGGGCGAAGCCCTGGATGAGCTTCAGCGTGCGCTCGATGGCGTAGAGCATGAACGTCCTCTGCGGTGCGGCGTGTGCTGCGTGGGGCCTGGCGGGGGAGCCAGGGGGCCGAACGTCTAACATGAATCACGGTGCTTTCGACACGGTCCCGCATCGCGAACGGAGCATGCCCGTCCTCGAACCGAGACACCCGCGCCTGGCAGCGCTGAGCGGCCCGGCGTATGCTTCAACGGCTTACGGTCGCCACGGCTTTGGAGATCACTCGCATGTCTCGCCCGCTTGCTTTCTTCGCGCGTTCCTTTGTTTTCGCCATGGTCGTGGCCGCGGGCTCCGCCGGTTGCTCGGACAATTCCAACAAGCTCAAAGTTCAACCCGACGCGGGCCCAGACGGCGGCGAGATCGACGCCGGTGGCGGTGGCAGTCCGGATGGCGGCAAGTCCGATGGCGGCACGACCGGCACGGGCAAGAACCCCGACGCGTGTTCGAAAGACGCAGATTGCGCCAAGCTGACCACCGATTGCGCCGTCGGCGAGTGCAAGGCCGGCAGATGCGTGGCGGCGCCGGCCAACGAAGCAAAGAGCTGCGGGGCCGACAAGTGCACCGTCAACGCGAGATGCTCGGCGGGCAAGTGCAAGGGTCAGCCCAAGGATTGCTCGGCGCTCGACGGCGACTGCACCAAGGGAAGCTGCCAAGCTTCGACCGGCAGGTGCGCGAAGCACGACGCCAACGAAGGCGGCCGCTGTGACGATGGGGACCTGTGCACGGTCAGCGACGTGTGCGCGGCCGGAACGTGCAACGGCGTTGCCAAGGACTGCAGCGCGCTGACCGGGGGTTGCAACATCGGCCAGTGCGACGGCAACTCGGGCGATTGCTTGCCGGTGGCAGCTGACGCAAACACGCCGTGCGACGACGGCAACCCTTGCACGATGAACGAGACTTGCGGGGCCCGCGGTGACTGCAACAACGGCACCGGCGTAACCGTCGGCACGGGTTGCAACGACTACAACTCGTGCACCACGGATGACCGTTGCGATGCGACCCGCTCGTGCACGGGCACGCCGACGCCCAGCGGCGGAACGTGCAACGACGACAACGAGTGCACGACCGGCGAGACGTGCACCAACGCAGGCACCTGCGGCAACGGCACCCCCGACAAGATCGGCCAAGCCTGCCAAACCGCCTGCCGCAAGAGCGCCACGTGCAGTGCCGCCGGGACCTGCGACGACGCTCCAATGACCAGCTCGTTCAACCCTCAGTGCGCGCTGAACTGGTGCGGCAACGAGAGCCTGTGCGACCCCTCGTTCAAGGACGATCAGACCTGCGACTGCGGCTGCGGCAACGATGGCGCCGACTGCAACCCGTGCAGCATGCCGATGTGCACGCCCGGCGGCATAGGCGCGCCGACCTACAAGGCAACGCGTCAGTGCGACGACACCGGCAAGCCCGTGACCGACTGCGCTCTCGCATGGATCGGCGACGGCACGTGCGACTGCGGCTGTCAGTTCCAAGACACCGACTGCCGCGGCAAAGACTGCTGTACCGACCGTACGACCGACCCCTCGAACGCCGGCTGCAGCATCGACTTCGTGGCGGACTGCGTGTGCAACCACCCGCTGAACGGCGACCCCTCGTGCTGCACGAACGTGTGGGACGCGACGTGCGCGGCCGAGGCCAAGTCGTTCGGCTGCGCGATCTGCCCGTGAGGGCGCGGCTCCGAGTAGAGCAACCCGGACTCTGCTACCCGCGATAGTGCGGCACCCAGCCGCTCTTATCCTTGAACAAGCGCACGCAGCGGATCGTCTGGAACTCGGTCAGCATGAAGCGATGGTGCCGATCCTTCGGCACCACGATCAAGTCGCCCTTCTCCACCTGCACCCGCATGTAGCGGTCGTCGCGGCTGCGGATGTCGAAGATGCCCTCGCCTTCGAGCACGAAGCGCACTTCGTCGTCGTCGTGATGGTGCTCGTCGATGAACTTGGCGCAGATGGCGTCGAGGTTGGGCGTGCTCGGGCTGAGCTCGATGATGTCTTCCTCGATGTATCCACGCGTGGCTTTCACATGGTCGACCGGTGCGCGGTAGCGCTGCGGATCGGTGTCGATGTGCTGATAGAAGATGCCTTGCCGTTCGAGCGTGTCAGCTGCAATCGCGGCGCCACCTTCGAGCCAGAACGCCTTCATCGCTTGCCTCCCTGGACCAACCCGACCGCTGGCTTGCCGGCGGCTTCCAAACCCAACGCGCGCATGCGCACCGCGGCCTCGAACAAATAGTGGTAGCACTCGGCGTGGGTCTTGGCCTGCACCCAGTCCTTACCCCAGATATACACGCCGTGCCTGCGCACCAAGACCGCGTGCGAGCGAGGATGGGCCTTGATGGCCTCGGCCATGCTGTCCGCCAAGTCGCACTCGTGCGCGGTGTTCTCGATGATCGGTACGACCAAGCGGTCGTGGTAGCCGTGACCGCTGATGCCTTTGATCATCTCGATCTCGGTGCACTCGAACGCGTCGCCATGCAGCAACGTGGCCAACATCGCGTACATGCTATGGCTGTGGATGACGGCTCCCGCGTCACGGAGTCGGAACGCGTTGAAGAAGAGCGGCGAGCACGCGCTTGGCCTCGAGTCCGCGCCGCTCGGTGCGTCCAGGATCGCGCCGGCCTCGTCCATCACGTAGAGGTCCTCTTCGCGGATGCGTTCCTTCTGAACACCGCTTGGAGCCATGTACACTCGACCGCCCGTACGAATGCTGATGCCGCCGCCCGTGCCGGAAACCCAGCCCTGGTCGTAGAAATGGCGGCAAAGCTGCACGATCAACTGCGGGGGCGTCAGCGTGGAGTCCATCACGAAAGCTGTTTAGCAGCCAAGGCCGAGCCCGTCGAGCTGGGGCCCCGAGCGCGCGGAGTCACACTCGCGCTCAGCTCGGGGGGTTCTGCTTTTGCTCTTCGAGCAGCCCGAGGCCGATCGCCATCGCCTTGCGCACGCGATCGAGCAGCTCGGAGTCGCTCTGCAGCTTCGCCCGCGCGCTCGAGAGGTCGGCATCGAGCGTCTTCGCTCGCGCTGCGAGCTCGTCCCGCTCGCCGGTCACCGTGCGCAGAGACTTCTCCGCGACTGCCCGCCCCTGTTCGGTCTCTTCGTGCCGCTCTTCGAGCAAGGCATAGCGGGACTCGGCCTCGGACAGCGCCTTGCCTACGCGGGCCATGTCCAACCGATGCTTGTCGGTCGCCTCCGCCAGGTCTGCCGCAGCTTTCTGTTCCAGCTGCTCGCGGGTGCGACGCAGCTCGTTCTCATGCGCAGAAAGAGCAGCCGAAAGCTCAGCCTTGTGTGCACCGGCAGCGTCCGCGAGCTTCGCGGATTGCTGAGCGAGCAGCTCGGCGCGCAGCTCGGCCAAGGCCTCGTTCTTCTCCTGCGACGCGCGCTCGGCAGCCGACTTCTGCGCGACCGCGTGCTCTTCACGCAGCTCGGACAGCTCGTCTGCATGCGCTCGCTTCTGCGCAGCCAACGCAACTGCGTGCTCTTCCTTGAGCCGTTCCGTCGTGGCGGCTTGCTCGGCACGCAGCTTCGCTTCCGTCTGAGCGTGCGCGGTGTGCGCCTCCTCGAGATCGAGGGCATGTTGCGCCTTGATCCCATCGAGCTCGACGCCCAGGTCTTTGACCTTGACTTCGCTGCGCTCCATGCGCGCTTTCATGTCGTCGAGGCGCTTCTTCGCGCTCTCTTTGTCGGTGGTCAGCGCGGCAACGACTTCATTCTTCTTGTCGACCTCGCGCTGCAACCCGTCGGCCTTGTCGCGGGTGTCCTGGAGGTCACGCTCGAGCGCGAGGCTTTTGTCGCTGCCGTCGATGAGCTGCTTGTCGCGCGCGGTGACTTGGTCCCGCAGGTCGAGCAGCTCGTGGTCTTTCTTGTTGAGCTGTTCGCGCAAGTCGAGCAGTTCGCGACTCGAGACGCCGCCCGTCTTCTTCGCCGCATCGAGCGCCTTCTCGGCTCCGGACGCGCGCTGCTCCGCCGTTGCAGAACGCTTTTCAGCGGCCTGCAGCTTCTGCTCGGCGGCGGCCAGCTCGCGCTTGAGGCGCTCGATCTCGGCGAGGCTCGCCGCGCTCGCTGCAGTTGGCTCGGCCGGCGCCGCGCTCATGCGTGGGCCCGGCGCTGAAGGAACAGGATGATGTGGAATCGATGCGCGCGTCGGCGCCGGAGCCGGCTCGGGAGCAGCTGCAACGGGCGCGGGCTTGTCGTCGTTCAACACGAGCGCATCGAGCGCTTCGTCGGCGAACTGCTCGACCTCGGCGGACGGACCGCTCGAGACCCGCAGCTCGGGCGGAGGCGTCGTGTCGTCCGACATCACGATCACTTCTTCGTCGACGAACGCGTCTTCGATTTCGATCGTCTCCTCGTCGACCTCGGCGTGCTCGTCGTCCGCGAGCGAAGCTTCGCCCGCCCCGTTGAGCGGCACGAAGCGCTTCACGCGTTCCAGCAGCTCGGCGAAGCCGATCGGCTTACGAATATATTCGTCGGCACGAGTGCGCAGCTTCTTGTGCTGCTCGAAGGTCTCTTCGTCGACCTCACTCGACAGGATGACGAGCGGCACGTTTTCGAGCTCGGCGGTCTTCTTGATCTTCTTGCAGACCAGGAAGCCGTTCATGCCCGGCAGCTCGATCGTCAGCAGGATCAGATCCGGCTTCTTACCCTGAGCCAGCTCGAGACCCGAAGGCCCATCGTACGCCACGTCGACTTGAGCACCCAGCTGTTCGAAGCTCGACTTGACGTCGTTTGCGAACGCGGTGTCACTCTCGAATACCAGAATCCGCTGACTCATCCCGTTCCTCGTCGCAACGCGCGGTTTTTGGCCAACTTCTCGGAATCACGAGGATAGTGGGCCCGATTCCGCGCTGTCAACGGAACGTTCGGAGGCGCGGTCGAATACCGCGGGATATAGTAACCAACCTCAGTACGGGATGCGGGCGTTCGCGACGAGGTGCAGCAGGCTGCCTTGATCCAAATCACCGGCGAACGCGTACACGATGCCGTTCTGCTGAACGATCGGCACGGTATAGCCCTGTAGGGTGTGGTAGGTGACGTCGTGATTGCCGACGTGCGCGCGATGCGCGCCCCAGCGCTCGAGCTCGCTCTGCGACGCGAGCATGTGCGCAAGCGACGGCGGAGCCTTGAACACGACCAGCGTCAGTCGACTGTCACCAACGCTGTAGTAAAGCTTGGCAGCCTGCTGCAGACCCACCTGCGAGATGCGCGCGCCGCGCAGCTGCACCTTGGGCTCCGCGAACTCGACCGCGTGCACTTGGAAGTTGAGCTTGTTGCGGAACCAGCTCGTCGCCTGCTCCGGCATCTGCGTAGCAATCTCGGTCGGCAGCTCGTCCTTGTGCCGGTCGACGATGTCATGCACGAACTCGAGCCCTGCGGTGGTCACGCTCGAGACCTCCGCTGCCGAGCCGGTCTGGACGCGCTCCTTGTCGGTGCCGAACACCGAACCGAGCACCAGCAACACAGACGCTGCGATCGCAGCTGCGGTCATGAAGCCGTGCATCGTCGCGTGATCGTGCTCCGACTCCGGATGCACATCGGCCAAGGCGCGCAAGACGCGAGCGCGTACGTGCGGAGGCGCGGCGGCCGGCTGCAGCTGGGCCTTCAGCTCGCTCTGCAGCGCATGCAGGAAGTCGTGCTCCGCGCGGCAATCCGCGCACACGGTAAGGTGATCTTCCAGCTCGAGCATCGGGCTCGGCTCCAGCTCTCCGTCTACGTAAGCAGAGAGGTGTCGCTCGGCACAACGGCAGTCCATCAGCCTCGACTCCTTTGCTTCTGGTCTTTCGTGGCTTCGCGGTAGCTAGCCAACGAGATCGCGTTCGACTTGGCAGTGTCGGATCCGGATTCAAGCACAGCAACGGTTTCGGCCGGGGGTCCGCCAAGTTGCAGGCCCAGACTCTCCGCATGCTCCGCGAGCGATTGCTGCAGGCTCTTGCGCGCGCGGTGCAGGCGCGACATGACCGTGCCGATCGGACAGCCGACGACCTCGGCGATCTCTTTGTAGCTGAGCTCTTCGACGTCGGCGAGGATCACGACCGTGCGGTGGTCCTCCGGCAAGGCGGCTAGAGCAGCTTGGATTTCGCCGGACACGACCGGACGCAGCGCTGTGCCCTGGGGATCGAGCAGCGCGCGCAGCGCGCCGCGGCCCATGGTGGCGTCACCCGCGGGCTCATGGCTCATCGATTCGGCGATCGCGTGCTCGCGCACGTGACGACGGTACTTGTTCACGAACGAGTTGAACTGGATGCGCAGCAACCACGCCTTGAGATTGGTCCCGCGCTCGAACCGGTCGTAGAACCGGAGCGCCTTCACGAAGGTGTCTTGGACGAGATCCTCGGCATCCGACGGCGAACGCGTAAGGCGTAGGCCGTGGGCATACAGAGCGTCCATGTGCTGGAGCGCATCGGCCTCGAATTCCCGCTGGAGCGCGCTCTTGGATGCTTGGAAAAAGCCCATGATGTCCTTCGAGAGTTACAACAGCGACCCCTCGGCCCCTATTTCATCGGGCCGCGATTCGGTGCGCGTATCATAGCACATACGCCGTTTTCCTGGGCCGGACCGGACGGTCGGCGGTTTGCAGGCGGTTCGGCCCAGTGCAGGATGAAGGCATGCCCTCTGCCGAAGAGCAAACCGCGCTCTTGGCCCGGCGCATTACGCGCATCTTGGATGGCGCGATGCGGACGGCGTATGTGCGGCACACGCTGCTCAGCATGGGCCCGGACGACGTCGCGGACCTGCTCATCATCGCGCACGCCAACGCGGAGGCACGGAGCCCGCTGCACACGAGCCTTCTGGCCTGCGTATCGATGGCGCTCGCCGACGATGCGTGCAGCGAGCTGCGCGCTGCGGTCGCATTGCTGCTCGATGCCAGGCATCAGCCGACGCTCGCGCGCAGCTTGCGTCGCGATGCCAGCGCGGACGAAGGCGACGCGCTGCGCGTACCCGACTTCGGTCTGGGGCGTCCAATCAGCCTCGGCGAACGCAAATCGCTTGCACGCAAGCACGATCGCGAGCTGATCGCGCGCGTATTACGGGATCCGCATCCGAGCGTGATTCGCATCCTCCTGCACAACCCGGCGGTCGTGGAGAACGACGTCGTGTTGCTCGCCGCGCGCCGGCCCGTCGCCGTGGAGGTGCTGCGAGAAGTGTTCCGCAGCGCGCGCTGGTTCGTGCGCTATCCGATCAAGCTGGCGCTCGTGCTCAACCCGTACACGCCTCTCGATGTGGCGCTGCAGATCGCGCCGTTGATCCACGAACAGGATCTGCGGCGCGTGCTCGACGCAGCCGATCTGTCGCCACAGCTCCACGAGGCCTGTCGGCGCCGCACGGAGGAGCGCTCGATTCACTGACGCGCTCAGCTGTCGCGCTTGGCGGCCGGCGGCGCTGCGTTCTCATCGACCAGCTCGGCGTCAGACACGTTCGCGTCTGCCTCCAGCTTGTCGGCGCGGGTCACGTCGATGTCTTGGTTCTCCGCCACGCCGCGCCGGAAGCTGCGGACGGTCTTGCCGACGGTCTCGCCGAGCGCGGGCAGCCGTGACGCGCCGAAAACCAGCACGAGGATCATGAAAATCACGATGAGCTCGGAGAATCCGATGTTGGCCATGATACTCGCTCGTGAGAAGGTCCGAGCGAAGCCTACGCGCCACCCCAGATGACGGCAAGCCGAAGCGGCTGGATCCTGCGGGCACCTCGCAACCATGCAACCCATTCGCACTCTCGATCCCCACGCATGCCAGCGCTTGCGCGGCGTCGTGTTCGATGTCGACGACACGCTCACGCGCCACGGCCGAATCGAAGCCGTCGCATACGATGCGCTGTGGCGATTGCGCGCTGCCGGGCTCTCGTTGATCGCGGTGACGGGGCGACCGCTCGGTTTCGCCGAGTGGCTGGCACGAACGTTCCCGCTTTTGCTCGCCATCGGCGAAAACGGCGCAGGCTACGTGCGCGTGACCGACACGCAGCTGATCCGCGGTTACTTCGATGGCGACGACGTGCGAGCCACGCAGCACGAGCAGCTGCAGCGCGTGCGCGCGCGCGTGCTGCGGGATGCGCCATGGGCGCAGTTGGCGGATGACAGCTGGGCTCGGCGCTGCGATCTCGCCTATGACATCGGTGAACGCGTGCACGTATCGGCGGAGCGCATCGCGCAGCTCTGCGCGCTGTTCGAAGCGGAAGGCGCGCGTCCAGTCGTGTCCAGCGTACACGCGCATGCGGCGGTCAGTGCCTGCGACAAAGCCAAAGGCGTCGTGCATGCCTGCCGCGCGGAGCAGCTGGGCGACGTCGACGCCGAGCGCGAGCGTTGGCTGTTCATTGGAGACAGCGGCAACGACGCGGCGGCATTCGCGTACTTTCCTGTGAGCGCGGGCGTCGCCAACGTGCGAGAACATCTAGCGGCATTGCCCGTTCCACCGCGCTTCGTGAGCAACGCCGATCGCGGCCTGGGGTTTGCCGAGATCGCGCAGGCCGTGCTGGAGCACCGTCGACATGAGTGAAGCGCTGCAGCCATCAGCGGCAAGCGTGCGCTGGCCGCTGCCCTTCACGCTGGCGCTCGGCTCGAGCGTCGCGGCCATCATCGCGACCGTGGTCGTGCTCCACGAGGTCCCCAGCGACGATGGCAGCAGCGAGCACGAGCGCACGCTGACACTGACCCCCGAGCGTGCCGCCGAGAGCTTCGTGGCCGCGTACACGGCGGCCGCCTACGAACGTGCATCCCATTTCGCTACCGGCACGCTCGCACGCAAGCTGCGCGCGCAGGCACGGCAGGAGCGGCTCGCCGGCACGGCCAAGGCGACGCCTATGCGCAGCTTGTTGATCGAAGAGAGCTTCTTCCTCACGCAAGGCCGTCTGCGCCTGACTGGGCTTGCCACGCCGGGCGACGCAAACCTGGCTGCGCATGCGTACGCTGGCGCGGAGCGAGGTGCGGAGGCGCAAGCGGCCGCGCGCGATGATTGGCCGGTGAGCTTGATCCTGTCGCGCGACGGGGACCGCTTCCTGGTCGATGAGCTGACCTGGCCCAAGGGCCAGCCCCCCGAGGCGCGATG
Organism: Sandaracinaceae bacterium; assembly: GCA_017881055.1. Lineage (GTDB taxonomy): Bacteria > Myxococcota_A > Polyangia > Polyangiales > JAFGIB01 > JADGRF01. The sequence continues at coordinate 11,177 of JADGRF010000116.1, forward strand.
AGTCCCAAGAGTCGACCTGATCCGAGCCACGATCAGTCGGTAGATGCCACCATGGAGCGCGGGAGCACGGCGCTCTACGAACGACCGCGCTACTACGACCACGCGTATCGTGCGCATCGCAAGGACATCGCGTTCTACCAAGAGCTGGCGCGAGCGCACCGTGGCGAGGTGTTGGAGCTGGGTGCGGGCACCGGGCGGATCACGCTCGCGCTGGCGCGCAGCGGCACGCACGTGGTCGGAGTCGATCGCTCGACCGACATGCTGGCCCGAGCCGCGGAGCACGTCGCTCGTTTGCCCGCAGCAGCACGAGCGCGGGTGGAGCTGCGACGCGGGGACATGAGGAGCCTGCGGCTCGGCAGGAAGTTCGCGCTGGTGATTGCACCGTTCAACCTGTTCATGCACCTGTATTCACGACGCGACGTGGAACGCACGCTCGCCAGCATACGAGCCCACCTCTCGCCGCGCGGTCGCTTCGCGCTCGACGTACTGATGCCGGATCTCGGCGCGCTCAACCGCAACCCGGAGCGCGTGTACCGTTGCCGCGCAGTGTTCGACCCGAGCGACGGAACGCGCCATGCCTACGGCGAGAGCTACGCGTATGACGCTGCACGTCAGGTGCAGACCGTGCAGATGATGTTTCAACGCGTCGATCGCCCTGAGATCGACCGCACCACCCCGCTCTCGCTTCGCTGCTACTTCCCGGAGGAGCTGCTCGCGCTCTTGCACTACAACGACTTTGTCGTAGAGGATCGGTTCGGCTCGTTTTCGCGCGAACCGTTCACGGGTGACAGCGAGCACCAGATCCTGATCGCCAAGCTTCGCTCCAAAACCTGACACTTACTTCGATTCTCACGCCATGTAGAACCGTCTGCTCTTCGTCATCCCACCGCCGCGCGCGGGCTCCACGCTGTTGCAGCGCATGCTGGGCTCGCACTCGGAGCCCGCACGGGAACTTGGTAGAAAGAGTCCGCTGCTATTGCAACGTGCTCTTGCGCGAGTGACCGCAGGGCAGCGCACCGCTCGGTCAGCTGGCACCAGCGAGCTGACGGAGGACGTAGGGAAGAATCCCGCCGTGCAAGTAATACTCGATCTCTTGCTGACCATCGAGGCGAGCGACGACTTCGAAGGTCTTGGCGTCGGCTTTGACGGTCAGCTTCTTGCGGGGGGAGAGACCTGCCGAGATGCCGGTGATCGTGAGCACCTCCTCGCCGGTGAGGCCGAGGGTCTCGCGCGATTGACCTGGCAGAAACTCGAGCGGCAGCACGCCCATGCCGATTAGGTTCGAGCGGTGGATGCGCTCGTAGCTCTCGCAGATCACGGCGCGCACACCGAGCAACGTGGTGCCCTTGGCGGCCCAATCGCGTGAGCTGCCCGTGCCGTACTCTTTGCCGCCGATCACGACGAGGGGCGTAGCTTCCGCCTTGTAGCGCATCGCGGCGTCGTAGATGGACATCTGCGCGCCACCGGGCAAGTGGCGCGTAACGCCGCCCTGGGTGGCCGGCGTGAGCAGGTTTTGCAAACGGATGTTCGCGAACGTGCCGCGCATCATCACTTCGTGGTTGCCGCGCCGCGCACCGTACTGGTTGTAGTCGCGCGGACTGACGCCGTTCTCGTCCAAGTACTTCGCGGCGGGGCTGCCCTTGGCGATGTTGCCGGCCGGCGAGATGTGATCGGTCGTGACCGAGTCCCCCAGCAACGCCAACACACGCGCGTGGACGATGTCCTTCGGGGCTTCGGGCTTGCCGCGCTTGAGACCCTCGAAGAAGGTCGGCCTGCGGATGTACGTGGACTTCGCATCCCACTCGAACGTCGTGGCCGTCGGTGCTTTGACGGCCTGCCACTGGGCGGGTCCTTCGAGCACATGACCGTAGCGCTGCACGAACATCTCGCGCTTGACCGACGCGCGCATTGCGTCTCGAATCTCTGCCTGACTCGGCCAGATGTCGACCAAGCGCACGGGCTTGCCATCGGACCCTTCGCCGATCGCGTCGTTCGCGAGATCGAGGTTCATCGTGCCGGCAAGCGCGTACGCGACCACGAGCGGCGGCGACGCGAGGTAGTTGGCGCGCACCTGCGGATGAACACGACCTTCGAAGTTGCGGTTGCCGGAGAGCACGGACGCAGCGACGAGGTCCGCGTCTTTGATGGCAGCTGACACGGCGTCGGGCAGCGGGCCCGAATTGCCTATGCAGGTGGTGCAGCCGTAGCCGACCACGAAGAAGCCGAGCTTCTGCAGAGGCTCGAGCAGGCCCGCCTGCGTTAGGTAGTCGGTGACGACCTGCGAGCCTGGCGCCAGGCTGGTCTTCACCCACGGCTTCGTACGCAAGCCGCGCGCAACGGCTTTCTTCGCGAGCAGCCCCGCGGCCATCAGCACGGCGGGATTGCTGGTGTTGGTGCAGCTGGTGATCGCGGCGATCACGATGTCGCCGTGCGTGAGCGTGTAGCTCGTGCCCTCGGCCTGCACGGTAGCTTTCGCGTCGGCTTTGCCCTTCTCACCGAGGATGGTGGGCAACGCCTTCTGCCATTCGGCTTTTGCGTTCTTGAGCGCGACGCGATCCTGCGGGCGCTTCGGACCGGCGAGCGAGGCTTCGACGATGCCGAGATCGAGCTGCAGCGTGTCGGTGAAGACCGGATCGGGCTGACCCGAGATTCGGAACAGGCCCTGCGCCTTGCAGTACGCCTCGATCAGCGCGACCTGCTCGTCGCTGCGACCCGTGAAACGCATGAACGCGAGTGTCTCGGAGTCGACGGGGAAGAAGCCCATGGTCGCGCCGTACTCGGGCGCCATGTTCGCGATCGTCGCGCGGTCGGGTAGCGACAGGTTGTCGAGACCGTCGCCGTAGAATTCGACGAACTTGTCGACGACACCTTTCTTACGCAGCATCTGCGTGACGGTGAGCACGAGGTCGGTCGCCGTGACACCTTCGGGGAGCTTGCCCGTCAGCCTGAAACCGATCACTTCCGGCACGAGCATCGCGACCGACTGACCGAGCATCGCAGCTTCCGCTTCGATGCCGCCGACGCCCCAACCGAGCACACCGAGGCCGTTGATCATCGTGGTGTGCGAGTCGGTGCCCACGAGCGTGTCCGGGTACGCGAGCTTCTTGCCGTCGCGCTCGCCGGTGAACACGACCTGCGCGAGGTACTCCAGGTTCACCTGGTGCACGATGCCCGTACCTGGCGGCACCACGCGGAAGCCCTTGAACGCCGTCTGGCCCCACTTCAAGAACTGGTAGCGCTCTTGGTTGCGCTCGAACTCGAGCTTCACGTTTTCATCGAACGAGCGCAGCGTGCCGAACGAGTCGACCTGCACGGAGTGATCGATCACCAAGTCTGCGGGCTGCAGCGGATTGATCTTCGAAGGGTCGCCGCCGATCGAGAGCATCGCCTCGCGCATCGCAGCGAGATCCACGACGCACGGCACGCCGGTGAAGTCTTGCAGCAGCACCCGCGCCGGCATGTACGCGATCTCGTGGCTCGGCTTGGCCTTCGGATCCCACTTCACGACCGCTTCGATGTCGGCGCGCGTGACGTTCGTGCCGTCTTCCTGACGCAACAGATTCTCGAGCAGAACACGCAGCGAAAACGGCAACCGGGAGACATCTCCCACGCCGGCTTTCGTCACCGCATCGAGCCGCCAGATGTCGTAGCTGCGGCTGCCGACCGTCAACGTCGTCCTGCTACCAAACGAATCGAGATACTTGGTCATGGGTCCCTCTGTCCTCAGAGCGACCTATACCACTTCATCCCGGCTCGTGAGCGCAGGACATTACGAATTTACGCTGCGCGGTGGCGCCCGCCATCACTCCGGAATCTGTTGCAGCTTGATCTGCACGTCGCTCGACCAGTGATTCTTGAACGCGCGCACGCAGGTGTCGAGATAGCGCTCGTAGTCGGCGTACACCTGGTCGCCCCACTGCTTGCGGATCGCCGGCTCGTGATCGCGCATGCGACGCAGCCATTCGCCCGTGGTCTTGCCGTAGCTCTGACGCTGCGTGCGCAGCTCGAGCACTTCCCAGTACGGGTTGACGGCGGCGATCAGCTCTTCGAGACGCGGGTTCAGGCCGCCCGGAAAGATCACGTCCGCCGTGAATGCGAGATCCTCGAGATCCTTGCGGTTGCGCGGCACGCGGTTGCGCAAGATGGCCTGGAAACCGAAGCACGCGCCGGGCTTGACCCATGCGTGCAGCTTCTTGAAGTACTGACGGTAGATCTCGATGGCCTTGCCTTCACGCGCCTGCGCGGGCGAGCACAGGTGATCGATCATCTCGATCGAGACCAGCGCGTCGTACTTCTCGGTCGGCGTGTAGTCCTTGTAGTCGATGACTTTGATCGACGTGCCGGGCAGCTTACGCGCGTGAATCTCGTCGGCCTGCGCCGTGGAGAGCGTGATGCCGTGCAAGCGCTTGACGCCGCGGCCCGCGAGGTACTCGATGTTCGCGCCCCAACCGCAACCGATGTCGAGCACTAGCTTGTCGGGTGTGATCTCCGCGTAGTCGTGGAGGATCTTGCACTTGTTCAGCTGGGCTTCCTCGAGAGATTCCTGCTCGGAGAAGTAGCTGGCACTCGTGTAGTGCATGCGGTCGTCCAGCCAGAGCCGGAAGAACTCGTTGGAGACATCGTAGGAAACTTCGATTTCGCGCTGGGTCGAGGTCATTGCGAGGCGGAGAATGACAAAGAACAATCCGATGTTCCAGGGGGTATTTCGCGGTCAATCTGGACATTCGGAAACGGGCGCGCTACACGTCTGCCCGCCCTGCAAAGGGTCTGGTGCCGTAGCCAAGCGGTTAGGCAATGGTTTGCAAAACCATCACACACCGGTTCGAATCCGGTCGGCACCTCCGGCCCGGTACCTGGAAAACCAGCCTGCCGGACAACCAGTGACGTGCCCGCCGAGCAGCGTCCCGCTCTCGGCGTAGTACAAGTAGGGCCGCGCGGATGGTTAAGCGCAGTCTCCAAGCGGTTTCGGTCGGAGTCTGGGTCGGCGCCCTCGCCGGCCTGGCCACCGCCCTAGCCGATTTCGGCGCGCACTGGCTGTTCATGGAGTCGACCCGCGACCGAGCGGATCTGCTCCTGCGGTTGCTTTCGACCCAGGTCCCGGTCGCGGCGGTGCTGGGAGCCCTGGTGGCGTTGGTGCACAGCGGGGCTTCGCCGCTGGTGGCCGCGCGCCTGGAGGCGCCGAGCGCGCGAACCCGCGCACGGGCCGGAATTTTCGCGCTCTTGCTTACGCCCGCGATCGCCACGGTCGCGCGCCTGCTGTTCAATGGCGGCAAGATGTCGCGGCTGGCGGCAAAGCCCCTGCTCGTTCCCGCCGTGTTCGTGCTGCTCGCAGCGGCTGCGTTCGGCGGGCTGCTGGCGCTCCAAGTCATCTTCGCACGCGCGCGCACAGCGGCGAACACGCCGGCGCGCATCGTCGTTGCCGCGGTGCTCGCCGTCGCCTTCGCCGCGGCGAAGCTCGATCAGCTCGTGCTGCCCGGCCTTTACGACTACCTGCACGCCGTGCTCGGCGTCGTCGCTCTCGTGCTTTTCGCGCTCGCCGCGGCGATCGCGATCGCTCGCGTGCACGACGCGGGCGCGTTGCCACGGCGCAGCTTCGCCGTGGGCCTCGCGCTCGCACTCGCACTCCCGCTGGGTCTGCAGCGGAGCCTCGCGTCGCTCGATCAGAATCAGAACGTTCGCGTCGCGCTGCTTTCTGCGAACGTGCCGCATTCGCGCTCGCTCATGTTGGGGCTCGCGCCGCTTCTGCCGCGCGTCGACGAGCGCAGCGCAGAGCTGGCGCGGCAGCGCGCGGAGCAAGCGCGTTCGCGTCGCACACGCGATGGAGACAAAGCGACGCTGCCCACGCTCGAAGGTGCCCACGTGCTGTTGATCACGATCGACGCCCTGCGTGCCGATCACCTCGGCCTCTACGGCTACACGCGCCACATCACGCCGGAGCTCGACGCGCTGGGCGCCCGCGGTGTGGTGTTCGAGCATGCGTACGCGCAGGCGCCGCATTCCAGCTACTCGCTGTGCTCGCTGATGACGTCGGAGTACCTGCACGAGACGCTGGATCTCGGCCAGCCCACACCGACCGCCACACTGCCCCGCGTGCTCGCGGCCGCCGGCTACCACACCGCCGCGTTCTACACGCAGGGCATCTTCCACACGGCGGCCGAGAAGCTGTCCGTTTACGAGAACGACGCGTTTGGTTTTGCGCTACACGAACACCAGGATCGTCCCGCCGAGGAGATGACCGACCGCGTGCTCGCGGAAGTCGATCGCACGCTCGGACGCGGCGAGCCGAGCGCGCTGATCTGGGCGCATTACTTCGACGTGCACGAGCCCTATGAAGCCACCACGCTCGGCACCTCCGATCTGGACCGCTACGACAGCGAGCTGCTCGCCACCGACAAAGCGATCGGTCGCCTGGTGCGCGAGACGGAGCGGCGCTTCAAGAAGAACCTGGTGATCGTGATCACCGCCGACCACGGCGAAGAGTTCCACGATCACGGCGGCGTCTACCACGGCTCCTCGGTCTACGAGGAACAGGTGCACGTGCCGCTGCTCGTGATCGCCAAGCCGTTTGCGCCGAGACGCGTGGCAGCGCCGGTGGAGAGCATCGACATCGTCCCGACCGTGCTCGGCTTGCTCGACGTCGATCCCGCGAAGACCATGCGCGGCGCCGACCTACGCGGTCTGGCGCTCGGTAAGCAAGGAAGCTCCTCCGATCGCGGACCGGTGTTCTCCGCCGTCATTCACAAGAAGATGGTCGTCAGCTGGCCCTACAAGCTGGTCGCCGATCTGCGCTTCGGGTTGTTCGAGCTATACGACCTCGTGCACGACCCGAAGGAGCGCAACAACCTCGCCGATCTCGATCCACAGCGCGTGCAGGCGTTGCGCGGCGAGGTATACGCGTGGATCGACTCGCTCGCGCCCGAGCGCGCCAAGGCGCAGCTGACGCCCAATCTACAGGCGCTCGAGTGGGGACGCCTTGGCGATCGACGCGCCGTCGCACCGCTCTCGCAGCTGATGCTCGACGCCAGCGCACCAACCGATGCGCGCACCGAAGCCGCTGCGCTACTGGGCAAGCTCGCTGACCCGGTGGCGACCCCCGCGCTGCTCACGGCGTCACAGAGCTTCGATCCGTGGGTCGCTGCGGAAGCCGCGATTGCGCTCGGCCGCCTGTTCGACGAACGCGCTGCACCGATGCTGCGCAAGCTCGTCTCTGCAGAAGATCCCGGCCTGCGCAGTCGTGCCGCCGTCTCGCTCGGCCGTTTGAGGGACGTCGCCGCAGTGCCGTCGCTGATCGATGCACTGTGGTTTGCGCCGAGCAGCTACGAGCGTGAGGAAGCCGTGCGCTGGCTGGGTCGTCTGCACGACACGCGCGCGCTGGAAGCGCTGATCAACTTGCTGCCGGAGGCTCACACGCGGCATCTGGTGGTCGTGGCGATGGGTGAGCTCGGCGACACGCGAGCGTTCCAGCCGCTCGCGCAAGTGCTGGAAGGCGATCGTAACGCGAACGTGCGTGACGGTGTCGTGCGCGGCCTCGGCATGCTGGGTGACACGCGTGCGCTATCGCTGATCGTACCGTTGCTCGCCGAGGATCCCTCGCTGCGCAACGTGGGCGAGTCGCTGGTGCGATTGCACGCGATCGACCGACACGTGATCGGTGGCACCGACCTTGGCGGCAGCTACGCAGGGACGCTCGGCTTCGGTGAATGCCACGCCGGCCCAATCCATCACGACTGGGACTTCCTGCATCGCACGTTCTGCACCACACAAGCCGATCAAGCCGCGCTCAAGCTCACCGTTCCCGCCGACGTCTCGAACGCGGTGTACGGCAACGTCGCGGTGCTCAGTATCAAGCGCGCGGACTCGGCGCTGCCCGCCGAACTCGCTGTCACGATCGCGGGGAAGTCGCTCGAGCCGATTCACGTCGACGGAGAGTGGTCGGAGTTCCGCTGGCCGCTCGAGCCCGGCTCGCTCGCGCGAGGCAGCGTGCGCGCGGAGATCCACGCGAACGATCCCGCCGCTCGCTTCGAGATTGATCACTTGCTGCTCGTGCCGCGCAGCACCAGCGCCGTGACCGCTCACGGCGGCTGAATGCCGCGCACCACGTAAACCGCGCCGTCGCGAGCGCAGCCGAGCGAAACCAACACGCCATCCGCGTCGAGCACGGCCACGAGCTCCGTGCCGTCCGCGGGCCACGCTCCATCTCCGTCCAGCAAGCGCTCCCGCGGGAAGGCACGCCCATGACGAACGTCCACGACCCCCTGTGCATCGATCCGTACACGTGGCACGCCGCGCAGCGCAGCTGCCAGCGGCAACAATTTCTCACGCAGTAGAGCGGCCTTCGCGTCATCGCGCTGCGCAGCCTCGATCTGCGAAAATTCGAGAGCTTCCTCGATCACGAAACTGCCACTCGCCACTCGGCGCAGCGCGCTCAAATGCCCGACTGTGCCTAGCGTCAGCGCGAGATCGCGCGCCAGTGACCGTACGTAAAAGCCTTTGCCACAGTGGACCCGCAGGTCGATTTCGCGGCCGCGCACGTCGAGCACATCGAGCGCGTGCACGACCACGCTTCGTTCAGGCGGAACCACGATTTCACCTCGTCGCACGCGCTCGTGCAGCGCCACCCCACCCTGTTTGATCGCGCTCACGGCGGGCGCACGCTGCAGCGTCTCACCCAGGAACGCCGTTGCAGCTTGCGCAACCTGTGCCTCGGTCAGCGAGGGGACTGGCTCGCTCCGTGTCACGCTGCCCTCCGCGTCCAGCGAGTCCGTCTCGCTGCCGAGCGTCACCGTCGCGAGGTACGTCTTGTCGTCGGCGCTCAAGTGATTGAGCAGCTTCGTACCCTCCCCGACGCCGATCACCAGCACGCCGGTCGCCATCGGATCGAGCGTCCCCGCGTGACCGATCGCGCGCGTACGCAGCGCGCGCCGCATTACGCGCACCACGTCGTGCGAGGTCGGCCCTTTGGGCTTGTCCACGACGAGCACGCCGTGGGGCGCAAGGCTCGACATCTCAGCGCTCGATGCCGAGCTCACGCCCCGCTTGCGCCAGAGCTCGCTCGCGCGCGGTGCGCAGATCCATCAACACCGTCGCTCCAGCGGCCGCGCGGTGACCACCGCCACCGAGAGTCACGGCAACTCGCGAAACGTCGGCACGACCGGCGCTACGAAACGAGATCTTCGTGCGCGTACCACCGTCTGCGGTTTCATCCGCGCGCGCGCGACGCTCCCAAAGCATGATCGAGATCTCGACGCCCGCGAGCATGCGTCCGTACTCGACCAGGCCCTCGGCCATCTCGTCGGTCGCACCGGCCGCATTGAGCATGGACTGCGGCACCATCAGCACGGCGATACGGCCCGCGTATTCGGTTTCGAGCGCGTTGATCGCGAGCCCGAGCAAGCGCATCCGCGCCATCGACCAGCACTCGAACACGTTCGACGCAACGGTCCAAGGATCGACACCGGCTTCGAGCAACTCGGCAGCCGTACGCAACGTCGCCGCCGTGGTGCCCGGGTAGCGGAAGCCGCCGGTATCGGCGACCATCGCCGTGTACAGAGGCGTTGCAGCTGCCGGAGGTACAGGGCGAACTCCGAGTGCCGCTGCGAGCTCCAGCACTACCACGGCGGTGGCACAGGCGTTCGTGTCGCGCAGTACCACGTCGCCGAAGTCGTCGTGGGCGTGATGATGATCGACGATCACAATCGGGCCCGTGATGGCTTTAGGCGGAAAATGCTTCGGCAGAAGCGAGCGGGCCGCCGTGTCCGTGATGAACGTGGCGTCGTACTTGGCGCCGGCGGGCAGCACGGCGCGGACGTCTTCCCAGCCTGGGAGAAACCGCAGCTGGGGCGGCACGGGGTCGCGGTTGTAGAGATAAACTTCTTTGCCGAGCGTGCGTAGTATCACCGCCAAGCCCAACATCGAGCCGAGCGCGTCGGCATCCGGAAGGACATGGCAAGTCAGGAGAAAACGCTGGCCGTCGCGCGCCAACTTCACCGCGGTCGCCAAACTACTCATCGTCCTCGGTCTCCCCCGCACGTTCGCGCTCGAGCTCCGCGAGCACCGCCTCCACGCGGGCTGCACGGTCCGGCCCCTGCGCCCAGAAGAACTGAAGCTCCGGCATGTATCTCAACTGCAGCTTAGGCCCCAACTCCCGCCGAAGGTGGCCCCCGGCACGCGACAGCCCGCGCAATGCGGCGTCTCGCTGCTTGTCATCGACTTCGGGGCGCGTCAAGCGAAAGTAAACCCGGGCGTTCCGCAGGTCGTCCGTCAGCACGACCTCGGTGACGTAAACGTCGGAAACTGCGGGATCGCGCACGCCACCGCGCAGAATCACGGCCATGAGCTCGGCCCGGATGCGCTCAGCCACTCTATCTGCCCGCTTGTGGTGCCGCTCAGCCATCGCTGCCGTCCGTCCCACTGAAGTGCTCACCAATATGCAGGATCTCGAGCGTACGGTCGCTTATCACGGCTTCGCTAAGCCCCGCCATGAACGACGTTACGTGGTCAAGCATGGAGTTCGCATGGCTAGCATCGTTCGAGACGACCGCCACGCCTAACACCGCGCGCCGATGCACGTCGAGCGCGTCGACTTCGGACACGGCTGCGTTGAACTTGTTGCGCGTGCGCTCGATCAAGCGCCGCACGATGCTGCGCTTGCCCTTGAGCGAGTCATTGCCAGGCAACGAGAACGTGATGCGACACACGCCTATCACCATGGCTTTGACTCTCGCCAACACGGAGAGCCGCCAAAGGGCCTGCTCCGCGCATTGGTCACAACACAGCGGAGACTTCCTGAACCTCGAAGCAGGCCAGGATGTCGTGCTCTTTGATCTCAGCGAAGTCGATACCGATACCGCACTCGGTACCCGCGGCCACTTCCTTCACGTCTTCCTTCACACGGCGCAGCGAGCGAACGCTGCCTTCCCAGACGGTCACGGAGTCGCGCAACAGACGCGCTTTGGCGCCGCGCACGATCTTGCCGTCGGTGACGTAGCTGCCTGCGATGACGCCCTTCGGCAACGAGAAGACCGCGCGCACTTCGGCCTGGCCGAGCGGGCTCTCCTTGAACACCGGCTTGAGCAAGCCGATCATCGCGCGCTTCACGTCGTCGAGCGCCTCGTAGATGATCGTGTACGTGCGCACCTCGACGTGCTCGGCCTTCGCGATCTTGGTCGCACCGCCGGTTGCCCGGACATGGAAGCCGATCACGATGGCCTTCGAGGCCGACGCGAGCATGACGTCGCTCTCGGTGATGGCGCCGGCGCCCGAGTGGACCACGACGATCTTCACCTTCTCGGTCGACTGCTCGATCAGCGCCTTCACGAGCGCTTCCGCAGAACCCTGCACGTCCGCCTTGACGACGAGCTTGAGCTCCTGCAACTCGCCTTCCTGCATCTTCTGGTAGATGGCGTCGAGGCCGGCCTTCTGACCGACGACGGTGCCAGGCTTACTGACCTTCTTGCGCCGCTCCGCGAGCTGCTGCGCCATCTTCACGTCCGTAACGACGTTGAAGTGATCGCCCGCATCGGGAACTTCGGAAAGGCCCAGCACTTCGACCGGCGTGGACGGACCGACCTTGGTGGTCGGCTTACCCGTGTCGTCGATCATCGCGCGGATCTTGCCGAACGAGGAGCCCACCACGACGATGTTGCCGGTTTGTAGCGTGCCGTCCTGCACGAGCAGGTTCGCGACGGGACCACGGCCCTTGTCGAGATACGCCTCGAGCACGACGCCCTTCGCCGGCACAGCGGGATTCGCGCGCAGCTCGAGCACTTCGGACTGCAGAAGCACACCATCGAGCAGCTCGTCGATACCCAAGCCAGTCTGCGCCGACACCTTGAAGAACAAGGTCTCGCCTCCCCACTCCTCCGACTGCAGGCCTTCGGTGGCGAGGTCGCGCATAACCACGTCCGGACGCGCGTCCGGCTTGTCCATCTTGTTGACTGCCACGATGATCGGCACGCCCGCGGCTTTGGCGTGGACGATCGCTTCCTTGGTCTGCGGCATGACGCCATCGTCAGCTGCAACGACGAGGATCACCAGGTCGGTCGCATTGGCACCGCGCGAACGCATCGCTGTGAACGCGGCGTGACCGGGCGTGTCGATGAACACGATCGTGCCCTTCTTGGTCTCCACGTGGTAGGCGCCGATGTGCTGCGTGATGCCGCCGGACTCCTGCGACGCCACATTCGTGCGACGGATCCGGTCGAGGAGCGACGTCTTGCCGTGATCGACGTGACCCATGACGGTCACGACCGGGGGCCGCGTGGTGCGCTCGGCCGCGTCGTCGACGTACTCGCCGCGCGCTTCCGTGATGAGGTCGTCTTCCGTGACGGCGACGTTCTCGACCTCGAAGCCGAACTCGGCCGCGAGGATGTTCGCCGTATCGGCATCGAGCGTGGAGTTGATCATGACGCCCGTCATGCCCATCTCCATGAGCTTGGCGAGCACGTCGGTCGCCTTGAGCGACATGCGCGACGCGAGCACCTGCAAGCCGACGTTGTCCTCGATGCGAATCACGCGCTTGCTTGCGCTTGGCGTCGTAATCTCGGTCTTCTGACCCTTCTTGCCGGGTGCCATCTTGCGCGCGCGACCGGGCCGACCACGCTGCTGCTGCTGACGACCCGTCGGGCCGAGCGCCGAACGCGCGAGCTCACGACGACGCGGAGGCGTGCCGGGCGCGCCACCCGCAGCCGCAACCTGCAGCTGCGCCGTCTTCGCCTGGTGCTCTGAAATGATCCGCGAGCGCGCCGCAGCCGACAGCGGCGCTGCCGAGTTGCCCACGACGTTGCCGCGAGCCACGACGCCCGGAGGCAAGTCGCTCTGCCCGAGCCGCTGCTCGACCGACAGATGTCCCATCGCCTGACGGCGCTGCGGCTGCGTGTCGGGGCGCGGAGCGTCCTCGGGGTCTTCCCGCACCGACATGACACTGCGCTCGTCGGGGACGCGCGGCGGCAGCGGAGCGATGCGCTCGGCGCGGACCGGCGGACGCGCTTCGACGCGCACAGGTTCGGACGTTGCGTTGCTCGGCCGCGGCGGAGGCGTTTCCTGACGCGCGGGCCGCGCGGCCACCGGTGCCGGCGCGGATGATGGAGCGGGCGGCAGCGCTGCGGCGACCGGGGTCTCTCGACGCGGCTCGTCACGCTGGCGTTCCCGCTCGCGAGGCGCGCTGACCGGTGCCGGAGCAGCTGCAACCGGCGCTGCCGGCTTCTGCTCCACCACGTCTTCGTCGTCGTCGCGCTTGACGGCGCGGCGACGAACGACCGTCGGGCGGATGCGCTCTTCGACGACGTTATGCTGTTTCTCTTTGTCCACGGCGCGCTTGACGCGGTCGATGTCGACCAGCTCGAGCGAGCTCATGTGGTTACGCACCTGGATGCCGAGCGTCGCAAGCTTGGTCATAAGCTCACGATTATCGAGGCCCATCTCACGGGCGACTTCATAGACGCGCGTCTTGATCATAACTCCTCCGTCTTCGAGAGCCGAAGGCTGCTCGAAGGTTCTGGCTCCTTCGAGAGCCGAAGGCTGCTCGAAGGTTCTGGCGATAACTCAGCGATGCCCTGGACGACGCCTCGTAGCTCATTCGCGATCCCCGAATCGAGAACAGCCAAAATGCCGAGTGTGTCGCGACCGAGCAGCCGACCGAGGCTGTCTTTCGTTCCGAAGAAGAGACTGCTGCGTCCGAGACGCTGCGCAGCTTCTTCCAAATCTTCGCGGCTGCCTTCCGCGTCATTCGCCACCACGAGCAGGATCGCTTTGCGCTCCTGAATGGCCTCGCGCACCGCTTTTTCGCCAAGTGCGAGCCTGCCCGCGCGCCGAGCCGCAATCAGAAGCCCTTGCGCCCGACGCTCGTACTGGCCCGATGCAATGTCCACGAGCTCACTGACCGACGCGTTGCTGTTCACTTTGAAGGCCCGCTTGAGCGCGCCCGTGTCGACAGCAGCCTTCACACAGCGATAGCGCGCGTGCACGGAGACACCACGACCACCGGCGCGCCTGCGCACGTCCGGCACGAACGTGGGCGGATCGCCGGCCAGCACGAAGCGCATGAGCGCGTCGCGTCCGTCCGTCTCTCGGCATCCCACGCACGAGCGCGTGGAGTCTGTGCTCGTGGATGCGTTCATCGTTGGTTCAGCCCCGTGCCTCACCCTCGCCGGCCACAGCCGCGACAGGCTCAGCCGCTACGACTTCCGAAACCGCGTCAACGGCCGGTGCCACAACCGCCGGCGCGTTCGCTGCTTGCGTCGCGGCCAGCTCCGCGTCGTAACGCTCGCGAGCAACCTTCTGGCCCTCGGCGACACGCTCTTGATCGCCCTCGACATACGCGACGACGCCTTCACGGATCACCTGCGCGCGCTTGCTGCCGAGGCCCGTACGAATCGCCAGACGATCGACGTCCTCTTCGGCGTTCAGGTCCCGCACGTTGCGGTAGCCCGCGTGCAAGAGCAGATCCGCCACGCGCGGCGTCACACCCCGCACGAGCAGGAGCTCGTCGCGATCGTGCAGCAAGTCTTCGCCGCCGACGGCGCGCTTGATGCGACCCTCGCGCAGCTTCTCCATCGCAGACTCGGCGCGCAGCTTGAGCGACGCCGCGTTCTGCGGTCCGCCCAGGCCTTCGATTGCGCCAAGCTCTTCTTCCGAAGCCTCGGCCACTTCGTCGAGACTTCGGAAGCCCGACTTGTAGAGCGTGAGCGCCAGGTTGCGATCGAGGTTCTCGATCGAAGCGAGCGCAGCAATCGCCTGCTCCTCCATGATCTTGAACTTGGACTCGCCGATCACGTCGAGGCGCCAACCTGTCAGCTGTGACGCCAAGCGCACGTTCTGGCCGCGACGGCCGATCGCCAGCGAAAGCTTGTCGTCGGGGACGATCAGCTCCATGCCGCTGTTGGCTTCATCGATGATCACACGCGCGACATCCGCAGGCGCAATCGCGTTGCACACGAAGCGCGCGGGGTCGCGATCGTACGGCACGATGTCGATCTTCTCACCGCGCAGCTCCTGCACGACGGCCTGCACGCGCGAGCCCTTCATACCCACGCATGCGCCCACGGGATCGACGTCTGGGTCACGGCTGCTCACCGCGATCTTCGAACGAGCACCCGGCTCGCGAGCCGCTGCCACGATGCGCACGATGCCCTCGTAGATCTCGGGCACTTCCATCTCGAACGACTTCACGAGCAGACCCACGTCGGTGCGCGACAGGATGATCTGCGGACCGCGTGCTTCGCGATCGATGTCCATCAAGTACGCCACGATGCGGTCGCCCGGACGGTACGTCTCGCGCGGCGTCTGGTACTTCTGCGGCAGGATGCCCTCGGTGCGACCCAGATCCACGATGATGTTGCTACCGCGCTCGAAGCGCCGCACCACACCCGTGATGATCTCACCCTTGCGGTCTTTGTACTCGTTGAAGATGTTCTCGCGCTCGGCGTCGCGAACGCGCTGAATGATCACTTGCTTCGCAGTCTGCGCCGCGATGCGACCGAAGCCGTGACGCGCCTGCTGGAGCTTCAGCAAGTCGCCGAACTCCTTGTCCTGCAGACGCGCCTTCTCGGTGTCTTCGCGCAGATAGAAGATCTGAAAGCCTAGCTCTTCGCCGAGATCCGCCTCGAGGCCATAACGCTTGGCGTCGGTCTCGGAGATCTCGCGCTCGGGATCGCTCACGTCTTCGACCACGGTCATGTACTGGAAGAGATCGACCTGACCGATCGTGTCGTTGAAGCGCGCTTCGAGCTCGCGGTTCGGACCGAACGTGCGCTTGGCCGCCGTCAGAATCGCCTGCTCCATGGTCTCGACGAGAATCTTCGGGTCGATGCCCTTCTCGCGACTGACCTGATCGATGATGTGCTGAAGGGAGAGAGTGCCTTCTTGCATGGCGACCTCTCGATTAGCAGTGCGACCGGTTGTTTGCTTTCTTGATGCCATATCTGACCGCGCCATTTAAAACCGATAGACGAGATGCGCTTTCGCGATCTCGGCGTGTGGGACGAGAACGTGCTGGCCATCTTGCTCGAGCTTGACGGCTTCACCGTCCACGCCGAGCAGCTTCCCTGAAAAGCGACGACGCCCCGCAACCGGAACGTGCGTCTCGAGCTTCACCGACTCGCCAGCGAAGCGCGCGAAGTCGGAGAGCGAAAACAGTGGGCGATCGAGCCCAGGCGAACCAACCTCGAGGTGGTACGCACCCTGCGGCGCAACCTGCTCCTCGACATCGAGCGCAGTCGACAGGTCGCGGCTCACGTGTTGGCAGTCTTCGAGTGACACGCCCGCGCCGGTCTTCGCATCCGCGCCCGGCCGCTCGATCAGCACGCGCAGACACAGGCCGCGCTCCTGAATGAAGCGGGCATCGACGAGCTGCACGCCGTGCGCTGCACAGACTGGTTCAGCGACGCGACGCAGCTGCGCCAAGTGCGTGGCACTGTTCAGTTTTGCAGAAAACCCAGACATGGGGAGGGAACCATCCACTAGCGCTACCGAGATCGAAAGCGGGACCGTTAAAAGCACCGAAAAGGGAAAAAAAAAGGACCACCCAACGGGAGGCCCAGCGGCACTTTCCCAAAACTTCGGGCGGTTCGTATCACAAGCATCGGGCTGGGGCAACGGAGTGCCGTGCCTTGGGGATGATTGGCTGCTCACTCCGGAAATAAACGGGCTCTGCGGAGAGCCGAAGGCTGCTCCGCAGGTAAAAAAAAGAAGCCGAGAGCCGAAGGCCGCTCCGCAGGTGTCGGCAGGGGCATTCAGCTCGATGAAGGAGACGTCACTCTGCCGCGGACGGCGGAGGCGCAGGGAAACCAACCGACGTGGTGTGTGCCCGCGGCTGCGGGCGCAGAGCCGAGCCGTAGGCCCGGAGCATGCTCTCGGCGTGGCGATGAGCCAACGGCGTATCGACATCGACCCAGGCGGCCTGCTCGACATCCACGACGCGCATACGGCCTTCACGGGCAAGCTGGCCGATACCCTGCGACAACGAGCAGCCGTCCGGCCCTTCGACGCGCTGCAGCGCTTCGATCACCGCGGGTGTGATCCGGAAAACACCAGTATCCAAAGCGTCGTACCCCTCGATGGTCTTGCCGATGCGCATGATGCGATCGCCGCTGATCGCAACCTTGGTAGCGTCATCGAGGTCGATGCACTCGTCGATCTTGAAGTCGATACCCAGCACGGCCTCATCAGCTGCGAGGGGGTAGCGACGCACGCTGTGAATCAAGTCAGGCGACCAGAGGTGATCGCTCATCAGCAGGAACGTCGGGCCCGTCACGAACGAAGCCGCCGCGAGCAATGACGTACCGTTCGGCTTGTCGTACTGGTGGTTCCAGAAGAACCTGATCTCCAGGTCGAACTCGTACTCCGCGAGGCCCCGCACCAAGACATCGCCCAGGTAGCCGACGATGATGCCGACCTCGTCGATGCCGGCGCGTTCCAGATTCCGCAACACCCGAACGATCAAGGGAACACCGTTCACCGGCTCGAGCGGCTTCGGGTACGCCTTGCCGTTAACCAATCGTTCACCGCGTCCAGCCGCCAGAATGATTGCTCGTTCCATAGATAAGTCCCTCAACCGTGGCGTCCTAGTCACAGGGTGTTGCTCGTTACCCACACCGTGAACCAGAGTCACACTTCATATTCCAAGACAGCCGGATCTTTCCGCTGTGTTTCGCTGTTTTTCCCTGGTTTCGGGCTCAAGCTGACTACGCACCGTTTGTGCAGCAAGTAGCGCGCCATAGAGTCACCCTACGTGGCGCGTGACCAGCCCGAGCCCTACGAAGGGCTGACTTTTCGCAGCTGATTCGCTACACCGTTGCCCGCGCGCACGAACCTTGCTTTGGACGCGGCCGCAACCCTGACTCGCCAACCCGAGGCCAACACTCATGAAGAAGCCCGCGCAGATCGCTCCCGCAACCGGCAAGCTGGGGATCCTGACCCCTGGCATGGGAGCCGTTGCCACCACGTTCATCGCCGGCACCATGCTCGCGCGGCGCGGCCTGGCGCAGCCGTTCGGCTCGCTTACGCAGCTCGGTCACATCCGCCTCGGCAAGCGCACGGACAAGCGTCAGCCGATGATCAAAGACTTCGTGCCGCTGGCCAAGCTCGACGACATCGTCTTCGGCGGCTGGGACCTGTTCCACGACGACGCGTACAAGGCCGCGTGCAACGCCGAAGTCCTCACGCGCGAGCACCTCGATCTGATCAAGGACGAGCTCTCGGCAGTGAAGCCGATGTCAGCTGTGTTCTTCCCCGAGTTCGTGAAGCGCTTGCGCGGCGAGAACGTGAAGACGCAGACGAACAAGATGGAGCTCGCGGAAGCGGTGCGAAAAGACATCCGCGACTTTAAAAAGAAGAACAACCTCGAGCGCTGTGTCGCCGTCTGGTGCGGTTCGACCGAAGTGCACCACGAGGCAACTGACGTGCACTCGTCCGTGAAGAAGTTCGAAGAGGGCCTGCGCAACAGCGACGCCGCCATCAGCCCGTCGATGGTCTACGCGTACGCGTTGATCAAAGAAGGTGTCGGCTACGCCAACGGTGCGCCGAACCTGACGACCGACATTCCCGCCCTGATCGAGCTGGCGCGTGAGCACGGCGTGCCGATCAGCGGTAAAGACTTCAAGACCGGCCAGACGTTGATGAAGACGATTCTCGCGCCGGGCCTCAAGTCGCGCATGCTCGGCATCCGCGGCTGGTTCTCGACCAACATCCTGGGCAACCGCGACGGCGAAGTGCTCGACGATCCCGACAGCTTCAAGAGCAAGGAGGTGTCGAAGCTCGGCGTGCTCGAGACCATTCTGCAGCCCGACTTCTATCCGGACCTGTATGGCAAGATGTACCACAAGGTCCGCATCGAATATTACCCGCCGCGCGGCGACCAGAAGGAAGGCTGGGACAACATCGACATCTTCGGATGGCTCGGCTATCCGATGCAGATCAAGATCGACTTCCTGTGCCGCGACTCGATATTGGCGGCACCGATCGTGCTCGACCTCGCGCTGTTCATGGACCTTGCGCAGCGCTCCGGCTGGGGCGGCATCCAAGAGTGGCTCTCGTTCTACTACAAGAGCCCCATGACGGCCCCCGGTCTGTACGCCGAGAACGATCTGTTCATTCAGCTGATGAAGCTGAAGAACGTGATGCGCTGGATGATGGGCGAGACGCTGATCACGCACCTCGGCAACGAATACTACGAGTGATTGCAGCTGACAGCGGCGTTCAGCCCTTGGGCGTATCGCCGTGTACGTACACTCTCGTGCCGAGATCTTTGTCTGTGGGATATACGCCGTGCCAGTGCTCGGGCATGGTGGGGGTTGCCCACAAGAACAACCACTTCGCGTCCGTTGGAGCGAGGTTCACGCAGCCGTGGCTGTGCGGGCGGCCGAAGCTGTTGTGCCAGAACGCGGCGTGCAGCGCATACGCGAGCTGGAAGTACATCACGTAGGGCACGTCTTCGATCGAGTACGGACCATCGAGCGCGTGATCACCATCCATCGTGGCGGTGACGTGCTTTGCGGTGATGCGAAACGAGCCCACCGGGGTGACGAAGTTGCGTAGCGGATCGAGCTCGTCTTTGACGCGCCCGCTCGAGATCAACGTCGCGTACACGGGTCTATCGCCGACATACGCCACCAAGCTCTGCGTCGTGAGATTCACGTCGATCCATTTTTCGTCGACGCCGACTTCAGGCGGACGCTCCCGCGCTTCGACACGCGTCACGTCTTTCTCCGGGTAGTACGTCCCGTTCGGACCCACGTAATACTCTTTGTCGTGGAACGTCGCTGTCGACGCGATCGGAAACATGAAGTGATAGCCTGGGTGCCCTGCCCCGTGAATGCGGCCCTTCGCATCGAGCGCGTACGCCTGCACGTTCTTCGACATCACGAACGCGATCGGCAGCGCGACCCCGACACCTGCGCCCGCATCCGCTGCGCCTGGCTCCGCCTTGAGCTCGACACCGTGGAACTCGGAGGGCTCGACCATCCATAGGCGACTCTTCGGAATGAAGCCCGTGCTCTGTGTCTGCCAGTAGCTCCGCGCACCCTTGCTGATCTCGCGGTCGAGGCTGACGTAGAAGCCGCGTTCCATGCGGCGCATCAACACACTGCCCTGATCGCCCATCAGCGAAGCGAGCGTCGGTGGACCTTCTGGCTCGGGCTCACCCGCGCCCGGATTGCCGGCAATTTCGGGAGCGGACACCGTCGCAGTTGCAGCTGACGTAGACGTCTGTGCCTCGAACACGGGTTGCCCGCCGGGCGCGTTGCTCGGCGTGGCCGGCGATCCAGGCTCCGCTGGAGGGCTGGGAACAGGAACCACCCCAGCATCCGTCGCCGTGACTACGAGGCCGGGGATCTTGTAGCCCTCGTATTGCGCGGCTTCCTCGTCGGTCGGCAGGCGCCGGTACACGGGTGTGTTCTTCGACTTGCTGTAGCCGTACGGGTACGGCATCGGCTTGTCGAACACAGGCTGAGTCGGACGCCGCGCGGGCAAACGCTTTCCGGTGAACGGCGTCACGTCGGCGGTGGCGCAGGCGAAGCCTCCCGTCTCGAGCTCGTACCAACCCTTGCGACAATCTTCGAAGCCGACGGGTTTGCTGGTGGTCGCCATCAGCACGGCGCCGCCACGCAGATAGCCGCGACGCTTCGCCTCTTTGGTCGGCGCCGCGCGGACCTTCGACGCGAACCGGCTGGCGAACAGACGCACCGGTGGACCGTCGTCAACCGGCGGCGCAGGCGGCGGCGCAGGCTTCACGGCCACCGGTTTCGCCGCTCCCTCGTTCGACCCGGAACGCGCGCAGCGAGTGAGCGCAAGCGCAAGCCACGCGCAGGCGAGCACGCGCGCGAGCATCACGACGGTGGTCTTCGCTGACATCATGACGCACGTTTCGGGAGCGACAGATTTCACGACCCGCGCCGCCGGTCAACCCTCGAAACGTGCTGCGTGCGCGATGCCAGTCGTTCTTGCGAGTGAGCTGCAAGCGAACCACCATGGCGCCCGTGACGTCGTCGCGCATGGGCAGTATCGGGGGTCTCGGCGCGTCACTGTGCTTGCACCTGCTCGTCGTCGTCGCTGTGCGTTGGGCGGGCGCACTGCCGGACGTGGGCTTCGAGATCGAGCTGCCATCGCAGATCGAGTTTGGCGTCGCCGATGGCGCGAACGTGCCGAGCGGTGCGAGCGACCCCAAGACGGGGGCGCCCTCGACTGGAGCACCGCCAGCGGCGACAGCAGCGATCACGCAGCCCGGTCCCAAGCCCGTCCCGCCCAAGCCGAAGCCCAAGAAGACGCCCAAGAAGACGCCAGCGGTGCCGGACGCGGGTGTCAGCGAAAGCGGCGACGGCGGTGCGAACAGCAAGCACGCACAGCCACCTGCGCTCGCAGCCTACGCGCCGCAAGGCGCTCAGCTCGCGCTGCGCGTCAACCTCGATCGCGTGCGTACCTCCGGACTCGCGACGGACGCGGAGAGCCTGCTGCAAGCCATCCCAGATTTTCGCATGATCCTCGACGGCTCCGGTGTCGATCCGCTCAACGATCTTTCGCGACTCTTCCTCGCGTCACCGAATCTGCAGCGCGAGAGCCTGGTGATGGCGGGGCGGTACATCGGCGATGAAGATGTGCCGCGGCGTGCGGTCGCACGGCTCGCCGAGGCACGCGGCACGACCGCTAGCTGGCGGAAGAAAGGCGGCATCGCGATCGCGCCGTGGGAGAACGCGGACGCAACACCACGCATCCTTGCGCTGCTCGGACCGTCGCTGTTCGCAATCACACGCGTCGATGATCTGCCCCGCATCTTGGGCGTCGCCAAGGCCCTCGCCGCGCGCAACCAGAAGCCGGGCGCCCAGCCGCCCGATGCGACTGACGCGCTGCTGGCGATGGACACAGACGAGGTCGTGGCGTTCTCCGTGGAAAATGCCAAGAGCTTCGTGCGCGGCGACCATGCGCACGTACCCGAGCGCCTGGAGATCTCGATCCGTTTCGCCACGGAGGAAACCGTGGAAGTCCGCTCCAAAGGCGTGTTCGACAATTCGGAAGAAGCCCAGCGAGCGCTCGAGTTCTGGAGCGACACGCAGAAACGCTTTGCCAGCCATCCCTTGGTAGCCCTGATCGGCATGTCGGAGCCGGTACGGGAAACCACGCTGATCGTGACGGGTACCGAGCTCACGGCCAACACACGCTTCACGCTCGATCAAGCCCGCCGCTTGCTCGGATTCGCGCACGATGCACTGGCAACACATCCCCCTGCTTCACCGCCGCCCGGGCAGTGATACGCTGGGCGCGCCGGCGAAGGCCGCGGGAGGTTGCGCATGGAATGTCCGCGTTGCGGCGAAGAGGTCGATGAGCTCGTCACGGTGCAAGCCAACGGCAAGCGCGTGCGTGCATGCGACGACTGCGTGAGCGCCCTAAACGAAGAGGCCGAGATCGCGGATGAAGCGACCTCGGCCATGAAGGGCATGATGGAGTACAAGGGCGGTCGCCGCTAACGGCCTTCCACGCTCATGCGCGGTACATGCCCCGCGCGCTCAGCTCAGAGCTGCTTGAGGCGCTTCATCGGCGACGCGCGCACCTTGCGCGATGCGGGCTTGGCCGGGAAATCTCGCTCCTGCTTCGTGAACGGGTCGACGCCCTTGTGCGCGGGCTTGGCCGGCACGACTTTCACCTTGAGCTTGACGACGTCGGGAACGACGAACTCGCCCGGGCCCTTCTCGCCGAGCTCGCGCTCCACGAGGGTGAGCAACTCGGTCAGCAGGTTTTGGACGTCTTTTTTCGAGACGCCGCTCTTCTCGGACAGCTCAGTGATGATCTGGGCTTTGCTCATGCGCTTGTCGGTGGCCATTCGAATCCTCCTGGGGGACGGCATGCGCACCGCAAAACCGGGTAGCGCGTGAGCGGGAGTAAACACGCCTGGCGTAACCGAAACAAGTGGGATTGCGAGAGGATGCGAAGTCCGTCGCGTGCCGTGTCGATGAGGCAGCCGGGGCCACGCTCCGGCGCCCCCGAGCGAAGTCGATGCCGGAGCCGGCCAGCCGACGGCCGATTTATACACAGGCTATCCACAGAGGCCGTCATGGGTTCGCCGGCGCGCGCTCGTTCCCGCGCACGGCTGCCATCGCCCATGCAAGCCACTGATAGTACTCGGTTATTCACCACTTCGCGGTCGTTGACCGGGGCGTCTCTTGCTGCGTCCGGATACGGGTCCACCGTGTTTTTCCACGGGAGCACGCTCCGCCAAAGCGGCCGCCATTAACAGGTGGGTGCGGGCGGTCATCCTCCGCTCCTCCGTGCGCGTCGCGTGGTCGAAGCCGAGCAAATGTAGGAGCCCGTGAGCCAATAACATACACATTTCGAGGTCCGCCGTGACCCCGTGCTGCCTGGCCTGGCGTGCCGTCGTGGGCAGAGAAATCACGATATCCCCGAGCGCAGGCGCCACGGACACGATCGCCTGACCCTCGCCCATTGCGAACGCAAGGACG
The DNA here is from genome assembly GCA_017881055.1 of Sandaracinaceae bacterium. Taxonomy (GTDB): domain Bacteria; phylum Myxococcota_A; class Polyangia; order Polyangiales; family JAFGIB01; genus JADGRF01. Next base: position 34,621 of record JADGRF010000116.1, read on the forward strand.
TCGGTTGGACGATCGAAGCCGCGATGCTGTCGGTTGAGCACACGCATCACCTGGTCGTCACACAGCAGGAGCGAGAGCTGCGCATCCTCGAGCTCGAGCGCGCGCAACATGCGCACCGCGAGCAGCTCGATGCGAGCCTGCGTCGCGCGCACCTCACGCTTCCGTCCTTGATAATGCACGAGCGCGGGCATCGGCGAACAATGACGAGCGCAGCGCGCGAGCGTCAAGCGCAGCACGCGCGAACGCGTGCGCTTCCCATGCTCGGACGACACGAGTAGGCTCGCGAGCCCATGTTCGAGAAGATCTTGATCGCCAATCGCGGTGAAATTGCCGTGCGCATCGCGCGCACCTGCGAACGTCTCGGCATCGCGACCGTCGCCGTGTACAGCGAAGTGGAGCAGGACAGCCTGCACGCGCAGACCTGCGACGAATCCGTGTGCATCGGCCCGGCGCGCGTGAGCGAGTCGTACCTGAATCAAGCTGCGATCATCGAAGCCGCCAAGAAGACCGGTGCGCAGGCGATCCATCCCGGCTACGGCCTGCTCAGCGAGAACGCGAGCTTCGTGCGCGCGGTCGAAGCGGCGGGCCTCGTGTTCATCGGACCAACCGCGGATGCGATCGAGTTGTTCGGCGACAAGATTCGCGCGCGCGCGGTAGCCGTGCAAACGGGCGTGCGCGTCACCCCTGGCACCGACACGCCGATCGCGGACTTGACCGAAGCTCGCGCGGAAGCGGATCGCATCGGCTACCCGATCCTCGTGAAGGCTGCGGCTGGCGGCGGCGGCATCGGCATGCAGATCGCCGAAGACGACGAGTCCCTGGAGAAGGCGCTGGAAACGTGCCGCAGCCGCGCGCGCTCGGCGTTTGGCGACGACCGCGTATACCTCGAGCGCTATCTCGAACGCCCGCGGCACATCGAAGTGCAGGTCGTCGCGGACAAGCACGGCAACTATGTCGCGCTCGGCGAGCGCGAGTGCAGCGTGCAACGGCGACACCAGAAGATCGTCGAAGAGTCGCCGGCCCCCGCGCTTTTCTTCAACGCGCGCGGCGAAGAGAAGCGCGTCGCGCTGTTCGACGCCGCGCTGCGCATCGCGCGCGAAGTCGGCTATCACAGCACGGGCACCGCGGAGTTCATCATGGACACGCAGGGTCGTTTCTACTTCATGGAATGGAATCCACGCCTGCAGGTCGAGCACGTGGTCACCGAGATGTGCACGGGCCTGGACTTGGTCGAGATTCAGCTGCGCATCGCGGCGGGCGAAGAGCTCGCCAACAATGTGCTGCGCGCGGAGCCACGAGGCCACGCCATCGAGGCTCGGATTTACGCAGAGGAGCCCGACAAGGGCTTCTTGCCGCGACCGGGCGAAGTGAAGACGCTGCGCTTCCCGCCGCTCGCACCGGGCACGCTGCGCATCGAGACCGGCATCGCACCCGGCTCGAAGGTCACGTCGCACTATGATCCGTTGGTCGCCAAGGTCGTGACCTTCGGCGCAACGCGGCACCAAGCCGTGCTCACGCTCGATCGCGTGCTCGCCGAGACCGAGATCGAGCCGTTGATCACGAACATCGAGTTCCTGCGCCGTGTGCTCGCACACGACTCGTTTCGCGCCGGCGAATACGACACCGACTTCACCGAGCGCTTGATGGCCGAGCGCGCCGAAGCCGCCAACGAGCCCGCTCCCGCGACCTGACGTTGGCTGTGAACAGCGTCACATGGCGCGCGAGACGCAAGCGAGGCGCGTTCCGGACCGAGGAGCGCGCGCAGCGTACGGCGGGGGTACGTGAGCACGCAGCGCAGGTCCGGAACGTGGATCGCGCGGTGGATCGCGCGTCAGGCGATGCTGTCAGCCGCAGGCCAGTGTGGTGCGACCGGCGTACAGCGCCGCGTCGCCGAGTTCTTCCTCGATGCGCAGCAGCTGGTTGTACTTGGCGATGCGCTCGGAGCGCGACGCCGAGCCGGTCTTGATCTGGCCCGCGCCCGTAGCGACGGCGAGATCCGCGATGAACGTGTCCTCGGTCTCGCCGCTGCGATGCGACACGATCGACGAGTAGTCGTTCAGCGACGCGAGCTCCATCGCCTCGAGCGTCTCGGTCACGCTGCCGATCTGATTCACCTTGATCAGAATGGAATTCGCGATCTCGCGCTCGATACCCTGCTGCAAGCGACGCGTGTTCGTGACAAAGAGGTCGTCGCCCACGAGCTGCACGCGGTCGCCGAGCACCTGCGTCAGCTTCTTCCAGCCGTCCCAGTCGTCTTCCGCACAACCGTCTTCGATCGACACGATTGGGTACTTGTCGCAGAGCTCTTTGTAGAGCTGCACCAGGCCATCGGCGTCGACCTCTTTCTTGTCGAACGTGTAGCGCTTCTTGCCCTTGTCGTAGAACTCGCTGGATGCCGCGTCGAGCGCGACGGCGATGTCTTCCCCGGGACGGTAGCCCGCCTTCTCGATCGCGCGCACGACCATGCGAATCGCGCCTTCGTTGGTTTCGATGCGCGGCGCAAAGCCACCCTCGTCGCCCACCGAGGTCGCGAGGTTCTCTTTCTTCAGGAGCCCCTTCAGCGCATGGAACGTCTCGACGCCGGCGCGGAGCGCTTCCGCAAAGGTCGTGGCACCGACGGGCACGATCATGAACTCCTGCACCTCGAGACCGTTGTCCGCGTGCTGACCGCCGTTGAGCACGTTCATGAGTGGCGTCGGCAAGATGCGTGCACGCGCGCCCCCGAGATAGCGCCACAGCGGCAGGCCCACCGCGTTCGCCGCCGCGCGCGACACAGCCATCGATACGCCGAGGATCGCGTTCGCGCCGAGCTTGGCTTTGTTGTCGGTCCCGTCGAGCGCGATCATCAAGCGATCAATCTCGGCCTGCGCCAGCGCATCGTGGCCGAACAGCTCGGGCCCGATCGTCTCGGTCACGTTGCGCACGGCGCCCAGCACGCCCTTGCCCAGATAACGACGGTCATCGCCGTCGCGCAGCTCGTGGGCCTCGTGCTCGCCCGTCGACGCGCCTGAGGGCACGGCGGCAACGCCGATGGCGCCGCCGTCGAGCTCGACTTCGACCTCCAAGGTCGGGTTGCCTCGCGAATCGAGAATCTCACGCGCGTGCACCTCGGTAATCGTCGTCATGGGCGAGCCTCCTTCTATATACGGAACGTCGGACGTCGCGCTCCGACACGGGGTCGCTCTTAGCGGCGGGTGTGGCAAAACTCAAGCGCGATCGCAGTGCTCCGGGGCAGCCGGCCACTGCGCAATCAGGCGCTCGTACCGCCGACCGCCATCAAAACGCGACAAGAATGTCATAGTCGCCGGCGTTAGAACGCTGGTCATTGGGCCGAAACATATGGAATATTCCATTCATTTCAATCAGTTGCTCGTGTCGGCACCGATCTGGCCTGGCACTTGCACAGTGTCCGTTCGCAGTCGACCACTTGAATAGGGTTCATAGCAGGCGGTCGGAGTGGTCACCGAAGTAGAGAGGCTAAGAACCCCGGTCCCTGGTTACGCGTCATTTGCAAAATGACTTGATCTCGGGACAACGACACGTGTAAGAGGCCGTCAGAAAATTTGGATATTGGCAAACGAGGGGTGAAACATAATCACCCTTTTCTAGCAAGGCTCCCAGGGATGGCGGGCCGTCTCAGGAGGACTCTAATGAAAGTGCTTGGAATGAAGAATTTGTTCGTAATGTTCGCGGCGTGCTTGGCTCTCAGCGCGACGATGGTCGGCTGCGGCGACGACAGCTCCCCCAAGGGTGACGGCGGCGCCGGCGACGGCGGCGCGGCTGGCAAGGCTGGCGGCGGCGGCTCGGCTGGCAAGGCTGGCACCGGCGGCACCGGCGGCTCGACGGCTGGCACCGGCGGCACCGGCGGCACGACCGGCGTTGACGCTGGTAGCGACACCGACTCGGGCACCGACGCAGGTTGATCCCGTAGTTGATTGACACGGTAGGAGGCGGGTGAGCGAAAGCTCCCCCGCCTTTTGCTTTTGAGCGCGCTGAAGCCGGAGCCTCTCTGCGGTCGGCTGTGCAGCTCGGGCTTCACTTCGCCGCTTCGAGCAGCGATTTGCCAGCGCAGGGCGGCGACCACGGGATTTCGTCGCGAATCAAGGACGCGCGCGCAGACGGGTCCCTAGGCACGGCCGACGCAGAGTCGCGGTGGAAGGACCAAGCGAGCGGCCAATCAACCTCCGGATCCCCGCTGTGAGATCCGCTGGGCGATCGTCTAGTGTACAAGGGGCGCGTGCGTTCCGTACGAAGCGTCGCGGCCGTGCTCGTCTTGGGCCTTCTGGCAGCGGGTTGTGACACCGGGCCGACACGCGCGCAGGCCGCCGAAGAGGCGGCTGCCCGCGCGGCCGAGACAGTCGCGAAGAATGACCCCGAGCTTCAAGACCCACTCGGCGAAGCGGTGGCGGCGCAAGCCAAGACCAGCGCGCGCGGGTTCGTCAAAGTCGATCACCTGTGGCGCGGCGAGCTGACCGCGCACGAACGGCGCTCGTTCCTGGTCGTGATGGTGTACGGACACTGCTACCGCTTCGTAGCGGCAGGCGGCGGCGGCGTGCGTGATCTCGATCTCGCGCTGCTCGACGGCAACGGGGTCGAGATGCAGCGCGACGTAACCGAGGATCCGAATCCGGTCCTGGGCGAGCAGGCGTCGATCTGCCCGAGCGGGCCCGGCGCGTACCGCATCGAAGTGCGGATGCGTACCGGCGAAGGCCCGTTTGCGCTCGGACTGTTTCGCGACACGCAGTAGCGCTTGGCGAAGCAGCCTTCGGCTCTTCGAGGTCTAGAGCGGCGCGTCGTAGGGCAGGAGCGCTAGCGGTGTCGTAGCCCCGAGGCGCTGCATGGTGACCACGCGACCGAGCAGCGTGCGCAGCGTCGGCGGCACGAGCGCGCTCACCGAGGCGGCGCTGGCTCGCGCCGACTCTGTATCGAACACGTAGTCGAGCAGGCCTTCTTTGCGCTTCGGACGCACGACGACCTGGGCGTCGTCGCTGACTCCACCGAGCACGCGCGCGCGAGCCAGCGCGGATGCAAAGCCGCCGAGGTGATCGACGAGGCCCAGCCGCAGCGCCGTGTCTCCCGAGTACACGTGACCGCGCGCGACCGCGTCGATGTCGCTGACGCTCTTGTGCCGCCCTTCGGCCACGCGCGCGAGAAACAGCTGGTAATACGAACGTATGCGCTCTGTAAGGACGGCGCGTTCGTCGGCGCTGAACGCTCGGAACAGCGACTCGGCGCCGGCGCGGCGGCCGCGACGGAAGACCTCGATGCCGACGTTGAGCTTCTCGGCAAGGCCGACCACGTCGATCTTGCCGTAGAAGATGCCGATCGAGCCGGTGAGCGTGGAGGGGTCCGCCCAGATCTCGTCGGCGGCAGCCGCGATGTAATAGCCGCCGCTGGCGGCGACTGCACCCATCGAGACGACGACGGGCTTTTGTTCGCGCGCACGGCGCACTGCGCGCCAGATTTGATCGGACGCGAGCACCGCGCCGCCAGGAGAGTCGACGCGCAACACGATGGCGCGCACCAAGGGATCTGCGGCCATCGCATCGAGCGTCTGCACGATCGTGCGGCCGCCTGTCATGTGCACGCCGAGGAACGGAATGTCGGTGCTATCGCCGTCGACGATGGCGCCATCCACGATCACCACGCCGATCTCGGGGCCGCGGTTCCAATCGCTCGGCGCGCGCTTCGGCAGCTCGTCGACGACGATGCGGCCACCGAGCGGGGAGCTCTCGTCTCCGTCACGCATGCGCGACTCGTCGACCGCGCTCTGCACGAGCTTGTCGGCGAGGGCTTGCGACGCGAGCTGCGGACCGTCGTCCATGATCTCCGCGACGCGAGCCGGCGTGACTTTGAGATCGGCGGCGAGATCCTGGAGCGTACGGTCGTGTACGTCGTCGAGCAGCTCGCGCACCTCGGCGCGTGCCGGCTCGCTCAGCTGGTTCTGCGTCAGCTGCTCCGGCGCGCTCTTGTAGTCGCCGATGCGCACGAAATCGGCGCGTACACCCACGTCGCGCAGCGTGTCACCGAGCATCAGGATTTCCGTGGAGCTGCCGAGCAGACGCAGGCTGCCCGCGGGATCGATCAGGACGGCATCCGCGCCGGCGCACGCGTAGTACTCGGAGCCGGTGGCATCTTCGAGGTGGCACACGACGCGCTTGCCGGCGGCTCGCAGCGAGCGAATCTGCAGGCGCAGCTCCTGGGCGTACGCGCTGCCGATGCCCGAGCTGCGCGGGCGCAACAAGACACCGGCGACGCGGGGATCGTGCAGGGCACTGTCGAGCGCGAGCGTCATGCGCAGCATGCCGCGCTCATCGAGACTGGCGAGCTCGAAGTCGAGGATGCGGCCGCGTAACGGGATGCCCGGGCGCGTTTGGCCTTCGATACGAACAAGGCCGTAGTAGCCGAGGCCGTCGTCGAAGCCGTCACCGCCCATGCCGCCGCCGCCGAGCGTGAGACCCCCAAACGTCGCGCTGAGCTCGGCGACGATGCGCAGCGCGCGATCGCGATCGCCCATGTGCTCGAGCTCGGCGAGACCGCTGGCGTAGCCGAAGTACGGGACACGCACGCCGAGGCCGAAGCGACCCGAGGTGTGGCTTTGATCGTCGATGGCGACGTCGGTGCTCAAGACCAGATCCGAATTGCCGAACGGTCGGAAGCGGGCGCCGAGCGCCCCGGAGGAGCCGAGCCCGAGCCCGACCGTGCCAAAACCGCCTCGCGACGCGAACAGATCCCGGCCGACGAGTGACAGACCGAGTCGATCCGAAGCGTGCCAGGTGACACCCGCGTCGACCGCAGACAGGCCGTCCATGCGTGGATCGCTCGAGGCGATAGCACGCGCCGAGACGCCGAAGCTGATGCGCTGGCCTGGAGCAAACGCAAGCGCGAGACCGCCGAGCGCGCGGTCGGTCGCACGCAGACCGGGGCTCGCGGCCAAGGGGCCAGGACGTACGCTCTGTACCGTCGCGGCGATCGACACGCCAAAGAACAATGGCGTCGCAAACGAAAGCGCATCGCCCTGCCCGAGCCACGAGCCGCGCTGGTCGACCTGCGCGTGCACGTACACGAGCGAGTAGCTGGGCAGAAGACCGATGGCAGCCGGGTTCTCGTCGACAGCGGCGGCGTCGTCCTGGAGAATCAGCGTAGAGGCAGGCGTCGCCACGGGATCGGTTGCGCGATGAAGCTGTGCGTGCGCCACGGTCGCAAGCGCAGAGGACGTGCAGACGAGCGCGCAGGAGAGCGAGCGTGCAACCAACACGCGCAGGTTGCTGCGCACCGGAACGATCGACGAGTCAGTCATGTCGCTCCCATATCACGGACGCGCTGCCGTGGCTGCCGCCGGTGCCGGTGACTCATGACTTGGCGGGCGAGCTGCCCCACTGTACCGTTTCGCCGTGCCGACGTTCAGCCATGTGCGCACTCCGTATTCGCGTAAGGTGACCCGCACGACGCGGTGTTGGATCGCGGTCGCGTGCGGCGTGGCATGTCTGGTCGCGGGGCAATCGAGCGCGCTGGCGCAGGCCGACGAAGGCACCGCCGTCGAACAGCCCGCGCTCGCGGCGCCGCAGCCATCGGCTTCAGCGGATGGCGTGACGCAGGCAGATGCCGTCGCGCACTACCAGCGCGGCCGCGAACACTACCTCGCGGGTCGCTATCGTGAAGCGCTGACGGAGCTCAAAGCCGCGTTGGCGCTCGATCCGCAATCGCCCAACCTCGTCTACAACGTTGCGCGGGTGAACGAGGACCTGGGTAACCTCGACGACGCGATCTCGTCGTATCAGCGCTACCTCGAGCTGCTGCCACCGAACCAGCACAGCGAGCGCGACAAGACCGAGAAGACACTGCGACGCTTGGAGGGTGCCAAGGAAGAGGTGGCAGCGCAGCGCAGCGCAGCGGATCTCAAGGGCTTCGGGCCCAACACTACACCGCCGCCCGCGGCGCCCACCTACGGTCGCACCGATCCGTTGTTCTGGACTGCAGCCGTGGGCGGCACCGTGTTGATCGTGACCGGAGGCGTCACGGGCTTGCTTGCGCTGCAGCGACAGCACGACGTCTCGCGCTTCGTGGTCGGCCCGGGCGGAACGTTCGCCCAGCGCAAGAGCTTGGTGAGCCAGACCAAGCACCTGGCGCTCGCCTCCGACCTCTGCTTCGCGACAGCCGGAGCTGCGCTGATTGGCGCGGCGCTGCTCTATTTCCTGCGCGCCCCCGAACGCGAGCCTGCCGACGGCGACGCAGCCGCGCATGCAAGCAAGCTGAGCGTGAATCTCGACGTCGCACCCGGGGCGGCGCTGCTGCGCATGCAAGGGCGACTCTGAGCCGCACTCGCTCGTGTTGCGGCACGGTTGCAGCTTACAGTTGCAACGACTTCACCTCGAGGAACTCCTCCATGCCGAGCGTGCCCATCTCCCGGCCGTTGCCGGACTGCTTGTAGCCGCCGAACGGCGCCAGCAGGTTGTAGCGGCCACCGTTCACCTCGACCTGGCCGGTGCGCAAGCGGCGCGCGACGCGCTTGGCTCGTTCGACGTCGCCGGAGAACACCCCGCCCGACAGGCCGTACGGCGTGTCGTTCGCCATGCGAACCGCGTCGTCTTCCGTGTCGTACGGGAGGATGCACAGCACAGGACCGAAGATTTCTTCCTGCGCGATGGTCATGTCGTTGCGAACGTCGGCAAAGACGGTGGGCTTCACGTAGAAGCCTTTCGCCAAGCCATCGGGTGCGTCGGGTCCGCCGGTCACGAGCGTCGCGCCTTCTTCGAGACCGCGACGAATGTAGCTGCGCACGCGATCACGCTGCGCACCGGAAACGAGCGGCCCTAGGCGCGTGGTCGCCGCGAACGGATCGCCCACCGTGAACGCCTCGGCTGTGCGCTTCGCAATTGCCACGGCCTCGGCTTGCTTCGCGCGCGGGACGAGCATGCGCGTGAGCGCGCTGCAGGTCTGACCCGAGTTGAGGAAGCAGGCATTCACGCCGTTCGAGACGGCGCGCTCGAAGTCGGCGTCGTCGAGAATGATGTTCGCGGACTTGCCGCCCAGCTCGAGCGCGACACGCTTGACGGTCTGCGCCGCAACCTCGGAGACGCGCTTGCCGGCGCGCGTAGAGCCGGTGAACGACATCATGTCCACGAGCGGGTGCGCGGCGATGGCTTCGCCCACGACCGGGCCGTAGCCGGTGACCATGTTGAACACCCCCTTCGGCAAGCCGACTTCGTGAATCACCTCGGCGAGGATGAACGCGTTGAGGGGCGCGACCTCGCTCGGCTTGAGCACGACGGTGCAGCCGACCGCGAGCGCGGGCGCGACCTTCGCGGCAATCTGATGCAGCGGGTAGTTCCACGGCGTGATGCAGCCGACGACACCGACCGGCTCGCGGATCACCAGCGAGTTGCCGACTTGTTCTTCGAACGTGTACTTGCGTGCGAGCTGCGCGAACGTTGCGAAGTTCGCCACCGGCAAGCCGGCTTGGATAAGCTTCGAGAGCATCAGCGGCATGCCGACCTCGTGCGCCATGGTGTCGGCGAGCTCGTCCATGCGCTTGGCGAGCCCTTCCGAGATCTTCGTCAGATAGCCCGCGCGCGTTTCGACATCGAGCGCGGCCCAGCCTTCCCATGCAGCGTGTGCGGCACGCACTGCGCGATCGACGTCTGCCGCCGTACCTTCGGGTATGCGGCCGATCACCGCTTCGCTCGCCGAGTCGATCACGTCGATCTGGCCAGTGCCGGAGCCACGCGTCCATTCACCATCGATGTAGAGCTTGTCGAAGAGCTTCATGAGTGCCTGTTCCTCGTGGTTACGGACACGCGCAGGTCTGCGCAATGCCCTCGCGTTCCGTGCTATCGTGCCCTGCGTCGCACGCGGCGACCAGGGGCGATTGCGCAAGCGAGTGCCCACTGGGAAAAGGCGCTCTCACCAGGATGAACCAACCGGGCCTCAGCCAACCGGATCCCATGATCGGGACGACGCTCGCCGGCCGCTACCGTATCGAGGAGCGAATCGGTGCGGGCGCGATGGGCGCTGTGTATCGCGCGCGTCAGGCGGGCCTGGGGCGTGCGGTGGCGCTGAAGATCCTGAAGCGCGACATGGCCTGGGGCGGCGACACCGTGCAGCGCTTCCGGCGCGAAGCGAAAGCCATGAGCGCGCTCAACCATCCGAACACGGTGCACGTGTTCGACTTCGGCGCCACCGACGACGGCCTCTTGTTCCTCGCGATGGAGCTGCTGGAAGGCGAGCCCATCACCGAGCTCCTGGCACGCAACGGCGCGATCGGCATGCGCGACTCCGTGTCGTACGCGCGCGCGGTGCTGCGCTCGATCGGCGAAGCGCACGTGAAGGGCATCGTCCATCGCGATCTCAAGCCGGACAACATCTTCCTCGCTCGCGTCGAGGGGCAGGCGCAGCCAGTCGTGAAGGTGCTCGACTTCGGCATCGCGAAGGCCATCGAGGGCGATCGCAAGATCGATCAGTTCGAGACGCTCGACGGAACGGTCTTCGGCACGCCGCGCTACATGTCGCCCGAGCAAGCGGCGGGCAAGCAGCTCGACCCGCGCTCCGATCTCTACTCGGTCGGCATCCTGCTCTACGAGTTTCTGACTGGGCACCCGCCGTTCGAAGACGCCGACGCGGTGGTCGTGATGGCGAAGCACATTCGCGAAGAGCCCGTGCCCTTGCGCCGTAGCTCGCCCGAGCGCTTGATTCCGCCGAGCCTGGAGGCCGTGGTCAGCAAGGCCCTAGCGAAGAGTCCAGCCGACCGCTTTCAGACGGCGGAGGAGTTCGACCGCGCCCTCGTCGAGTGCGCGCCCGATGCGGCGCGCTTCGAGCGGCTGTCCACGAGCGGCGTCGGCAAGACGCCACTCACGTGGTGGCTGATGGCGTCCGCGCGTGCGCGTGCGCTCGGTGCAGCCACGCTGATCGTGCTGCTGGCCGCGGCGGGTTTGTCGCTATGGCTCGGCTCGCAAGAGAAACCTCGCACGGTCGTGTCGAGCGCCGACCAAGCACGCCCCTCGGTGCAGCCGGCCATGACGCCAACGCCGAGTCCCGACCAAGCCGGCGGCGCCGCACCGACACCCGTGCCTGCTGCGCCGGTCGTCGTCATGCTGCAGAGTGAGCCGAACGGCGCCGAGGTAACGCGGGACGGAACCCAGCTTGGAGTCACGCCGCTCGAAATCGTCGTGCCGCAAGGCGCGATGGCCAGCGTCAGCCTGCACAAGGCCGGCTTCGTCGACCACACCGTCGAGCTGCACGCGGGCGACCCCGCGCGTCGCGTCGAGCTGAATCCGTTGCCGTCGTCAGCAGCAACGCCCAGCAAGGCCCACGTGACGCGCGCCGTTCCCCACGCACGGCCGGTTCGGTCGCCCCAGCCATCGGCCGATAAACCGGCCGGTGCGACGCCCAGCTCGCCCTACGAAAAATTCTGACGTGTCGCACGCGCTCGAAGTCCCCCTCTCTGCAGCCGACGGCGGCATTCCCGCGCGCACGCTGGACCATCTCGAATGGAAACGGCTGCGCGACGCCTTGCTCGCACGCTGTCGGGGTGCGTCCTCTCGGCGCCGAGGGGTGACGTTCGCGGCCAGCGCCGCCGAGGCCGCCACGCTCCTCGCCGAGGCGCGTGAAGCCAGCAAGTTGCTCGCCGACGGGGAGGCCTTGCCCCTCGACACGCTGCGCGACGTGACGGATCACCTGGAGCGCCTAGCGCGCGAAGGCACGCTGGACGCACCGGCGCTCTCGGACGTGATTCACTTGCTCGCGAACGCGCAGGCCATGCGCCGCTTTCTTGGTCCGCGTCGAAACAAAGTGCCGGCGCTGTTTGCAGCGGCTCCGTTCGATCCCTCGCTCGATGAGCTTCAGCACCAGCTGACGCGGGCCGTGGCACCCGATGGAACCTTGCTCGACGACGCGAGCGAGGATCTCAAGCGCTTGCGCAACGAGACTGCGGTGCTGCGCGAGCGCGTCCTGGCGCGCCTGCAGGACGTGATCGACCGGCACGGCGACTTGCTCTCGGATCGTTTCTACACGCTGCGCGACGGGCGTTACGTGCTGCCGGTACGAGCCGACGCGCACGACCGGCTGCCGGGCATCGTGCACGGTGCGAGCGCGAGCGGCTCCAGCATCTTCGTCGAGCCGCGTGCGGTGGTGGATTTCGGCAATCGCTTGAAGGTGCTCGAGGCCGAGCGCGAGCGCGAAGAGCTGCGGATCTTGGGCGCGCTGTCCGAGCTGGTGCGCGAGAGCCTGCCTGCGCTCGGCGAAGCCGCGAGTGCGCTCGACCGCTTGGATCTGCGCAACGCCGCAGCGCTACTGGGCCGCGACTTCGGCGGCAGTGTGCCAACGCTCTCGGAGCTGCCGGGAGCGAAGCTGAGAGCAGCGCGGCATCCGCTGCTCGTGTTGGACGGAATCAACGTGATCGGCAACGACATCGAGATCCGCGCCGGGCACGGCCTGGTGATCTCGGGGCCGAATGCCGGCGGCAAGACCGTGGTGTTGAAGACGCTCGGGCTGTGCGCGCTGATGCTACGGGCAGGCTTACCGATTCCGGCATCCGAGGATTCCACGCTCGGTTTCTTCAGCGACGTGTTGAGCGAAATGGGCGACGAACAGTCGACCGCCACCAATCTCTCCACGTTCTCCGCGCACGTGCGTAACCTCGCGAGCCTCCTTTCGCGCACGCGCACCGGCTCGCTCGTGCTGCTCGATGAGGTCGCAACCGGGACCGACCCGTCGGAGGGCGCCGGGCTCGCCTGCGCGCTGGTGGACGAATTCTGTGCGCGGGGCGGCGCGCTGATCGTCACGACGCACTACGAAGCGCTCAAGGCGCTCTCGTTACGCGACACGCGCTTGCGCAGCGCGTCGGTCGGGCTCGATCACGAGCACATGACGCCGACGTTCCACCTGCTGCTCGATGTACCGGGCGCATCGAGCGCGCTCGCCGTCGCGCGGCGCTTCGGCTTGCCGGCAGAGGTCGTCGCGAGCGCCGAGCGCTTCATCCCCGAGCAATCGCGCGACTTCGAGCAGCTGGTCCGCACGCTGACCGACAGCGCAGCTCGCTTGCAAGCGGAGCGCGAGCAGCTGGCCAGCGAGCGCGCGAGCCTCTCGGCTGCACGAAGCGAGCTCGACGCGCGCGCGGCGAACTTGCGCGAGCAGAGCAAAGTGAAGCTGTCGAAAGAAGCGGAACGGCTGATGGACGAGCTGCGCGGCGCGCGCAGCGAGCTGGACTCGGCGCGCAGCACGCTGCGCAAGACAGGACAGACCTCGGAGCTGGTCGAAGAGGCGCAGCGCAAGATTCGCCAGGTCGCCGCGAGTGTCGCGATCGGTTCCGAGATCATGACGACCTTGGCGCAGAACGCCGCGCCCAGCGGCGGAGCGCCGATCATCGCGCCCGTCGTCGGCGCGCGTGTGTACGTCACGCGCTTGCGCTCGGAGGCGCTGGTCGTCGAGCTCAATGCGAAGGGCAAGGTGCTGGTCTCCGTCGGCGCGATGAAGCTCTGGGTCGACGCGAACGAGCTGCGCAGCCTGGCACCGGAGGCTGCCGGTCAGGACAACGCGAAGCCCGCGGTGGCAAGCAGCTACGTTCCGGATGACCCCGCCGTTCGTTCATCCGACAATACAGTCGACATTCGTGGCCTGCGCGCCGAGGACGCGTTAGCGATGGTCGAGAGCTTCATCGACCGCATGTACGGCGGTTCGGCGCGCATCGGCTACGTCCTGCATGGGCACGGCACGGGCGCGCTGCGTAGCGCCGTGCGCGAGCACCTCGAGCGCAACCTACCCTACGTCGATCGCGTCCGTGCCGGCGACGCGGTCGAAGGTGGCGAGGCCATGACGGTGTTCTATCTGCGTTGACGCGGCTTCAGCGAAACGCCGCCGGAATCTTGAGCTCGCTGCGCGCGGTCTGCGTCGGCTGCGGTGCGACCTTGGCTTTGGCGGTGCCACCAGCCGGTGTCGGACGCGACAAGCGCAGCTCGACATCGGAAGGCTCTGCGAACGAGAGCGTCCGCACGGCCGAGAGCGTGCCCGCCTTGGCATGCAGGGTGATGTCTTGGTCCCGCGGCACTAAGAACGCACACGGAGTCGCGCGGCAGACCTCACCCATACCGTCCACGTTCACGCTTGCTCCGTTCGGCTGGGTGCGCAACCGCACCTCGACTTGCTCGATTGCGCCCGTGGCAACAGGCGCGCGTGCCTTCGCCGTTTCAACGATTGCAGCTGACGGCGGTTGCGCGGCGGTGAGCGCGCTAGCCGCTACCGGCTTCGGCAGCTCCGTGACGCGCGGAGCCTCTACCGTCTCGGCGCGCGGCCACACCAGCGCAACCACGATGGCGCTCGCGGCGAGCACCGAGGCGCTCACGACCCAACGCCGATCGGGCAGGCGAAAGCGCGCGGTCGAGACGCGGGCCTTGCTCTCCACTGGCGCAGTGCTCGTCTGCAACGCCGCCGGCGGTGGTGGTGGCGCCGAGCGTGCCCATTCCGGCGGCACGTGCGACGCACGCGACTCGGCCGGGCCCAGATACGGCAGCTCCGGCACCGAGCGCAGATCGTTCATCATGTCGTCCATGGTCTGGTAGCGACGCCCGGGATCTTTCTCCAGCGCGCGCGCCACCACCCGTGACAGCTCGGGGCTGACGCGCGTTCCAGGATTCACCGAGCGCAGATCCGGCACCGTGTCATGCCCGTGCTTGGACAGCACTTCCATGAAGTTGTCGCCTTCGAACGGCACGCGACCGGTCAGCAGCTCGTACAGGATGATCCCGAGCGCATAGATGTCGACGCGATGATCGAGCGACTTCCCACCGGCGTGCTCCGGGCTCATGTACTCGGGCGTGCCGAAGATCATGCCCGTGCGCGTCAGCTTGCGGCCGCCGAGCGTCTCGATGTCGCTCATCTTCGCGACGCCGAAGTCCACGACCTTCACGAAGTCCTGCTGACCTTCGCGCTCGATCAAGTAGATGTTCTCCGGCTTGAGATCGCGGTGGATGATGTTCTTCCTGTGCGCCGCGCCGAGCGCCTTGCCCACCTGGTACACGATCATGGTGGCGCGGGCAGGTGCGAGCGCACACTCGCGCGAAAGCACGTCCGCGAGGTCCTCGCCGTGCAGCATCTCCATCACGATGTAACTGGAGCGAGCCGGCGTCTCGCCGAAGTCCGAGACGTCGACGATGTTCGGGTGCCCGATGCGCGACGCGCTCTTGGCTTCCTGGCGAAAGCGCTCGACCACGTCCGGCCGGCGCGTGAAGCTCTCGCGCAGCACCTTGATCGCCACGCGCTTCTCGATCAGCACGTGCTCGGCCTCGTAGACCACGCCCATCCCGCCCTCGCCGATCGCGCGCAGGATGCGGTAGCGACCGTCCAGCGTCGTTCCGATCAACGGATCGACGCCGTTGAGATCGTTCATCTGCGAGATCGACGACAAGCGTGAGCCGTCGTCCGGGCAGAAGGTCTCTCCCGCTGCGAATTCGCGACCACAACCACGGCAGGTCTTGGTCATGCCATGCATCGAAAAGCTGAGCTGCAGCACGGTAGCCCAGCGCAACTCGGGGGGTCAATCAAACGCTGGCGGCGCAGATCACCCCACCTGGGATCCATGCGCCCTGGCAGCGGTAAGCCAGAATACCTTGGAAAAACGAACCCGTTTGCTAGCGTGACCGTGGTGACGCTGCGCATTCAGATTCTGCCGGGCGACCTGGCCGACCAGATCGCCGCTGGCGAGGTGGTCGAGCGACCCGCCAGCGTCGTGAAGGAGCTGGTCGAGAACGCCATCGACGCAGGTGCCCGCCGCGTCGACGTGGACGTGGCCGACGGCGGGCAAAGCTTGATCCGCGTGAGCGATGACGGCAGCGGCATGGAGCGCGCCGATGCCCTGCTGAGCGTGCAGCGCCACGCCACGAGTAAGCTGCGCTCGCGCGACGACCTGTTCGCGATTCACACCCTGGGCTTTCGCGGTGAGGCGCTGCCCTCGATCGCCTCGGTCTCGCGCTTCTCGCTGATCACGCGATCGGAAGAGTTTTCGATCGAACCGCGCGCGGGCACGCGCATCACGGTCGACGGTGGCTCGCCGCCGGTCGCAAGCGACGAAGGGTGCGCAAAGGGCACGCGCGTCGAAGTGCGGGATCTCTTCTACAACGTACCCGCGCGCCTGAAGTTCTTGAAGTCGAAGGCGACTGAAGGCGGACACGTGGCGAGCGTGTGTCTGCGCGCCGCGCTCGCGCACCACGAGCTGACGATCCAGCTGCGGCGCGACGGTCGGCTCGCACAAGAGTTTCTGCGCGCCAGCGATCCGATGCAGCGCGTGCAGGCGGTGTTCGCCGACGAGAAGCTCGCTACCTACGAGGGCAGCTTCGAAGGCGCGCGCGTGCTCGCCGCGCTCGGTGCGCCCGAGCGCGCACGCTCTGGCAGCGCGCAGCTGCACCTCTACGTAAACCGACGGCCGGTACGCGACACAGCGCTCAGCCGAGCGATTTCCTACGCCTACGGCAGCGTACTGCCGCCCGGCCGCTATCCGTTCGGGGTCGTGTACTTGGAGGTCGATCCGAGCGAGGTCGACGTGAACGTGCACCCGCAAAAGCTGGAGGTGCGTTTCGCGCGCGGCCGTGCGCTGCTCGACGCACTGACACGCTTTCTCGCGAAGGCCCTTGGCACCTCGGCGTTCAGCGGTCCGGCATCACGCGGCGGGAGCTACTGGCAAGCGCGGCTATCGCCGGCGATCGCGGGCCCAGCGGCCACGCCCGGCCTTGGCTATCTGCAACCAGCAGCGGCCGCAGCCATCAGCGGCGGAACGACGTCTACTGCCGGCGACCCAACTGACGCAGCAGACCCGTGGCAGCTCGACGGGTCGCGTGGCGCGGCCGGCGATCGTGTGAGCGACGCGGCCAGCCCCCCCCTGATCGGCGCGCGGGGCTTCTTCGGTTCGCTCCGGCCGCTCGGCCAAGCCCAGCGCATGTTCTTGATCTGCGAAGGTCACGACGCCCTCTACGTGCTCGACCAGCACGCGGCAGACGAACGCGTTCGCTTCGATAGTCTGCGTCGCGCGCATCTCGCGCGGGAAGTGCGCGTGCAGGTGCTGCTGTTTCCCGAGCGCATGGAGTGCAGCGAGATCGAGGCGCAAGCCGTGGAAGACCATCATCAAGAGCTCGCTGCGCTAGGCCTGCCGTGCTCGCGCCTCGGCCCAACGACCGTGGCCATCATGGGCGTGCCGGCGCTGCTCACACGCGCCACGCCGACGCGCCTGCTGCGCGACGTGCTCACCGAGCTTGCCCACGCCGGTGAGCGCGCGTTCTCGGACGCGATCGACATGGCGCTCGCCACGATGGCCTGCCACGGCGCGATCCGGGCGGGCGACGCACTCGACCCTCAGGAGATCGCCGAGCTGCTGCGCTCCCTGGACGAAGTCTCCGACTTTCAGGGTCACTGCCCCCACGGTCGCCCGATCGTGTGCACCTTGCCCTTTCGCGAGCTAGAGCACCGCCTCGGTCGCTGATGATCTCCGACCGCGCGCCCCCCCCGTGAACGACCACCCGCTCAGACCGATCGTGATCGTCGGCCCCACCGGCGTAGGCAAGACCCAGGTCGCGCTGGAGCTAGCGCGCCGCCTCGATGGCGAGTTGATCGGCGCCGACAGCGTGCAGGTGTACCGTGGTTTCGACATCGGCTCGGCCAAGCCGTCGCGCGCCGAGCTCGGGCACGTCGTGCACCACCTGATCGACATCGCGGACGCCGAAGAGCCGCTCGATGCAGCGCGCTATGCCGCGCTCGCGAGCACGGCTACCGAGGAAGTCAGCGCGCGCGGGCATGTGCCGATCGTGGTGGGCGGCACCGGCTTGTGGCTGCGAGCGCTGCTGCGCGGCCTTTTGGCGGCGCCGCCCGTGGACAAAGACCTGCGTGCCACGCTGGAGCGCAGGTGGGACGAGCGCGGCCCGGTCGAGATGCACGCGCAGCTGTCACGCGTCGATCCGCAGAGCGCGACGCGCATTCACATGAACGACAAGCTGCGCGTGGTGCGCGCGCTCGAGGTCTACGAGCAAACAGGTCGCGCGCTGGGCGCGCTGCGTGCCGAGCATGCCCTGGGCGAGCCTCGCTACGCCGACCTGACCGTGCTGCTCGACGTGCCCGACGTGCATTACGCCGAACTCATTCGGGAGCGCACACGGCGCATGTTCGAGCAAGGCCTGCTCGAGGAAGTGGCTGGCCTCGTGCGCAAGCATGGCGCTGAAGTTCGGCCGCTGCAGTCGGTCGGCTACCGGCAGGTGGTCGACGAGCTCGCCACGGGCGTTCCGCGCGAAGTCACGGTCGAGCAGATCGTGCGCGCGACCAACGTCTACGCGCGCAGGCAGCGCACCTGGTGGAAAAGTGACCCCGGTGTGCAGCTGCGCATCACGGCCCAGCAGGCGCTCGACGCGGACCACGAAGCGATCTTCGTGCGCCATGCGCGCCGCGCCTAGGTCACCCGCTACGCGGCGTCCGCAGCGCCCTTCACCGCGCGCAGCCGGTCACGCAAGGTCGAGCGCGGAATACCGAGCGCGCGCGCTGCCGCCGCGAGATTGCCGGCATGTTGCGCCACCGCGCGTTCGAGCGTCTCCACCGACAGACCGCGCGTCGGAACCGCCGCCACATCCGCAAGCGCCCGCTCCACGTCGCTGTTCTCGATGCACATGCTCGCGGTCGCCGCGGCAGCGCACAGCACGTTGCGCAGCTCGCGCACGTTGCCCGGCCAGTCGTGCGCAACCAGGCGCGAGAGCGCGTCGTCGCTGATCTCGCGCGGCCCCACTTCGACGGCGATCTCGCGCAAGAAGTGCTTGCACAGAGCGCGCACATCTTCCGGCCGGGAGCGCAGTGCCGGCACGTGCACGATCAAGCGCGCGATACGATAGAACAAGTCCTGCCGAAACGAGCCGTCCGCGACCATCGCGCGCAGATCGCGGTGCGTCGCGCAGACCAAGCGCACGTTCACGGAGGTCGCGGACTCTCCGCCGACGCGGCGCAGCTCACCGGTCTCCAGCACGCGCAGAAAGCGCGCTTGCAGGTCCAAGGGCAGCTCGGCGATTTCGTCGAGAAACAGCGTGCCGCCATGCGCTTGCTCGAACACGCCCTTGTGTGCACCCACGGCGCCGGTGAACGCGCCGCGCTCGTGACCGAACAGCTCGGACTCGACCAGCTCACGCGGCAGCCCGCCCGCGTTCACGGCCACGAAGCGCTGGGCACGACGCGCGCCGAGCTCGTGCAGCGAGAGCGCGATTCCTTCTTTGCCCGTGCCGCTCTCGCCCAGGATCAACACGGGCCACGGCAGGGGCGCGAGGCGCTGCACGTCGCCGAGCACCTGCAACATCGACGACGACTCGGCAATCATCGTAGGCCCCGAATCCTCGCTCCCATCCAGCTTGGCGGCGATGCGCAAGTCGGTGCGCCCGACCCGAATCACGGCGCCTTCCGCGACGACAGCCGTATGCACACGCACACCATTCACGAACGTGCCGTTGCGACTGCCGAGATCGCGCAGACCGAGTCCCGCCTCGCAAGGCTCGAGCCGCAAGTGATGGTCACTGATGGCGCGGTCCGGCAGCACGATGTCGTTGTCGAGCGCGCGGCCGACGTGCAACGGCCCTTCCCCAACCCGAAAGCGCCGCGCATCGCCACCGCGACCGATCACGATCACCAAGCGCGACAGCGGCAAGCGCTGCGTGCTCAGCGCTTCGGTGCGCGGCTCGCCGGGCACACGCGGCGCGGGCACATCAGGCGCGAGCACACGCTTGAGCGAGTACTCCCGCGACAAGGGCACGACACGGGCAATCGGCAACGGATACTCCGCCGCGCGCTGCCGCTTGCCTCCCGACACGTCGAACGCCACGACGGTGCCCTGCTTGCGCATGATGAGCCAGTGCCGGTCGACGAGGTCCGCGTCGTCGATGACGATGTCGCAGCCTAGCGCCCGACCGATTTCGATCGCCCGCCCCCCGAGCTCACAGCGTGCCAGCAATAAGTCACCGCGATAGAATTCGAGCATGTCCATGCGCGGCACATCGGCCGCCGAATCCGCCAGTTGCGGCGCGCGAATTCCGGTCCGGGCGTGTGGCTGTGCCTTGAATCGACCCGCCCGCACGGATAAGGTCGCGCCCGTGTCAGACGCCGCTCTTCGCCGAACATCCCTATACGAACAGCATGTCGCCCTCGGGGGTCGCATGGTCCCCTTCGCCGGCTGGGAGATGCCGGTGCAATACAAAGGCGTGACGCGCGAGCACGAAGCCGTGCGCAGCGCAGTCGGCCTGTTCGATGTCTCCCACATGGGCGAGCTGTTCTTCGAGGGCGCCGGCGCTGCAGGCTGTATTGACAGGCTGGTAAGCAACGACATCGCGCACCTGCCTATCGGCAAAGCCATCTACACCGTCGCGTGCAACGAGCGCGGCACGATCCTCGACGACTTGATCGTCTACCGCTTGGCCGCCGAGCGCTTCATGGTCGTGTGCAACGCATCGAACCGCGACAAGATGTCGGCGCACTTCGCAGCGCGCTTCTCGGGCTGCACGTTCCAAGACCGCTCGGCTCAAACCGCGCTGCTCGCGCTGCAAGGTCCGCGAGCCGTCTCCGTGGTGCGCGAGCTCGGCGCCCCCGCGCAGTTGGTCGACCTGCCGCGCTTCGGCGTCGTCGAGACCACGCTCGCGGGCGTGCCGCTGACAGCTGCGCGTACCGGCTACACAGGCGAAGACGGCTTCGAGCTGTTCTGCGCGTGGAACGATGCGCCGCGCCTGTGGTCCACGCTGCTCACGGCCGGTGCTGCCCACGGCATCGAGCCGATCGGCCTCGGCGCGCGCGACACGCTGCGCCTCGAATGCCGCATGTCGCTGTACGGCCACGAAATCGACGAAACCACCAACCCCTTCGAAGCCGGGCTCGGCTGGGCGGTCAAGCTCGACAAGGGCCCCTTCCTCGGGCGCGACGCGCTGCTCGCTGTGAGAGCGGCACCGTTGCCCCGCAAGCTGGTCGGCTTCGAGATGGTCGGCCGCGGCATCGCGCGCCAGGGCTACCCCTTGCTCGACGCGAGCGGCGCGCCGGTTGGCGTCGTCACGAGCGGCTCCCCCAGCCTCAGTACGGGCAAGAACGTGGGGCTCGGCTACGTGCCAAGCGCGCTGACTGCGATCGGAACCCCCATCGGCGTCGAGATTCGCGGTAAAGTGATCGAAGCAAAAGTCTGCACCACGCCCTTCTACAAGCGCGGGTAGCAAACCCGAGAGAATCAAAGCGATGGCGAACTATCCGGCGGATCTACGGTTCACGAAAGACCATGAGTGGGCGCGACGCGAAGGCGACAACGTGCGCATCGGCATCACGTCGTTCGCAGTCGATCAGCTCGGTGACGTCACGCTCGTGGATCTGCCCGCCACGGGTACGCAGCTGACGGCTGCGAAGCACTTCGGCGACATCGAGTCGGTGAAGGCCGTGAGCGAGCTGTTCGCGCCGCTGGGCGGTGAAGTGCTCGAGAGCAACGCCGCGCTGGCCGACCACCCCGAGCTGGTGAACGAGTCCCCCTACGACAAGGGTTGGATGTTGCTGATCCGCCCCAAAAGCCCCACAGAGCTCGACAAGCTGTTCGACGCAGCGGCGTACGAAGCGTTCCTCGGCACGCTCGATCACTGAACGTGGTGCCCGACGCCCCAGCTTCCGACGCTGCTGACGCGCCCTCCGTGTCCGACTCGCGTGCGGCACGCGCACGGACCAAGAAGCGGGTAATCATCGCGGCTCAGGTCGTGCTGACGCTCGGCGTGTTCGCGTACCTGTTCTCGATCACCGACGTGCCCACGCTGCTGGCTGCGTTCCAAAAGTCACCGGGCTACTGCATCCCCGCCGCCATCGCCGCGTTGCTCGCGCTGCTCGGGGTCGCTGCCGTGCGCTGGCGCCTGTTGTTCACCGCATACGGAGCCAGTGCGCCGCCGCGCATGGCGTTGCTTTTGCGCCTGCAGCTCGTCGGCCTCTTCTACAACATGTTGCCCGGAGCGGTCGGCGGCGACATCGTGCGCGGCGTCGTCTCGCGCGACGCGTTCGGCGAGCGCGGTCTGAGCGCGGGCCTGGCGATCGTGCTGATCGAACGCCTCCTGGGCCTGACCGGCCTGATGCTGCTCGTGCTGACGGTGCTAACGGTGCACCCCATGCCCGCGCTGCATCTACCCTGGCCGTTCCTGGCGCTCGGCATCGCAGCGGGCCTCGGAGCCGTGGGCGCGATCGCGCTCGGCCGCCGACTTGCAAACATTCTGCCCGGCAAGCTCGGCGAGCTGGCCGCCTCGTTGCCCGAGCTCTCGAACCCGTTCGCGTTCCTCGGTGCGGTGGCGTTGTCTGCGCTCGGCCAAGGGTTGGTAGGCCTGGTCGGGCACATCGCGATCGCGCCACTTGCACCGGAGGTCACGCTCGCCGACTCGCTGGTGCTCTCGCCGATCTCGTTTGCCGCGATCTTCTTCCCGTTCACGGTCGCCGGCGCAGGCACGCGCGACGCCGCCATGATCGCGCTCTACGGCCTGCTCGGCGTGCCGCGCCCGGTGGTGCTGTCGGCCTCGCTGGAGATCTTGTTTTCGTACCTGCTCGTGGCCTCGCTCGGCGGCCTGCTCTCGACCGTGACGCCTCTGCGCGCGCAGCCAACCGCTGCGCAGAAGTCCTGACACCTCGGCAAGCGTGCGCGCTTTTGCTATCGTGCAGCGGTGCCGAAGCACCCCAAGCAGACTGCTCGCGCGACGAAGCCGGCTACGAAAGTCGTGAAGAAGCCCGCAAAGAAGCCGGCCGCGCGCAACCCGCGCCCAACAAAAGCAAAGCTCGATCCGCGCGTCGTGGCCGCGATCAGCCTCGCGCTCGCCGCCGAGGACGAGCTAGCCGCGCGCGCAGCGTCGAGCGAGCCAAGCGCCTGGGCCCTGGCCGGTCGCATTCGGCGCATGCAAACTACCGTCACGCGCGCGTGAGCTCAGCGAGCGCTCACAGCTGTGCCGCTGACCCGCTGCGTCACACGCGCACGCGTGCCAAGAGCGCGCCCTGCAGCACGGTCGTGCCAGGCTTCACGGCAAGCTCGTCGACCACGCCATCAGCCGGCGCACCGAGCGTGTTCTCCATCTTCATCGCATCGAGCACGAGCAGCGGCTGACCACGCACGACCTGATCACCGACCGAGGCCGCGTAGCGCAGGACGAGACCCGCCATCGGCGCACGCAGCTCGCCCGCAGCGCTCGAGACGCGCGCAGAGCTACGCGCTTGTGCACCGAGCGCACTGACCGCAGCGGCTACCTTCACAGGCGCCGTCGCAACCTGCGCATGCTCCACGCGATAGCGCGCGCCGTTCACGCTCACGTCCGCGTGATCGCCGTAGCGCGCGTGCACGTCGACCTCGAACGCTTGCCCTTCGATCACGAAACGGTGCTTGGCCAAGGCCGCTCCTCCATCCGAAACGCGACGATGCGGCATGTGTGCAGCGCCCGCAAGTGCGAACCGCGACGCGTCAAGCGCGAGCCCGCCCCTTTTCCTGACGCGCGCTATCGGCTACTCCTTTTCGCCATGGTCGACGCAGCGAAGCCCACGGTTCAGCCTTTGCCTCTGGAACGACTCGAAGCGCAGAATCTACGCGCGCTCGCAGGCGGTGGCGCAGAGCGCATCCGCAAGCATCACGAGTCGGGCAAGCTCACCGCACGCGAGCGCATCGACGTGTTCTTCGACGCAGGCTCGTTCGTCGAGTTCGACCGCTTCGTCACGCACCGCTGCACCGACTTCGACATGCAGAAGCAGAAGTACCTCGGCGATGGCGTGGTCACGGGCTACGGGAAGGTCGATGGTCGGCAAGTGTTCGTGTACGCGCAGGACTTCACCGTGCTCGGCGGCTCGCTCGGCAACGCCTGCGCCGCCAAGATCTGCAAGGTGATGCAGATGGCGCTCAAGGTCGGCGCGCCGATCATCGGCATGAACGACTCGGGCGGCGCGCGCATCCAAGAGGGCGTGCACTCGCTCGGCGGCTACGCAGACATCTTCCTGCAAAACACGCTGGCCTCCGGCGTCGTGCCACAGATCAGCGCGATCATGGGGCCCTGCGCGGGCGGCGCCGTGTACAGCCCGGCGATCACCGACTTCATCTTCATGGTCGAAGACACGGCGTACATGTTCATCACGGGCCCCGACGTGATCAAAACGGTCACGCACGAGCAAGTCACCAAGGAAGACCTCGGTGGCGCGCTCACGCACACGAACGTCAGCGGCGTCGCGCACTTCTCACGCCCGGACGACCGCACCTGCATCGAGACCGTGCGCACGCTGCTCTCGTATCTTCCGTCGAACAACCAAGAAGACGCGCCGCGTAAGCCGACCAGCGATCCGGGCGACCGCGAGATCCCCGAGCTCGACACGCTCGTACCGACCGATCCACGCAAGCCGTACGACGTGCAGGATCTGATCCGCGCCACCGTCGACGACGGAACATTTCTCGAAGTGCACTCCGGCTGGGCGCAGAACATCGTGGTCGGCTTTGCGCGCTACGCCGGGCGCTCGGTCGGCATCATCGCGAACCAACCCGCCGTGCTCGCCGGCTGCCTCGACATCAAAGCGTCGATCAAAGCCGCGCGCTTCGTGCGCTTCTGCGATGCATTCAACATCCCACTCGTCACGTTCGTCGACGTGCCCGGCTTTCTGCCCGGCACCGATCAAGAGTTCGGCGGCATCATCACGCACGGCGCCAAGCTGATCTACGCGTACGCGGAAGCCACCGTGCCGAAGATCACGTTGATCACGCGCAAGGCGTACGGCGGTGCGTACATCGTGATGAGCAGCAAGCACCTACGCAGCGACATCAACATGGCGTATCCGACGGCGGAGATTGCCGTGATGGGACCGGAAGGCGCCGTGAACATCGTGTATCGGAAAGAGATCGATGCAGCTGCGGATCAGAAGGCAGCGCGCGAGCAGTTCGTCGGCGAGTACCGCACGAAGTTCGCCAATCCGTATCAAGCAGCCGAGCTCGGCTTCGTAGATGCCGTCATCTACCCGCGCGAGACACGGCAGCGCATCGTGTCTGCGCTCGATCTGCTGCAGACCAAGCGCGACGCAAATCCGCCGAAGAAGCACGGCAGCATCCCGCTCTGAAGCTCCGGCCGGCGATCAAGCGATCTGCCGGCACCTTGCGTCACCCGTGACGCGATCTGCGCTGCTTGCGCGAAACTCTGCCCAAGTTTCACCGCCCAGGCGCTGAACTGCAGCGCCAGCGCAATTACGCGCGCGGCGATCGCGACTACGCCGTACCAATCGTGCACAGCGAAGAACACATGGTTAACGCTCTGCGCACATTCACCTCCGGAAGCCCTTGCACTCCACAAATTGGTGAGCGAAGCTATTTTTCGTCGACGTCACGTTGACAGCCGTGCTCCATCCGGATGGCAAGTTGAAGCCAACGGAGCGAGCCGCCGGCGGTGCTCTGCAGGTGAACGAAGCGCCCCTGTTACATAACCGCGGACAGGCCCCGGGCATTCCGCGCAGTAGCCTTCGGCTCTGCGCGTAGTTGCGATGTTTTCGAGATCCGCTTCGAACCGAGCCGAGCAGGTGGAGGCAGAGATGCACTTGGAACCGAGCAATCGAGGCTCTGACATGCAGCGAATGACTTGGGACGAGATCTGTCAAAACAACGACCTACGCGGTCGCTGGATTGCCATGGACGAGTGCCAATACGACGAAGCCACCGGTCGAGCCACCGAAGGCCTCGTGGTCGACTCCGACGACGATCTGGCCGAGCTCTGCGCACGCATCCGCGAGTCCGACCGTACGAACTGCTCGATTCTGTTTGCCGGCGACGAGCACAGCTCCTACCGCACGTCCCAGCCGCGCATGGCCGTGAACTAGCTCTGTAGTCGAGCTAGCTCTGCAACGTAACGACGATCTCGCGAGCGATCGCGCGCGCGCGCTCGATCTGATCAGCCTGCAGCGAGATCGCGCCTACGACTTCGTGCCCGCCTCCGCCGTAGCGTGCGCAGAGCTCGGCGATGTTGTGGCTGCGCGGCACACGGGCCCAGGGGTTCGACCCGACGGATACTTTGGAGCGCGTCTTGCTCGCCGTCAGCGCCACGCAATAGCGCGACTCCGGGTACAGCCAGTACGGGATGAACTTGTTGTAGCGGTCGTCGCCCGAGCCGATGAGATCGAAGCTGACCACGCCGTCCTCGAGCGACGCGCGCGCCTTGATCGCGTCGCAGGTGCGCTGGTGCTGCTCGAACAGCGGGGCGAACAGCTTCTGCACTTTGGCCTCGCTCGCGACCTCGGACAGCGACTTGTCGTGCGCGAGCTGGGTGATGCGTGGCGCGAGGAAGGGGTCGTCTCCGTAGACCTCGATCACCGTCATCAGCTGCAACGCAGGGTCCTTCAGCTCGACGGCCATCGTGGCGTTCGGAAAGCGGGCGGCGTCGATGATGTCGGCCCAGTGCACGAGCTCCGCGACTTCGGCCAGATCACAGCCGAAGCGCTGACGCGCGATGTCGGCGATCAGCTTGCAGCACGAGCCGTAGCTGGGCCCCCAGAACTTGTGGCCACTCGTGTCGGCCGCGAGATGCGCGCGCTCGAGCTCGCCGACCACACCGCTGACGTGGTGATCGAACCACCAGCCGAGCTTGTCGGAGGTTGTGTATCGGAAATCGACCACGGCGTTCAACTCGCCGATCAAGATGGCTTCAGGCACGTGCGAGCCGCCGGGCTGGTGGTCGAGGCCGCGGTAGGTGATGCTGAGATCGTTGGCCTCGACGTGGCGCAGCAGGCGCGAGAGCACCGCGGCCGATGCCATGCCGTCGAAGCAGTGTCCGTGGTAGCCGATGACGACGGGTTTGCTCATTCTGGGCGCTAGGAATCGTACGCGCGAGAGGTGCCTTTCGGTTCATTCTGCCAAGCGCCGAGCGCGATCGCCGCAAGGTTCAGCACGAAGCGTTCCTCGGAGAAATAGTCGGGGCGCGTGATGCCGAGTCGCTGTTCGAGATGCGCGGCCAGCTTGGCGAAGAGCGCGTAACGGACCGGCAGCGGAAGGCTCTCGCGACGCACGGCAAGGCCGATCATCGCGTCGCGTTCGGGAGGCGTGATGCGTCGCACCGCATGCGCCACGCCCTCGTCGTGGATGAACGAGTTGTAGCGATCGACCGGCGCCATCACGGCGGAAGGCCGGGGCGACCTGCGCACACGCACCACGACCGTGCCCGCGGCGATGTCCCCGAGCCGGCGCGCGCTCGGATCGAGCAGCGCGCTCCACGCACCCACCCCGTAGATCGCTGGCAAGATGTCGACCACCCGCACGAGGTTGCGCACGGCCGCCTGCACGAACGTAATCGGTGTACCCGTCAGCGCCAACACGCGAATCCCGACCGCGCGCTTGCCGAGCGTCTGGCCGTCGAACCCCCATTCGAGCGCCGCGCCGTAGCCCCACTGCACCGCGAAGCCCGCGACGAAGTAGACGACAGCACCGAGGCCCTCGAAGACCTTGCCGAAGGCCGCAGCGATCATGGCCCCCGAGAGTGTCAGCAGCGTCATCGTGAGCACGTCGATGACCGAGGCCGCCGCGCGCGACGCCACGCCCGCGAGCTCGAAGTCGAAGGTGACGTTCTCCGGGGTCCGGACCGAGAGCAGATCGCGCACCCAGCCAGGGTAGCGCCCTTTGCGCCCGAGCTCGATGTATCCTGGAACGATGCAGGGGTTCGACGTCAACCGCTTCATCTCCGAGCGAGAGCCGGCCTGGAAGCGGCTCGAGCACCTGCTGGTGCAGGTGGAGCGCCGCGGCTTGCCCTCGCTGCGGCTCTCGGGGGCGCGGGAGTTCGGTCAGCTCTACCGGGCGGTCTCGAGTGATCTGATCCGCGCACGCACCGAGCTCGTGAACGCGACCGTGGTCGACTACCTGAACGACATCGTCGCGCGCTCGTACGCCTTGGTGCATGCCTCGTCACGCAAGCAGGACCGGCGCATCCGCCAGTTCTTCCTGGTGCAGTTCCCTCGCGAGTTACGACGCGAGTGGCGCGTGGTTGCCTTGGCGGCCGCGATCATGTTCACGGGCGCAGCGGTCGGCGCCGTGTTCGTCGCGAGCGATCCGCACTCGCTCGGGGCGCTGATTCCCGACGGTCACCAGCAGTACACACCCGAGGAGCGCGTCAGCCACGAGGAGCACGGCGAGCGCACGAAGACCGGCGATGAATCGGTCGCGTTCTCGGGCTGGCTCTTCACGCACAACATTCAGGTCTCGTTCCTGGTGTTCGCGCTCGGCATCACGTTCGGCGTCGGCACGCTCGGCCTCCTGTTCTACAACGGCGTTCCGCTCGGTGCGCTCGCCATGCAGTACCACGCGAGCGGCAAGGGCTTGTTCTTCTGGGCGTGGATCCTGCCGCACGGCGTCGCCGAGCTGACCGAGGTCTGCATCGCAGGCGGCGCTGGCTTCATCATCGCGCGTGGCCTGTGGCTGCCCGGTCGACGCTCGCGTCGCGATGCGCTCGTGCAAGAAGCCAAGCGCGCGGCCGCGCTCGTGCTCGGCGGCATGCCGATTCTCGTCTTGGCCGGCATGATCGAAGGCACGATCAGCCAGATGCACGAGCCAATCCTGCCCTACCCCGCGAAGCTCGTGTTCGCCGCCCTGGTAGCCACCGGCCTGTCCACGTTTCTCTACCGAGCCGGACGCCGTTCCAGCTAACAGCGGCGATCTCGCGCCGCAAGCGGCCTAGCGCCTCGAGGTAAACGGGGACGCGCGTGGATCGCGGACCAGGCGTCCCCGTTTAGAATAGGTCGTCGTCTTTCGACTGATCATCGGACGCGCCGGTCGTGCCGGTCGTGCCGCTGCTCGACGAGTCGTCGCTCTCGCCGCCGCTGCTCTTGTCGCTCTCGCTCGACAGGTGGGGCTCTTTGTTCTTGAG
The DNA here is from genome assembly GCA_017881055.1 of Sandaracinaceae bacterium. Lineage (GTDB taxonomy): Bacteria > Myxococcota_A > Polyangia > Polyangiales > JAFGIB01 > JADGRF01. The sequence goes on from JADGRF010000116.1 coordinate 63,474, forward strand.
CTTGTAGGCGTTCCACTCGCCGCCGCCGGTGTCGTTGTCGCCCATGCCCCACTCGCCCTTGAGCACGTGATCACCGTTGCCCTTGTCGACGACGAACTTGAAGTAGCCGTGGCCGCGCGTCTCCTGGGGACGGTTGCTGACCATCGCCTTGTGCTCGACCCACTCGAAGCGCAAGAGGTCACCCTCGGCCTCGCCCTGGATCTTGCCGGTGCGCATCTCCATCTTGTAGTCACCGACGACGCTGCTGCCGTTCTGGATCAGGTTCATGTCGCCGTACTGAGGCGAGTGGTACACGCCGCTCCAGGTGCCGTTGTCGGGCATCGGCCCGGACTTCACGTTGGCAGAAGACCCGCCGCAGCCGACGAACAGGGCCAGTGGCAGCAGAAGAGCGATGATCTGGGTGCGCATGATATCTCCCGGTTGCGCGCGTACGATAAACGAGCGGTGTGGTGGCGGCAATCCATCCGTGCCGTAGGACGCAGCTAGCCGAGGTCGGCGGGAACCACGGCAACGTACAGCGTGTTTTCACGCGTGAACAGCAGCTCGGCAAGCGCGAGCTCCTGCGGGGGAAGCGCGCCGAGCAATGCGCCGAACGCTGTGATCGCCGCGGGCGCTGGCGCGGCGTACGGTGACGGAGGCTCCGGGCTCTTGCTCACGTGCACGACCGGCAACAGCTTTTTGCGGTCGTCCGGCGAGAGATCCGAGACGAGCGCGCGAGCCTCGTCGAGCGCGCGATCGAAGCCGCCGAGCACATCGACCAAGCCGTGCGCGAGCGCATCGCGACCGGACCAGACACGACCGCGTGCGACCTCCGCGATCTCGCTGACCGCGCGCTTGCGACCCGTTGCCACGACCTCGAGGAACCGTCCGTAGAGCGCACGAGTGTGCTCGGTCATGTTCTGCTCTTCGCCCGCGCTGAACTTGCGCGCGATCGAGAACATATCGGCGTGCTCGCTCGTGCGCACGGTCTCCGCCGTTATGCCGAGACGCTCCAGCAGGCCGGAGATCGTGGCCTTCACCGAAATCACGCCGATCGAGCCGGTGATCGCCACCGACTGCGCGACGATGCGCGCGCACGGCGCAGCAATGTAGTAGCCGCCGCTGGCGGCGACGTCGCCGAAGCACGCGACCACCGGCTTTTGCTCCGCGAGCCGCACGACCTCGCGATGAATCAGATCACTCGCCAGCGCCGAGCCCCCCGGGGAGTTGATGTAGAGCACGACGGCACGTGCGCGCTTGTCGAGGCGCACTTCGCGCAGCGCCGCCACCACAGTCGCGAGCCGCGCGGAGCCGCCGCCGAGTCCCACGCCCTGGGTCACGATCGTGCCGCGCACGGAAACCACTGCGATATGCGGCGCGACGCGCACCGATTTCCAGATCGCCATGCGGCTCCAGCGCAGATACGCCGCCGCAGGCATAGGCACCGGCGCAGGCTGCGCGCCGCCAGCCTCGAGTGAGCCAAGCTGCGCGCCGAGCTGGTCTTCATACGCGACGTCGTCGAGCACGCCGAGCTCGCGCGCTTCGGCTGCCGTCAGCAGCCCCCGCGCGAACACCTGAGCTGCGCGCGCAGTATCCATGCCAGTGCGCGCCGCGAGCGCACCCGCTAGCGCCTCGTGCAGCGTGCCGAGCAGCGCGTCGAGCTGCTCTCGCACCGGCCCGCTCATCGTGTCGCGGGTCGCGGGCTCCGCCGCGCTCTTGTATTCGCCGGTGGCTTGGACCTGCACCTCGACGCCCACGCGATCGAGTAAGCGCTTGAGATAGAGCGGTCCGGACGCGAGGCCGAGCGGCGCGATGCTGCTGTGCGGGCTGGCGATGATCCGATCGCCGGCCAGCGCGACGTACAGCTCCTTGCTACCACCGCCCTCGGGCAGATAGCAGACGACGAGCTTGCCTGCGGCGCGCAGCTGCACGAGCGACTGACGCAGCGCCTCGCAGCCCGCCCAGCCCGAGCCGAGCGACGGCAGGTGCACGAGCAAGCCGCGAATCTGCGAATCCGCAGCGATCTTGCTGCACAGCTCGCGCACGTCAGCGAGCGAGGTGGACTTGGGGCGCTGGGCCCGGGGCAAGAAGCGCTGCCACGCGGGCGCAGCGACGGACAGCTCATTCAGCTTCGAGGCCACACGCAGCTCGAGCCACGGACCCTTCGGCCGCGTCAGCAGCCGCACCGCCAGCCAGACCGGCACGAGCACCACACGAAGGAGATTCGACAGGATCCGAAACAAGGCGCGCACGGCGCACACCATACCCGAAATGATCGCGCGCGGGACGACGCGAGACCGCCGGCTGGGCAGGGACATGTAGCGCGGGGTATGCCGCTCTGCTCACGGCTTGTCCGTGCAACGAACGTCTTCATTGTCCCATTGCTAACGCTTCGATATGATAACCAGATTCCGACGGGCCCGCGGCCTTGCCGGAACGGACTTGGTTCTTGCTGCGAAAGATACCCTCTGGTACCAACGCAGCGCGGCGGTCACGGGAACGGGTGACGAGTAACGAGACTGCCGCGCGGAGGAGTGGATGGCCGAACCGCAAATGGTGATGTACGCAGAGGAGTTCCACCAGATCCAAGGGATCGTGGACTCGCTGGTCAAATCATCCAACGCCAGCGTCGTGTTCATCATCGATAAGAACGGGCAGCTGATTGCCGCGTCCGGTGATTCCGAACACATCGACACCACGTCGCTTGCTTCGCTGACGGCTGGCAACATCGCCGCTACCGGCGGCATGGCCAAGCTGCTGCGTGAGCGCGAGTTCACCACGCAGTTCCACGAAGGCGAGAAGGCCAACATCCACATTCAGCTCGTCGACAACCGGGTGATCCTCGTCGTCATCTTCGACAAGAAGACGAGCCTCGGCCTCGTTCGTTTACGCGTGAAGAAGTCTAGTGAGTCCCTTGGGGAGATCTTCCAAGTGCTCGCGACCAAGGCCCAAGGCAGCGGTCAAACTCCGTTCGCTGAAATCACCGACGACGACATCGACAATCTTTTCAACGACTAGTTAACAGCACGCGAAACAGCCTGCGGCTTTTCGCGTTCGGGCAGATACCGAATGTCTTTCATCAACTACCTGTCCCGGGAAATCAACTGCAAGCTCGTCTACTACGGTCCTGGTCTGTGCGGGAAAACTGCCAACCTTCAGTACATCTACAACAAGACCAACCCCGGTGCGCGCGGCAAGATGATCTCGCTCGCCACCGAGACCGAGCGCACGCTGTTCTTCGACTTTCTGCCGCTCGCGCTCGGCGAGATCCGCGGCTTCAAGACGCGCTTCCACCTGTACACGGTGCCCGGCCAGGTCTTCTACGACGCGAGCCGCAAGCTGATCTTGAAGGGCGTCGATGGCGTGGTGTTCGTGGCCGATTCGCAGATCGCGCGTATGGAAGCGAACATGGAGTCGCTCGAGAACCTGCGCACCAACCTCGCCGAGCAAGGCTACTCGCTCGACAGCATGCCGTTCGTGATTCAGTACAACAAGCGCGACATGCCGGGCGTGGCCCCAGTCGAAGAGCTTCGGCAGATGCTGAATCCGAACAACGCGCCCGAGTTCGAAGCCGTGGCGCCCACGGGTGTCGGCGTGTTCGACACGCTCAAGGCCGTGGCCAAGCTCGTGCTCACCGAGCTCAAAAAAGCCGGCGGCTGAAGGCCCCGTGCGTGTTCCCGCATGAACGCGGCAGGAACAAAGCCGGAGCCAAAGCCGAAGCAGCCAGCAGGCGCGTGGCTCTGGGAGAAGGCCTGCAACCTCGCGGGCGCTGGGGTCTACGCTCTGTTCGGCTACTCGTGCGTCGTCGACGTTCGCCAGAACCACAGACTGAGCAGCGCCATTGCGCTCACGCTCGTTAGCTGCTTCGCGTTGTTCTTTCTGGTGCGTGGGGCGCCTCGTCAGCACAACCAGTCCGTGCGCGATTGGCTGCTCGCACTGTGCGGCACGTATCTGCCGCCGCTGATTCGACCAGCCGCCGCAATGCACGACTCGGTGTTGCTGCAGGGGCTGCAAATCGCTGCGACCTGCTTTGCGATTGCCGGCATCCTCTCGCTCAACAAGAGCCTCGGGCTGGTCGCTGCCAACCGCGGCATCAAGACCGAGGGTGTGTACCGCTTCGTACGCCACCCGATCTACGCAGGCTACCTGCTCGAGTTCAGCGCGTTCTGGGCGCAGAACATCACGCTGCCGAACACCCTCCTGCTCGTGACCTGGATCGGCTGTGAAGTCGCGCGCATCTTCGCCGAGGAGAAGCTGCTGGTGCTCGACCCGGACTACGCTGCCTACATGAAGAAAGTGCGTTTTCGCCTGCTGCCCGGCGTGTTCTGACAGCGGCCATCCACCTTCGTGAAGCCGCTGTGAGGCCACACGGGACGACGAGAGTTGCCAGGCGAAGACGCGCGCGCTACCAGCAGCGAAGTATCGGCGCGCAACCCGCGTCATCCATCCCTTCAGAGGAGAACGATCGTGATCATCCCAGGTACCAAGCTTCCCGAGTTCAAGGCCACCGCATGCGTCAGCATCGAGGCCGGCAAAGAGTTCGCCCAGATCAGCTCGACTGACTTCCCGGGCAAGTGGATCGTGCTCTACACGTACCCGAAGGACTTCACGTTCGTGTGTCCGACCGAGATCGTCGACTTCGACAACA
>JADGRF010000117.1 GCA_017881055.1 Sandaracinaceae bacterium
GGCCACCGTGTCATAAGCCACGGCGGTCGCCAGGCCCTTGTGCGACAAAACCGTGGTCAGCGCCGCGGTCAGCGTGGTCTTACCGTGGTCGATGTGACCAATGGTGCCAACGTTGACGTGCGGCTTCTTGCGTACGAACTTTTCCTTGCCCATGGCGATTCTCCGTCAAACCCTTCCTGGAAAATGGAAGGTCGTTTCAGTGAGTCCTGCGTGATCTTGCTGCGTGATTTCGCGTGATTCGCGCGTTTCGTGTGACTTGGTCTGCTCAGAGCCCAGGATGAGGATTGAACTCACGACCTCCTCCTTACCAAGGAGGTGCTCTACCACTGAGCTACCTGGGCGTTTATGTCTGTTGTTTCAATCAGTTACCGTCGCGCACCGGAGCGGGAGATCGGGTTCGAACCGACGACGTTCAGCTTGGAAGGCTGACGCTCTGCCAACTGAGCTACTCCCGCAGCTCGTTTCTCCGTATCCGAGACCTACTCCGTGATCCAAAACCCAACCGGGACCCAAAACCCAACCGTCTAAACCGTTCCCCGGCGCTCGTGTTCCGTTTCGAGGTGACTTCGTGGCGCACAATCAATCGGGGGTGGAGGGTAGAGGGTTCGAACCTCTGTAGGCTTGCGCCGGCAGATTTACAGTCTGCTCCCTTTGGCCGCTCGGGCAACCCTCCGAAACTATTCACATTTTGTGTCAGTGTCGTATCTGGTACAGACCTTCATCCAGTTACTGGTGGAGCTAGCGACGGGACTTGAACCCACAGCCGCCTGTTTACAAAACAGGTGCTCTACCATTGAGCTACGCCAGCAACGGAAACTCCTAGTGATTACGGTCACTTCCCGTTCGGAACCGGTACCCTCCCCAACTGCGAGTAGGACAGCGAATTTGCGGACGGACGCGGGCCTGCGCTGGCACGCGAAAAGGGGGTGTCTTCTACGCTCGGAGACCCGGTCTGTCAAGAAGAGGCGACGCAAAAAGCGTGCGCATTCGATCGGTTGGCCGATTCGAGGCCTATGCGCGCGGGGCTAGGCGGCGAACACGAGCAGCACCACGTACCAGAGCGGCGCCGCGAGCAGAAACGAGTCGTAGGCATCGAGCACGCCGCCGTGTCCGGGCAACGTGGTCGAGAAGTCTTTGATCGCGGCACGGCGCTTCCACCACGAAGCCAAAAGGTCCGCGCCGGTGCCGGCGACACCGAGCGCGAGACCGATCAGCGCGCAGGCGGCCCGCGACCACTGCGGCTCGAAGAACACCAGCAGCGCTCCCGTGCCAGCTGCCGCGCACAGACCCGCGAGCAGACCTTCCAGTGTCTTATTCGGGCTCAGCTGCGGGAACACGGGCCGGCGGCCGAGCGAGCGCCCGACGATGAACGCGAACGAATCGTTGAGTTCCACGGCGCCGAACAAGAAATAGATGTGGCGTGCGCCCTCGGCGCGTGTGCGGATCAGCGCCAGCGCGCACATGAAGAACAGCAAAAAAGCCGCGGCGCGCGCGACCTGCCGAGCTGCGCCGCGCAGCACGCCGGCCAGCGCGCGGCTCAGCTCGCGAAAGGCCGAAAGCACCGTGATCGTGATGGCGACCGAGAACCACGGCTCGCCGAGCACGGCCGGCACGAGCACCCACGAGCTGAGCAGCAGCTGCACACCCAAGGTGAGCCACGCCGCGCGATCGCGGCGTCCCAGCATGCGTTCCAAGAGGTAGAGCGCGAGCGCGCACAGCGCTGCGAGCGCACAAGCGGAGGCGAAAAGCAGGATCGTCGTGCCACTCGGTCGCAAGCGTCGTCCGGTATACTCCGAGCCGTGGGCCACGCCCAAGCGTTACTCGTTCGCCGACGTGCGCCGCTCGTATTCGCAGGAGAAAGCGGGCGCGCTCGATGGCGCTACGTTGTGATCACAGGTCTGCGCGTACGCGCTGACGGCGCCAGTCGACGGCGCCACCGGCTTCTGCGAGAGCGGTGAGCTCCGCAAGTGCTTGCCGGACGGAACGATCGGCAAGGCCACGGCGTGCGCGCAAGGCATCTGCCGCAACACTTCGAACAATCAGCTCGCCGACGGCCGGTTCCCGGGCGCGTGCGATACCACGCCCCAGTGCAAGGCGGGCGAGACCAAGTGCGCCGACGGCGGTGGCGGCGGTTCGCTGTGTCAGACCTGCGTGAACGGGTTCGGTCCATAGGTCACTGAGTGGGACGGCTTTATTCCGGCGGCGAACTGGGGTATCCGGCTTTCCATGACCCTTACGCCGGTCGACAACTCGCGCGTGATGGTCGTGCACAACGCCAAAAAGGCCGTGCGCGGTGCGCTGCGTTTCGCGGACAATCTGCGCGGACGCGGGATCGACGTGGAAGTCGTCGTGAGCAGCGACGCTACGCAAGCTGACGCCGCCGCGCGACGCGCGCTCGACGCCGGCGTGACGCTGCTCGTGGCAAGCGGTGGCGACGGAACGGTTCGCAGCGTGCTTGCGCCGATCATCGAGGCCGAGGCCACGCTCGGCGTCTTGCCGCTCGGCACGACCAATGATCTCGCGTGCGAGCTGGGCATCTATACGATCGACGACGCGACACGCGCGGTAATCGCCGCGCGCGCGCGCAGCTGGGACGCCATGTCGTGCACGTACCACGCGGCGGACGGAAGCGAGCAGAAGAGCCCCTTCTGCAGCACGGCCGGTGTGGGCCTGGTCGCACGCGCTCTCGCGATGTCGCAGACACGGCCGGGCGGCGCGCTCAAGCGCGTATTGCGCAACGGCGTGTGGGCGCCTCTGATCACCGCGAGCACCTACATGACGCGTGCCGAGCGCTGCACGCTCGTGCTCGACGACACGCGCGTCGAACGCTCCCTGATGCTGCTCGAGATCTCGAAGCTGCGCGCCGCCCGGGGCATCCCGAGCACGCCCGACGCCCGCGGCGACAGCGGCATGCTGCACGCATGGACGGTCGAGAGCCCGCGCCTGTGGGAGCTTGCCGGGATCCTGTACGACAGCTTGTCTGGCAGCATGCGTCAGCTGGAAAGTAAGCACGTCGAGTATTTCTCGCGCGAGCCGGCGCAGAACCGTGTGGGGATTGCCGGTGTGACTCGAATTGCGGTCGAGGGCGCGAGGTTGCCCCTGCACTTGAACGGCGACTACGTCGGTAGGACACCTGCCGTCTTCGAGCTGGAGTCGGGCGCGTTTCAAGCACTCGCCGCGCCGATGTTCGCGGGGCAGGCGGTGCGCGTCGTGCCACCGAAGCCGCGCGGTGTCGGAGCCGCAGTGCCCCTGTCGAGCATGCGCATCTCGCGCTCCGCACGCATGCTGCCGGCCTGACTCAGAAGCGATCATTCGGGGTCACGCCGGTGCGCGCGATTGGCACCGCCACACGGTCCCAGAACCGATTCAGGGTGTCGCGGGGGCGGTCGCCGGCGGTGCGACGCTTGGGCTGCTCGCGGGTGGCAAGCGGTTACCTTCCGCGCCTGGGGCTGCGGGCTCCGGCGTTTGTGCCGGACTCGGCGTGACGGCCGGCGTCGCCGCAGCCGGCAGGCCACCCGGGCCTGCCGGCTGCGCCAGCATGAGAGCGCGCACGCGTTCCAGATCGGTCTTGGTCTTCGCGGCCCAGGGTGTGTTCATGCTGGTGCGCTCGATGAACATCAAGGTCAGCTCGAAGTAACGAATGGCGTGGCGAATCAGCGGCTTGATCAGCTTCGCGAGCTCTTCGTGATAAGCGGCCTCGCCCTGCGCGTTGCGTAGGTTCTGCGGCACGGGCGCGGACATGATCGCGTGCCACAGCTCGTCGTACATGTGCCCGATGCGATAACCGGACGCCGCGGCCCAGTGCAGGTTGTCGAGGTTCTGAAACGAGATCGTGTTGAAGTACTCGCGCTGCGCCTGAAGGAGAAGCTCAGCACGACGAATCAGCACGGCCTTCTGGGGCTCGAGGCCTTCGGGGAATGGCGTGCTCTCTTCGCGCGTGCGGTAGACCTCGGCCAGCACGTAGTTGCAGGCGGCGGCGAAGAACTCGTCGCGGATCGGGGACTCTTTGGGACGCGTGCGAAAGTAGCTGAGCGCGCTCTGCGCGTAGCTCTCGGCTTCGTCGTAGCGAGCGGCGCCGAGCAAGCCTTGGCTGCGCCGCGCCATGGCTTCGAGGCGCTCTTCCTGTGTGAGATCCTCGTGCGTGAGCAGTTCTTCCGAGGTGCTGAGCACATCCGCCCAGCGTTCCAGCTGCACCAGGACCTCGGCGAGCTGGAACTTGGCGTCTTTGGAATCCTCCCAGTCCGGGCGCAGCTTCAACACTTGGGCGTAGTGCTCGGCTGCCGGCGCGAATTCGCCGAGCGCTTGAAAGCACAGACCCGCGTTGTAGAGCGCGGAGGCGACGTACTCGCTGTCGGGAAACTCGGCGACCAGCTTGTCGTAGCCGGCAGCGGCTTCGTGGCACTGCTTGGCGTTCAGCAGATCGGTGGCTTGGCTGAACAAGCCCTTCGCGTCGTACGACTCGAAGTCGTAGCCGCCGCCGTTCTTGGCCTTGGCGTTGATGTGCAGCTCGTCGAGCTTTACGACTTCGTTCGGCGTGGTCGTGCCTTTCGTCGTGCTCGCCGCGCAACCGCCGAGCGCGAGCGCCGCGCAGGCCAGCACGAACGAGCTCTTCGGACGAATCCCATTGCTCACGCGGCTCACTTCACTGCGGGTCATATGCCCGATCAGACGCGCGAAGCGGCCCGCGGTTCCGGTTGGCCACAAGAATTTCCGTTTTTTTGGCTCGTCTACGCACATGTCTTACTCTGTCCTACATCAATCGCTGTCCGGCTCCCGAGGAGATCTTGATGCCTTACAACCGCCGACGCTCCGCACGACACCCGGTGGGGTTCTACGTCGATCAGTTCGTGAACGACGAGCTCGTCCGCTGCTTTACCACCGACTTGAGCGCCATCGGCTTGTACATGGAGCGGCTGGTCGAGCCGATCGACCGCGCCTCGCGCGTGATCCAGCTAGAGATCAAGCTACCCAGCACGGACGACTCGATCTGGGCCGCGGGCGAGGTGATCTACGACCGGATTGATTCGCTGTTCCACGGCACCGCCGTTCGCTTCACGAGCATGGCGCGCACGCACCAGCGCTGGATCCGCGAGTGGCTGCGCGAGAGCGAGCGCGTGGACCGCTTCGCCGTGGTGCACCCACAGCGTCAGACGGTGCGCGTGCATCGCCCCGTGCGTGCGGAGCGTGCCACCCAGCGCGCAGCGCTGTGCGCGTGAGCGTGAGCGTGAGCGTGTAGTAGTCTCGCCGCCCGTGCTTGGGCTTCGAGAGGTTGGTCGGACGGCGTGGGTCTCGGCGGTTGCTGGCTTTTTGCTGGCCACACAGGCGTGCCACGGCGCACCGGCCACGCAGCCGCGAGCCCCGGTGCCCGGACAGATCGTGCTGGGCGTGTCAGCCGGCACGCATGTCGCGACGCTCGTGCGTGCTACGCCCGGTGTGCTGCGGGTCTCGCTGTTCATCGACGCGGGCTCGCGTGATGCATCACCGCCCCAGCTCGCGACGATCGCCGCAGGGCTCGCTGCGACCCATGGCGACCGCACGCTGCAGCCGGTGGTGTCGCCGGATCTGACCGAGCTCGCGCGCGACTGCGCGAGCGCCGAGCTGGAGAGCTGTGTTCGTCAGCTGCGCACCGCGCTCGACCTGCGTGCGGTGAGCGACGCGGACCTGCTGCGCGCACGCCTGCAATTGCGCGATGACCGTCGGCGGGCGCTCGCTGCCGATCCCGAGCGGCAAGCCGATCGCGGCGCGCTGCATGCCTTGCTGGGTGACGCCGCCGCCGGCTTCTTTCCGCTGGGTGAGAGCGCTGGAGACGATGCCAGCGACACGGCCGCGGTGCAGCAATTTCTGCGGGCGCACTACGGCCCGAGTCGCGCGCTCGTGGTGGTGGCAGGAGACGCGGAACCCGAGCGCGTGAAGCGCGCGGTGGCGAGCGCGTTCGCAGGCGCGAGCGCAGCAGGCGCGGCGCGCGCGGCGCATGCGCTCGTGGCCCAGAGCGAGCCGAGCGTCGAGGTAGCCGTCGAGGAGCGCGAGAGCGTGTCGCTCGCGATCTTGGCGGCCCGTGCGACGACCGCACGCGCTGTCGTCGCTGCGCTGCAGGAGGAACTGAACAGGTCCGAACGAGCCGACATGACGCTGCGCGGCAACGTGTTCTCGGTGCGCGGCGGCGCATTGGCAGTCGTGCGAGTGCAGACCGCGAGCGCGGAGCATGGCCTGCTAACGAGCGCGCGCGAGCTGGCGAGGCTCATGCTCGAGCCTCCGCCGTCAGCTGAACCTGCTCCCGAAGCAGACGATCTGCTCGGTGTGTCGCGAGCGTTCGCAGCGCAGTGGAGCAACGGAAGTGCGCAGGCGCGAGCCGGCGAGTCCGCGGGCTTTTCGTTCGCGGCCGGTGTGCTCGTGAAGGGCGGACGCGGCGATGATCCGCGCAACCCAGATCCAAATGCTGCGGAGCGCACCCGCGCCAGCGAGCGTATGCACGACGCGCTAACGCTCGCGCTGACCGAGGCACGGCCTGACACCAAGGGGACGATCGCCGAGCTCGCGGCGTCGGTCGTGGCGGGTAACGGTGCGCGCATCGAGGTGCGGCGGCAGCACGCTGAACGTGTTGCGATCGCGGTACGCAGCGCGCTCGGTGCGGGCGAGGACCCGCCCCTTTCACACGGGCGCGCCGCGCTCCTGGCCACGCTGACCGCGACTGCCTGTGCGGGCCTCGGCCCCGAGCGCTTGAACGCGGAGCTGGCCGCCTTGGGCGCGACACTTTCACCGCGCGTGGATGCAGAGTCGTACGGTCTCTTGCTGGACGTTCCGAGCGCGCGTTGGCGTGAGGGCTTGGATCTGGCGCTGCGCTGCCAGCTGGAACCCTCGCGCGATCCGGTGCACGTCGCCGATGCGTTGCTGCGCCTACAGGGGCGCTTGGGTGGCTCGCAATCGCCGCTCACGCTGCGCGCGCGAGTCGCGGCGCTCCTGGCACCGCGCGCGCCCGGTCTGTGCGCACCGTGGGGTCATCCCGAGCTACTCGGCAACGTGAACGGGGCCGAGCTCGAGCGCGTACTGCCGCGCGCGCTGACGGGTGCGCGACTTTCACTCGCGATCTTCGGTGATGTGCCGCCGGACGAGGCCGTGGCGCGAGCCGCTCGCCGGGTCTCGCGCTTGCCCGCGGGCTCGCTCGCACAGCGCGTCGACGCAGGTGTTCCCGTACCGCCGCCTCCGGCAGCTGCCAGCAGCGGCCTCGACTCGCATCTGCTCGTGGTCTGGCACGCGCATGACGCTGCGCTGAGCGGCGCAGGCTCCGTGAGCGCAGTCGTCGCAGCAGGCGCCCTCGCTACCGCGCTCGCGCGCACGCCGGGTTTGCGCGTGCTCGCGCGCGATGCAGGCCGCTGCGGCGACGACGCCTGGAGCGCACTTCTGCTACGTGTGGCCGCCGAGGCGCTGCCGAATCTACCCGCAGCGCTGACACGCGCCGTTGGCGTGGTGCCGGCGCCGCTGCTCGCGGAAGCACTGCAGCGTGGGCTCGATGAAGCAGAGCGCCGCACGGCGCAGGCGGGCTCGCAGCTCGACGTCAGCGCCGAGCGGCTCGCGCGTGAGCGGCTCGGTGTGCGGGCGCCCGCCGCCGCCAGTGGCGAGGCCGCCCGCGTGCACACGAACGAAGCTGCGCTGCGTGTGGCGCAGGCGCTGCTCGCGGCAGCGCCGACCGTGCTGTCACTTGACTGACGGCAGCACGCGCTTGTCGCGCGGCGCACTCACGAAGTCGTGAATCACTTCGAGCACGTAGTCGAGCTCGCGCGCTCCGAGGCCCGGGTACACGCCCAACCAGAACGTCTGGTTCATGATGGCGTCCGTGTTGGGCAGCGTGCCGATCGCGCGATGCGGGACGTCTTCGTAGGCAGGCTGGCGCAGCAAGTTGCCGGCAAACAGCTGACGCGTGCCGATCTTGTGCGCATCGAGATGCCGCACCAAGTCGGTGCGCGAGAAGTTGGCATCGGGCTTCACCGTGATCGGAAAGCCGAACCAGGCGGGCGTCGAGCGCTCCGTGGCTTTCGGCAACGTCATCACGTGCTGCAGATCGGCGAGGCCACGCGCGAGGTAGTCGAAGTTGGTCCGGCGCGCGGCCACGAAGCCGTCGAGCTTCTGCAGCTGCGCCACGCCGACGGCCGCTTGCATGTCGGTCAGCTTCAAGTTGTAGCCGATGTGCGAGTAGATGTACTTGTGGTCGTAGCCGTGCGGCAGCGAGCCCAGCTGCCAATCGAAGCGCTTGCCGCAGGTGTTCTCGCAGCCGGGATCGCACCAACAGTCACGGCCCCAGTCGCGGAACGACTCGAGCAGCGTGCGTAGGCGCGGCGCGTTCGTGAACACGGCGCCGCCCTCGCCCATGGTGATGTGATGCGCGGGGTAGAAGCTGAGCGTGGCGAGATCACCGAACGTGCCGACTTGCTTGCCGTCGTAGAGCGAGCCGAGCGCATCGCAGCAATCTTCGACCAGCCACAGGTCGTGCTTCTTCGCGAATGCCGTGACGGCGGCGAGGTCGAACGGATTGCCGAGCGTGTGCGCCATCATGATGGCGCGCGTGCGCGGCGAGAGCGCGGCTTCCAGCTGCGTAACGTCGACGTTGTACTCGGGAATGGTCACGTCCACGAACACCGGAACCAAGCCGTTCTGCACGATCGGGTTGACCGTGGTCGGAAAGCCGGCGGCCAGCGTGATCACTTCGTCGCCGGGCTTCAGGCGCTCGGCGCCGAGCTTCTTCGAAGTGAGCGCGCTGCACGCGATCAAGTTCGCCGACGAGCCCGAGTTCACCAGCACGGTGTGACGCGCGCCGACTTTGGCCGCGAGATCTTTGCTGAAGCGCTCGGCGTAGCGACCGGTGGTCAGCCAAAAGTCGAGCGACGAGTCGACCAACAGCTTGATCTCCTCGGCGTCGAACACGCGCCCTGCGGGCGGCACGGGCGAGCCGCCGGGCACGAACGCTTTCGGAGCGAACGCTTCACGGTGGTACTCGACTACGAGCGCTTCGATCTGCTTGCGCAGCGCGTCAGCTTTTTCCGACATTCGCGAGGAACTCCTCGTACCAACGGATCGTGCGGGCCAGGCTCTCGTCGAAGCTGTACAGCGGCTTCCAGCCAAGGATTGTGTGCGCTTTCGCAGCGCTCAGGAACTGCTCGGGGATCTCGTGCGTGGCCTGATTCAAGATCTCTGGCACCAGCTTGGAATTCATCCCGCGCAGGATCTTGCCGACGACGTCGAGCACCGACATCGGCAGCTCGGTCGAGAAGTTGAAGGCCTGCCCGCGCAGCTCTTTGCGTTTGCTGAGCTGCTCGGCCAGGTGCATGTACGCAGCGGCGCCGTCGTCGATGAAGAAGTAGTCGCGTACGAATTTGCCGTTCGAGCGGATCTGCGGGCGCTCGTTCATCAGCACGGAGCGAATCGTACCGGGCACGATGCGGTTCCAGTTGAGGTCGCCGGGGCCGTAAAAATTGCCGCAGCGCGTGATGCCGACCGGAAGATCGTATGTTGCAGCATACGACTGCGAGATCAAATCCGTGCACGACTTGCTGCAGTCGTAGGGGAACGTGCCGGTGAGCGAGGCGTCTTCGGTGTACGGCAGCTTCTGCTGCACGCCGTACGCTTTGTCCGAGGACGCGATCACGACGTCTTGGATCAGCGGGCTGCGCCGGCACGCTTCGAGCAGCGACCAGGTGCCGCCGATGTTGGTCTCCCAGGTGGACACCGGGTTGCGACTGGCGATGCCGACGATGGTCTGCGCCGCCAAGTGAAACACCGAGCGCGTCTCGTACTCGCCGACTACGCGCTCCATCAGCGCTTGATCACGCACGTCACCGCGCACGATCCGGATGTGCTTGTCCGTGCCGGAGCGAAACAGCTGACTCTGCGGAACCCAGTCGCGCACCAGACACGTGACCTCGGCGCGCGCTTCGACCAGGCGCGCGACCAGCGCCGAGCCCAGCAGCCCAGTTGCACCGGTCACGAAGACCGAGCGGCCTTCCCAGAAGTTGCGCGCGTCCGGGTGCACGGCGGCCTTGGGCTGCTCGCCCATCATCGCCACACCTTCCAGGGCGCCTTGTTCGCGTCCCACAGCTCGTTCAGCGCGAGATACTCGCGGTACGTGTCCATCGTGTAGAAGCAGCCGCCGTGCTGGTACGCGATCAGCTGGCCTTCGTCCGCCAGCTTGCGCAGCGGTTCTTCTTCCAGCACGCAGTCGTCGCCGCCGAGATAGTCGACGATCTTCTTGTTGAACACGAAGAAGCCCGCGCTCGACCAGTCACCGAGCTGTGGTTTTTCCGCGAAGCGCTTCACGCTGGAGGCCGCATCGAGATCGAGGATGCCGTAGCGCGACTTCACGCGCACGCCGGTGACCGTAGCGAGCTTGCCGTGTGCATGGTGGAACGCCAGCAATGCCTTGAGATCGACGTCGGCCAGACCGTCGCCGTAGGTGAGCATGAAGGTGTCCGTGTCGATGTGCCGCGCTAGGCGCTTCAAGCGTCCGCCCGTCATCACGTTGAGGCCGGTCTCGGCCAGCGTGACCATGTAGTCCTGCTCGCCGTGCGAGTCGTGGTACTTCCTGTGGGCTTGGTCACCCAGGCGCACGGTGAAGTCGCTGCTCATCGCGTCGTAGTTCAAGAAGTACTCCTTGATCATGTCGCCGCGATAACCGAGCGCGAGCACGAACTCTTTGAAGCCGTGGTGCGCGTAGTTCTTCATGATGTGCCACAGGATCGGGCGACCACCGACTTGGACCAAAGGCTTCGGGCGATACTCGGTCTCCTCGCGAAGACGCATACCCATACCGCCGCAGAGAATGACGACTTTCATGGGCTGGTATCGTATCAGGCGAAAACCGCCTGGCACCATTCGAAACTACCCGAGCGCGAACACGACGTGGTCGGAGAACCGACACCGGCCTCAGTGCGGAGGTGACGGCAGCGAGCGCTCGGTGGAGGGCACCAGCTGCACCGGCTCGTCGAAGTTGACGCGTTCTTGCTCGACCACGATCCACTTCTGAAAGATGCGCTCGTGGATCGAGCCCAGGTACTCGCCGATTACCCCGAGGAACACCAACTGCACGGCCGAGAAGAAGAAGAAGCCGCACACGATTGGGGCCACGCCGAGCGAGAAGCTATTCCAGTACACCAGCTTGTAGACCAGGTAGGCAGCGGCAACCAGCGCGCTGCCGAGCGCAACCAAGAGGCCAGTGAAGGTGGCCACCCGCAACGGCACCTTGGACTGCGCGGTCAGCCCGTTCATGGCCTCCGAGTAGAGCGAGTAGAAGTTGTTCTTCGAGAAGCCGCGCTTGCGCGTGGGCCGGACGTACTCGACCTGCGCGATCGGATAGCCGATCTGGCAGATCAGCCCGCGCCAGTACGGCTTGTGGTTGCGCGTGGAGCGGATGATCTCGATCACCCGGCGGTCGTAGAGGCCAAAGCCGTGAAAGCCTTTGATCGTCTCCACCTCGGAGATGTCGTCGATCAGCCGGTAGTAGAGGCGCCGGATCTGGTTCATCGGGAAGCGCTCTTCGGAGCCCTTCTTGACGGCAGCCACCACCTTCCAGCCCTCGTCCCAGCGCTTGATGAACTCGGCGAGCAGCTCAGGTGGATCCTGGAAGTCGGCAGCGAGCGGGATGATCGCATCGCCGTGAACCTGGAAGTACGCGTGCAGGACGTGGCTCGGACCGAAGTTGCGCACGTTGACGATCGCCTTCACGCGCTTGTCGCTGGCGGCGAGCCGCTTGATGATCTCGACGGTGCGGTCCTGCGAGCAGTTGTCGATGAACACGTGCTCGAAGTCGTGGTGCGGGAACGCGCTCATCACGTTGCGCACCGCGGTGACCAAGGCCTCGACGTTGTCCTCTTCGTTGAAGCAAGGGGTTACGATGCTGATCAGCGCCATGGGCTCTCGTTTTCGCAGCCGGCGGATAGCCCCGCCCTCACTGTCGAGCCGCAGGCTACGGCTCCGGTCCGGCGCCGGTCAATCAACGTGCCACGGCCGCGCGAAGCACGTTACAGTGGCCATGTCCCGATGCCTCTGCCGACCGCCGATCTGCAGCACATTCTCGCGCACACCTCGCGTGTGTGGCCCGCGGTGCGCGGAAAACGACTCTTTCTGACCGGCGGATCGGGCTTCTTCGGTCGCTGGCTGCTGGAGAGTTATCTCGCGGCGAGCGACGCCTACGGCCTCGGCGGCGAAGTGGTGGCGTTGACCCGCGACGCGAGCGCGCTCGCCGCCAAAGCACCGAAGCTCGTCGCTCATCCTGCGCTGCGCTTGCACCGCGGCCAACAGCGCGACTTCGCGTTTCCTGAAGGCAGCTTCGACCTGGTGATCCATGCGGCCGTCGAGTACGGCTCAGCAAAGACGATCCTCGAGAGCAACCTACTCGGCACCCAGCGCGTGCTCTCGCTTGCCGCCGAGCGCGGCACGAGCGCCGTGCTGCTCACGAGCTCGGGCGCCGTCTACGGCCGACAACCGCCTGAGCTGTCGCACCTGCCGGAAGACTTCGCCGGCGCCCCCGACTGCAGCGCGCTCGCGAGCGCGTACGGCGAACAGAAGCGTGCCTCGGAGCTGCTCGGCATCGCCTACGGACAGGAGCACGGCTTCGCCTGCAAGATTGCGCGCGGCTTCGCGTTCGTCGGCCCGCACCTGCTGCTCGATCAAGGCTCGGCGATCGGCAACTTCATGGGCGACGCGCTCCACGGAGGCCCAGTGCGAATCGGTGGCGACGGAACACCGGTTCGTTCCTATCTGTACGCGGCGGACCTCGCGATCTGGCTTTGGACGATCCTCGTGCAGGGTCAGCACGGACGCCCCTATAATGTCGGCTCGGACGTGGCCTTGGATCTCGCGCA
Source organism: Sandaracinaceae bacterium (assembly GCA_017881055.1). GTDB lineage: Bacteria > Myxococcota_A > Polyangia > Polyangiales > JAFGIB01 > JADGRF01. Next base: position 12,849 of record JADGRF010000117.1, read on the forward strand.
CGTGGCTGCGCGCGTGGCAGCTCACGCCGAGCCCACGACCACCGTCACCATCGCCAAGACGCCGACACCCGGCACGCTCGCCGAGCGTTACGTTCCACTCGTCACCCGTGCTCGCGACGAGCTCGGGCTCACCCCTCTCATCGACCTCGACTCCGCCATCGCGAGAACACTCGCCTGGCACCGCTCTCGAGCGAAGGACGCAGCATGATCAAGATCTCGGACTACGTGATGGAGTTTCTGGCTCGTCAGGGCGTCGGCCATCTGTTCTTGGTGTCTGGCGGCGGCATCATGCACCTCGTGGATTCTGCCGGAAAAACACCCGGACTCGAGTACGTGTGCAACTACCACGAGCAGGCCTGCGCGATCGCGGCCGAGTCGTACGCGCGGCGGGGCGGCGGCGTGGGTGCGTGCCTGGTCACGACCGGTCCCGGCAGCACCAACGCGCTTTCCGCGCTCGCGGGCGCGTACGTGGACTCGGTGCCGGTGATCGTGATCTCCGGGCAGGTGCGGCGCGAAGTGATCGCCGACTACATGAAGATGCGGCAGTACGGACCGCAGGAGATCAACATCATCGACATGGCGCGACCGGTCACGAAGTACGCGGTGACCGTGATGGATCCGCTGCAGGTCGGCGCCGAGCTCGAGCGTGCGTATCAGACCGCGATCAGCGGTCGACCCGGCCCGGTCTGGGTGAATCTGCCGCTCGACGTGCAGGGCGCGATGGTGGACCCGGCGCAGCTGGCAACCTACCAGCCCGAGCCCGCGGTACGCGCCACGGGGCGGAGCCTCGACGCGCAGCTCGACGACGTGATGACGATGCTGCGCAGCGCCAAGCGCCCCGTGTGGCTGTTCGGCAACGGCATCCATATCGCGCACGCCGAAGAGCTGACCAAGCGCCTGGTCGACGCCGCCGGCATTCCCGCGATCTTCTCGCTCGGCGGCATGGATCTGCTCGAAGAGAACCATCCGCGCAACATGGGCCGCTTCGGACCGCTGGGTCAGCGACGCTGCAACTTCACGCTGCAGAACTCGGATCTGATCGTGGCGATCGGCGCGAGTCTCTCGATCAGCTCGGTCGGCTTCAACACGGCGGGCTTTGCGCCGCGCGCACGCAAGATCGCCGTTAACATCGACACCTCGGATCTCACGCGACCGAACGTGCACCTCGACCTGGCCGTGGAAGCTGACCTGCGCCCCTTCATGGAAGGCTTGATCGCGCGACTGTCGGAGACGGCGCTCACGCTGTCGCCCAAGTGGCTGCCGGCCTGCGCCAGCTGGAAACAGCGCTACCCCCTGGTCACGCCCGACTACGCTGAGCGGACCAACTTCGTGAACACGTACCTGTTCACCGATCAGCTGTCGCGCGTGCTGCCCGAAGGCGCCACCGTGGTCACGGGCAACTCGCTCGATGCGGGCTCGGTGCTGCACTCGTACCAGGTGCGCGCCGGCCAGCGCGTGTACACGAACATCAACTTCGGCGCGATGGGCTGGGATCTCCCGGGCGCGATCGGCGCGTGCTTCGCTACAGGTCGCGGCACGACGGCCCTCTTGACCGGCGACGGCAGCATTCAGTTCAACGTGCAGGAGCTGCTGACCATCAAGCAGTACCACCTGCCGATCAAGATCTTCGTCATCAACAACGACGGCTACGAGTCCATCCGCACGACGCAGACCAATTATTTCGGCGGCCATTTCGTCGGCGCGGGCCCGAGCTCGGGCATCGGCAACCCGGACTTCCGCGCGCTGGCCGAAGCGTACGGGCTCGCGTACTTCAAGATCGAGACCAACGCCGGCAACGAGGCGGGCGTGGCGCGCGCGCTGGCGACCGACGGACCCGTGCTGTGCGAGCTGAACGTGGCGCCGGATCAGCCGCGCTCACCCAAGGTGGTCTCGGTCCGCAAGCCCGACGGCTCGATGGAATCGAAGCCGCTGCACGACATGTTCCCGTTTCTGCCGCGCGAGGAGATTGAAGCGAACATGCACCTGTTCGACGACGAAGACGGCGTCGATTAACGCACCGCGACGTGATGAAACGCGAGAGGTGTGCCTCGAGCGATGTCCGCCGAGGCCAAGGAGCCCAATACCAGCTCGAGGTGCCGCGTGTGCAGGCCGCCCGCCGGGCGGATGCTGCGCACGTTGTCGGTCGTGAACGGCTCACCGCGCTTGATGTCTGCGACGGCATAGAGCGAGCGACGAAACTTGGTGCTAGCGAGCTCGCGCGCAGTGGGCGCATACGACACGGTACCGAGCAGCTGCTCGGCGGCGCGAACCGCATCGACCATCTGCTTGAACTCCGCAGGCTCGAGAGAGAACTCGGCGTCCGGACCACCGTCGGCGCGACGCAGCGTGAAGTGCTTCTCGATCACGCACGCGCCGAGCGCGACCGCCACGACCGGCGCGACGAAGCCCGGTGTGTGATCCGAGAGCCCGACGTGAGCGGAGAACGCTTGGGCCAGATGCGGGATGGTGCGCAGGTTCATCTCGGCGAGCGGCGCCGGGTACCCGCTGTTGCACTTGAGCAGCACGAGCTCGCGCGCGCCTGCTGCGCGAGCGGCGCTCACCGCTTCGTCGATCTCGGAGAGCGTGGCCATGCCCGTGGACATGATCAGCGGCTTACCGGTCGCCGCCACGCGGCGGATCAACGGCAGGTCGACCAGCTCGAACGATGCGATCTTGAACAACGGAACGCCGAGCTGCGTGAGAAAATCGACGGCCGTCGCGTCGAACGGCGTGGAGAAGAAGTCGAGCCCGTGCGACTCGGTGCGCTGCTTGAGCTCGGCGTGCCACTCCCAAGGCGTCATCGCCTCGGCGTAGAGCGAGTGCAGCGTGCGCCCGTCCCAGAGCGTGCCGCCCTGCACGCGAAACCACGGCTGCTCGGAGCTCAGCGTAATCGTGTCCGGCGTGAAGGTTTGGATCTTGATCGCGTCGGCGCCGGTCGCCGCCGCGGCGTCGACTAGCTCGAGCGCGCGAGCCAAGCTCTGGCCGTGGTTGGCGGACAGCTCCGCGATCACGTAGGTGGGCGCACCCGCACCGATGCGGCGAGAACCGAGCTCGATCTGTTTCATGGGCTGACCTTCGTGGCTGAAGCAGGCAACGCGCAACGGTAATCCAGACGGACGCACTCGTGCTGATCGAAGCGATCGGCCACGGGCGCCGTGAAGCCCGCGCGTCGAAACGCTGCGATCGATGCGACGTTACTCGGCTTCACGTACGCTGCAATGCGCTCGCAGTCCGGATGCGCCGTGCAGTAACGCGTCGCGGCCGCTTCGAGCAAACGGCCGCCAAAGCCGCGTCCGCGAGCCTCGGGCGCAAGACCGACCGAGATCACGGCGTCCCCCGACGCGCGACGCGAGAGGCGCACCTGACCGATGGCGCCTTCACCGGGCAGCTCACCGATCAGCAACGTACTGGTGCTGTCGTCAAGCGTGCGCGAGAACCAGGCGACGTGCTGCTCGAACGGGATCGCAGCCGCAGAGAACGAGCTCGAGCGGGTGACGGCGTCGTTCGCCCACGCGAACAGCGCATGCACATCTGCCGGCTCCGCAGGACGCAGCGTGAGCTCCGCCGATTGCTCTGCGGGCGGACTGACACCGAGCTCGGCGAGCATCAGCTGACACACGCGCAGCGCGCCGCGGCCGTCCACGATCTTCGCGCCGAGCTGCGCCATGCTCGTTCTGCGCGCCGCATCTCCGCCCAGCTCCGCCACGATCGACGAAAGTCGCTCGGCCGTCAGCTGACTCGCCCAGCCTGCAGAATACGCAAAGCCCGCGCGATGTACGGCGCTCGCGAGCGCGAGTTGGTTGTCGGCCAAGACCAGCAACACGGCCGGCACGCCGAGGCAGGCCAGCTCCCAGGTGGTGGAGCCGGCGCCGGCAATCGCCAGGTCGGCCCACTGCATGTGCACGGTCATGTCGTTCGCACTCTGCACCAGCTCCGCGCCCAGGCCCGCGATGGCCGCCGAGAGCTTCGGCAGATGCGGATTCTGCGCGCCGATCACGACGCGGATCTGCAGCGCGAGCGGCACGTGCGCCAACGCGCGCAACACCAACTCGGTGACGTTGTCGGGATCCGCGCCGCCGAGCGTGACCAGCACCCGCAGCGCAGAACCCACGCTCGGCGGACGCGGCGCCGCACGCCGGAACTCACGACGCAGCAGCGCATAGCGCGGCCCAAGCAGCAGCCGACGCCCGGTGCGACCCTCGGCGTACCATGCGATCTGGGGGGCGAGGTTCTGGTTCAGGATCAGGTCGGCGTCGTGCCGACCGTGCGTGCCGAAGTCGTCGAGCACGAGCACGCGCAGGCCGCGCACGTGCAGCGCGCTCGGCCACTGCGCATCGAAGCCGTAGCCGTCGAGCGCAACCCAGCGAGCACCAAGCCGCGCCGCCAACGTCGCCAGCGCACCGGGCTCACTGGCTTGCGCGCCACGCAGATCATGGCTTTGCACGCCGCTGCCCGCGATCCGCGCCGCGAGGCCCGGTGACAGCTCGGCGCTCGCGAGCTGCGCCACTCCGCCCGCGTCTTGCCACGCTTCCGCGAGCGCGATCGAACGCATGACGTGGCCCGTGCCGATCGTCGGCGACGCATCCGCACGAATCAGCAGCACTTCGCTCACGGTCCTCTCCCAATTGCGAGTCCGCGCCCGCGCCGCGCGCTCAGCCTAGGATCTCGTCGGCCACTTCGCGCACGACTTCGATCACACGATCGATCTCGGCATCGCTCATCTTCGGGAACATCGGCAGCGACACGGCGCGCGCGTAGAAGTCCTCGGCCACGGGGCAGAGGCCCGCGCGGTAACCGAGTCGCTCGTAGTACGGGTGAAGATAGACCGGCAGGTAGTGGACCTGCACCCCGAGCCCGCGCGCGCGCAAGCGCTCGAAGAACGGCCGGCGCTTGGTCGCGTCGCCCTGCACACGCACGACATACAGGTGGTACCCGGAGCTGGCGCCACTGCGCTGCGTGGGCAAGCGCAAGGTCGCGCAGTCTCGCAGCGCCTCGTCGTAGCGCACGGCGATCTGCCGACGTCGCTGCAGAAAGCCTGCGAGCTTGCGCATCTGACTCACGCCCAGCGCGCACTGCAGATCGGTGAGCCGGTAGTTCCAGCCCAGCTCCTGCATCTCGTAGTACCAGGGGCCCTCGTCGCGCTGCATCGACGCTTGTTCGCGCACGATGCCGTGCGTTCGAAAGCGACGCGCGCGCGCGATCAGTGCGGTGTCATCCGAGAGCACCGCGCCGCCCTCGGCGGTCGTGATCGGCTTCACCGGATGAAAGCTGGTCGTGGTGAGATCGGCGAGCTTGCCGACCTGCGTCCCGTTCAGCGTTGCGCCGAGCGAGTGCGCGGCATCGGCCACGAGCGAAAGGCCACGCTTCGACGCGACGCGCCGCAGCGCCGGATAGTCCGCCGGGTGACCGGCATAGTCGACGGCCACCAAGAGGCGCGTGCGCTCGTCGATCGCAGCTTCTGCCGCTGCCGGATCGAGGTTGCCGGTGTCGTCGCTGACGTCGGCGAACGTCACCTCGGCACCGAGGTAGAGTGCCGCGTTGGCAGTGGCCGCGAACGTGAGCGGCGACGTCACGATGCGATCGCCCTTGCCCAGGCCGAGCGCCGCGTAGCCGGCGTGCAGCGCCGCCGTGCCCGAGTTCACGACCGCGGCCGCCGTGCAGCCTGTGAGCTCGCAGAGGGCCGCTTCGAAGCGCTCGACCAGTGGACCCGTGGTCAGGTGATCGCTACGCAACACATCGGCGACGGCTGCGAAGTCGTCGTCATCGAGCCACTGTCGGCCGTAGGGAATCACGCGTTGTGAACCATCGCCCGCAGCTCGTCCTCGCTCAACCACTTGCTGTTGTTGTCGCTGGAATAGCTGAAGCCGTCTGCCAAGGGCTTGCCGCCGATGTCGCCGCGCTTTTCCCACCAGGAGGCCTGCGGCTTGATCACGTAGTAGCCGTCGAACTCTACGGCGAGGCGCGCGTCGTGCACGCTGATCATCTCTTCATGCAGCTTCTCGCCCGGACGAATGCCGATGATCTTGATCTTCGCTTCGGGCGCGATCACGCGCGCCAAGTCGACCAGGCGCATGCTGGGGATCTTCGGCACGAACAGCTCGCCGCCCTGCATGCGCTCGGCGCACTGCAGCACGAACTCCACGCCCTGCTGCAGCGTGATCCAAAAGCGCGTCATGCGTTCGTCGGTGATCGGGATCTCGCCCGACGCCGCGAGCTTCTTGAACAGGGGCACCACGCTGCCTCGGCTGCCGACCACGTTGCCGTAGCGCACCACGGAGAAGCGCGCCGCGCCGCCCGCCGTGTACGAATTGGCCGCGACGAACAGCTTGTCGCTCGCGAGCTTGGTCGCGCCATACAAGTTGATCGGGCCGCACGCCTTGTCGGTGCTCAGCGCGACCACGTGCTTGACCTGACGGTCGAGCGCCGCATTGATCACGTTCTCGGCGCCGTGGATGTTGGTGCGAATGGCCTCGATCGGATTGTACTCGACCGCCGGGACCTGCTTGAGCGCCGCCGCGTGCACGACCAGATCGATGCCATCGAAGGCGCGATACAACCGACCGTGATCGCGCACGTCGCCCAAGAAGAAACGAATCCGGCCTTCGTTCGGATGGTCTTCCGCCATCTCGGATTGTTTGAGCTCGTCGCGTGAGAACACCACCACGCGCTTGACCTTGGTTTGGCTGAGCAGGTGTTTGACCAACTTGCGACCGAACGAGCCGGTTCCGCCCGTGATCAATACCGATGCGCCGTCGAGATATGCCATCCCACGCTCCACTTTCTCAGGTCCGTGAACTCGAGGTCGCGCGGTCCAAAGGAGCCGTGCGTTCGGTCGGAGATCATAACGCCTTCGTGAACGCTCGCGCCACGTTTCCTGCGATCCGCCCCGACCGACTCCACCCACATGGTGTGCGCAACCGAAACGTCACGGAGCCGCGCGCGCACGTAGCAGGGCGACCAGCACCACCGGATCGGACGGGGACGCGAAGCGCTGTTGCTCCATGCCGAGCACATCGAAGCCACAGCGCCGGGCCAGCGCCGTGAGCGAGGCTTCGTGAAAGAAGTTGATGTGCTCGTGCAGCTTCGGCACGGCGAAGGGCGGAGCCAGGCCCAGCTTGACGCGGGCCGCCGTGGAGTAGAAATCGAGCGCGCGCAGCGGCAATGGGTGCGCGGCCAGCCACGTCATGTACCGCTCGCTGACGACTCCGCGTCCCAGCGCGCGCAGCGACATGCGTTCGTACGGCACCTCGACGAAGATGGACGCGCGCTCGCGTAGCAGCGGACGCACGCGCGCCAGCATCGCCGCGGGATCGGCGGCATGTTCCAAGACGTGCAGCAGCATCGCCAGATCGAAGGCGTGCTGCGGGAGCTCCGCTTCGTCGGTCACTTTGCGAACCGTGGCCACGGGCGGCGCGTCCGACAGATCGAACACTACGCGGTCGCGGCCCCAGCCGTCGGGAATCGCTTGCCCCGAATCGCCGCCGTAATCGAGCAGCGCGTCGACCTGCGCCCGATCGAGAAAGCGCGCGAGAAAACTAGCCGTGCGCTGCCTGCGCTTCACCAGGACTTCGCTCTGATCGCTGAGGTTCTCGTTGAAGCGGGCCGTGTACCAGGGCTCGTGCCGGTGGCGCGCCTCGAAGTACTCGGGACCGCGGTAGCGCGCGTAGAGCCGCTCGGCTTCGGCGTCGGTGAAGCGCTGGTCGAAGAAGCGAAAGCCGCAGGACCGGCACTCCAGCAGCTGGCACGTGCTGACCGGCTGCCGGAGCACGAACTCCGCGATGAAGGGCGCAACCACGGCCGGCCACGACATCGTCGAACCGCTTTCACAACATGGACAGCGTTCGATCCGATTCATCGCGTGGGCCGGCGAGCTTAGCGTATCCGCGACGCACACGTATACTATCGGCGTCCCGTGCGAACCGCGGGCGAGCCGTGTCAGACCTCCCGCCGATGAACCCGCGTCGCTTCTGGTCCCAGTCCCCCGACGCCGTGCTGATCGACCTGGTGCAGCGCTTCGGGCCGAGCTGGGCCGCGGCCTGGGTCGTGCGCCCCGACGCACGCCGGTACATCCGCTTCCTGTTCGTCAGCGCGCTGAACACGGTGTTCGGGTACTCGGTCTTCGCAGGCCTGCTCTACGCCGGACTGCACTATTCGCTGGCCGGCTTGATCGCGACCGTCCTCGGCGTGATCTTCAATTTCTTCACCACGGGCAGGCTCGTTTTCGACAGCAGCGACCCACGGCGCATCGTGTTCTTCGCGGCCATGTACGCGGTCATGTACGGCATCAGCTTGGGAGAGCTGCGCGTCGCCGACCTGCTCGGATACAACTTGTATCTGGCCTCGGCAGCGCTGCTCCTGCCCAACTCGTTGCTCGGCTACGTGATCAACAAAGTCTTCGTGTTTCGAGCGAAAGCCTGAGCGCCGAGCACGTCTGCGAAGACTCTCCCTTGACAGACCGCGCCACTATGCCTAAACCCCCGGGCACCTAGGTAGACAACGCTGTATCACTGCGCGCTGTCGACATACCCGCCGAGCAGCGGGTCACATACCCACCGAGCAGCCTTCGGCTCTCGGCGGCGACTCTCAAAGCATCGGCATCAGGCTCTAGTTGGAGGTCCCGTGAAGATCCTCGTTCCCGTCAAGCGCGTCTGCGACCCGGACCATGCAAACAAGGTGAAGCTCTCGGCTGACGGCAGCGCCGTCACCTCCGACGGGCTCGAGTGGAAGCCGAACCCGTTCGACGAGTATGCGGTCGAAGCAGCCCTGCGGCTGAACGAGAACGCGCCGAAGAACGAGAAGCTCGGTGAGACCATCGTCGTGTCGCTCGGCTCGGCCGACGTGGCGCAGACGCTGCGTCAGGCGCTCGCGATGGGTGCCGACCGCGGCATCCTCGTCGAAGCCAACGACGCTCAGCTCGACTCCTCGGTCGTGGCGCGCGCGCTCAAGGCCATCGTCGACAAGGAAAAGCCCGACCTCGTGCTCATGGGCAAGCAGACCGTCGACGGCGACAGCAACGCGGTGGGCCAGATGCTCGCCGAGCAGCTCGGCTGGCCGATGGCCACGTTCGCGATGACGATCAGCACGACGGACGGCGGCAAGACGCTGACCGTTGGCCGCGAGGTCGACACGGGCGTGCTCACGCTCAAGCTCACGCTGCCCGCAGTGGTCACGGTCGATCTGCGCATCGTGGCGCCGACCGCGATCAAGAACGGCGCGACTCCGGCCGATCACAAGTACAACGAAGGCGCGCGCTACGCTTCGCTCAAGGGCATCATGCAGGCGAAGAAGAAGCCGATCGACCAGTCGAAGCTGGCGGATCTCGGCATCGACACCGCGACCACCGCGAGCTACGCGAAGTTCGAGCTGCCGGCGGCCCGCTCGGGCAGCACCGTGTTCGTCGAGACCGTCGACGACTTGCTCGCCAAGCTTCGCAACGACGCGAAAGCCATTTGATCCAACTCTGAAGCGAATAGGAGAATTCCCATGACAGACGTATTGGTCGTTTCAGAGCTCATCGATGGCGGATTGCGCAAGAACACGCTGACTGCGGTCACGCTGGCCAAGCAGGTTGCCGAAGGTACCGGCGGCGCATTCGACATCTTGGCGATCGGCGCCGGCGCGAAGAACGCCGCGACCGAGCTCGCCAAGTTCGGCGCACGCAAGGTGTTCGTCGCGGAAATCGGCGGCGGCTACTTCGCCGAGAAGTACGCGCCGACCGTTGCCGACGTTGCCAAGAAGGGCAGCTACGGCGTGGTCACCGCGTGCGCGAGCACGTACGGCAAGGACCTCTTGCCGCGCGTGGCCGCGAAGCTGGCAGCTGCCAACATCAGCGACATCAGCGCGGCGAAGATCGACGGCGGCAAGGTCGTTTACAAGCGCCCGATGTATGCTGGCAACGTGTTCGGCTGGACGAGCCCGACGACGGCGGTGGCCTGCGTCGGCGTGCGTCAGTCCGAGTTCGTCGGTGCCGTCGCCGGCGGCGGCGCGAGCGCGGTGGAAGAGGTTGCCGTGTCGACCGACGCGGCTGCTGCGCGCGTCGAGTTCGTGGGCCTGGAGAGCCAGAAGAGCGCTCGCCCCGAGCTGACGGAAGCCGCGACGGTCGTGTCCGGTGGTCGCGCGCTCAAGAGCGGCGAGAACTTCAAGCTCGTGCTCGAGCCGCTCGTCGACGCCATGGGCGCCGCGATGGGCGCGTCGCGCGCAGCCGTCGATGCGGGCTACGTGCCGGGCGACCTGCAGGTCGGTCAGACCGGCAAGGTCGTGGCGCCGAAGCTGTACGTGGCCGTGGGCATCAGCGGCGCGATCCAGCACCTCGCCGGCATGAAGGGCTCGAAGGTCATCGTCGCCATCAACAAGGACAAAGAAGCCCCGATCGCTCAGGTCGCGGACTACTTCCTAGTCGCCGACCTGTTCAAAGCCGTCCCCGAGATGGCCGAGAAGGTGAAGGCGCTCAAGGCGCAGGGCTGAGAGACGGTACCGAGCAACTAGCCTGACCGTTCGAGGGCTCCGCACGCGTAGGCATGCGGAGCCCTTGGCTTTTAACCCCCTGTGCGGCACCATGCTCAGCCCCATGGGGTTCCGGGCTCAGGCTGACGTGCGGGTGGTTATCGCGGTGCTTGGCGCCGTGCTGTGCGGGCTCGCGGGGCTAGGCGCCGGTCACGCGCTGGCCGCGCCGCCAGCACCGGTCCCTTCCCTCGAAGGCACGTGGCGGGCGGGCACCACTTCGGTCGAGGTCGCCATCGAGAGCTGGGGCGGCGACTGCGGGCAGCGGCCTCAGGCGAGCAAGACGGGCGGCGGCGGTCTCGTCACGCTCGTGCAAGCAGCCAAGGAGCTGATCATTCGCGGCCGCGACCAGGACATCCGCTCGGACACGTGCTGGAGCCGCAATCCCTCGATGCGCAAGCAATCGAGCTCGGTGGTCGAAGGGGTGTGGACCACGCGCTGCAGGACCGCTCCGAACGATCCGCGCGAAGAACAAGGCACGTACGTGCTCAAGGTGATGGGCCCGGACGCGGTGCTCTACCAAGACACGAGCCGCTACAACTGGGCGCTCAACACCAGCAAGTGCGTCGCCACGTTCACTACCTCCCAGACCCTCGCGCGTGTGCACGACGGCGCGACGCGGACGCCTCCGCCGCCCACCAAGCCGCTGGTACAACCCGCTGCGGTGCCGACCGTCACGCCGGTCGAGATCAGCAAGCCCGACCCGGTCGACCGCGCGTGCAAGCCGGAAGCGCCCGCGCATCTCGCGCTGCGCCCCAAGCGCGCCGAGATCGAAGTCGGGCAGCGCGTGTGCTTTCGCGCGCGTGTTACGGACGCCAAAGACTGCGTGATTCCGAACGCGCCCGTGGAGTGGACGCTCGGCCACTCGCGCGCGCTGCGTGGTGACCTCGACGACGGCTGCTTCAACGCAGCCCGCACCACCGCCGAAGCCGAAGGCGACTTCAAGATCATGGCCGCTTCGCTCGGGCTGCACGCGGAAGCCAGCGTCGGCGTGCACTCGGTGGATCTATCGGCGTTGATCGCCAAGCGCATGGAGGGCGACGCGGTGCAGGGCTTCGTCGAGCCGCCCGCGCCGCCAGTTAGCCCACCGAAGGCCGTGGCGCGCATCGCGACGCGCACGGTGGACGAGCCACCGAAGCCGAACCCGAAGCCGCTCTGGATCGCAGCTGCGGGTGTGCTCCTGCTGCTGGGCTTGGGCGTGGTCGCGCTGGTGCGTCGCAAAGCGCAGCCTCCACCCGAACGAACCGCCGCCACCGCCGCTCCTGCGCCGCGCGCCGCCGTGCCCTCCGACAGACCGCGGGTTGGGGTTGGGGTCGGCGCAGGCATGTCGGACCGTCCCGCGGCCTCCCACGAGGCGTGGATCTGCCCGCTCTGCCGAATCGGTTATCCTGCCGAGCAGAAGACCTGCCCCCGCGACGGCAGCGCGCTCATGCCCTACGCCGAATTCAGCAAGCGCACCCGCGAGACCGGCCAGGACAAGCGCAAGCGCTGCCCCAAGTGCGGGGACCTGCTCCCAGCCACGTCCGCGTTCTGTGGCAAAGACGGTGCCAGCCTGGTCGACATCTGAAGAGACCGGCAGGGGCGCCCCGTTTTCGCCCAAGGCCTAGTGACTTTGAGGGTCATATGCCGCATAAGAGACCCCGCTTTTCGGTTCTCGATTCGAGCCAAGAATTTCGCTACTTTTCGGGTGCCGCGCGTTACTGAAGTCACGCGCCGACCCGAGGACCCAAGAGGACCAACGCGATGAAGATCGTCTGCGGCAGCTGCCAAGCCAAGTACTCGATCGCCGACGAGAAGGTACAAGGCAAGGTTTTCAAGATCCGCTGCAAGCGCTGCAGCGAAGTGATCGTAGTGCGTGGTGACGAGCAAGGCGGGCAAGAAGCCGCTGCTGCCACACCTGCCTACGACGCCGCGGCGGATGCCATCTGGCACGTGGTGATCAGCGGAGAGCAAGCGGGGCCGTATGCGCCGTCGCAGCTCGCCGAGATGCTCACGGCAGGTCACGTCGACTGGGAAGCCTACGTGTGGTGCGAGGGCTTCGATAACTGGTCCGCGATGCGCGACGTGCCCGATCTCGTGGCAGCGATCACAGGCCAAGGCGAAGCACAGCAGCACGGCGGCGGCGCAGCCGAGCAAGGCTACGCGGCGCAGCCCTCGATGGGCGCCGACCCGTTTGCAGATGACGGCGGTGGCGGTAGTGGTGGTGGTGGTGGCCTGTTCGCAGAACCAGCAGCTCCTGCCTCGCGCGGCAATCTGTTCGGCGGTGGACAAGACAACAGCCCGTTCGATGGTGGCGGTCAGGTCGTGGCGTCAGCTCCGAGCCCACGCGTCAGCGTCGAGCAAGCGATGACCGGTGCGCGCAACGAGAACTCCGTGCTGTTCTCGCTGAAGAACCTGCAGGCGCTCGCGACCGGCAGCAGCGGCGCGCCGGGATCGTCCCCTTCGGCCTCGTCGATAGGCATGGGCGGCCTGGGTGGTGGCATGGGCGGCGGCATGGGTCCGGGCAACCGTCCGGGCTTCGCCGGTGGCGAAGGCTCGGGCTTGATCGACATCCGCGCGCTTGCGACTGCAACCGGCGTCGGCGATACGAGCCGCGGCGCGGACGAGAAAGACGCGTTGCTCTCGCTCGGCTCCGCACAGACCGGTGCGTTCGGTGCGCTCGGCTCGCCGATGCTCGCGCCGGCCGGCGCAGACGACGACAGCAGCAAGAAGGGTCTGATGCTCGCGGTGTTCGGTGGCTTCGCGTTGCTCGCAATCGCGGGTGTTGCGATCGCCGTGATCCTCAAGCCGCAGGCGCCCACGCAGGCGCCGATCACGGCGCCCGCAGCTCCGCCGCCAATGGCTGCAGCCGCAGCTGCGGTCAATCCCGCGCCCGCCGCAGCGCCCGCGCCGACCGAGGCGCCGACCGAAGGCGAGCTCGCAGCGCGGAAAGCCGCAGCGGCAGCCGCAGGCAACGAGAAGCCCAGCAGCGGCGCAAGCCGCAGCACGGGCGGCAGCAAGCATCACGAGAGCGCGGGCAGCGAGAAGCCGAGCAGCGGCGGCGGCCAGACCGTAGCCGCGAAGAGCGAACCTTCCACACCGAGGGAAGACAAGCCGAGCAAGGCCAAGGGTGGTAGCTCCTCGATCGACGATCTGCTCGACGGCGCGATCGGCGGCGGTTCGTCGTCGAAGCCGTCGAAGCACGAAGCGGCCGCACCGGCGCCTTCGAACCTACCGGAGAAGCCGTCGCGCGAAGACGTGCTCGCGGCCATGAACGGCGTCAAAGACGACGTGAAGGCGTGCGGCAAGGGCCAGACCGGCGTTGCGTTCGCGAACATCAACGTGGCGGGCAAGACCGGCCGCGTGACGAGCGCGGAGATCACCGGCATCACCGGCGAACCGGGCTCGTGCATCGCGCGCGTCGTTCGCAAGGCCAGCTTCCCGAAGTTCCAGTCGGACAGCTTCCAAGTGAAGTTCCCGTTCAAATTGTGAGCAGCTGAGTCACGGGGCGGCGTTGAGAGCGCTGCCTCGTACGTAGCCCTGCTGAACGAGAAATTCGAGCAGGCGCGGGTCGTCTGCAGCTAACGGCGGCAGGTACGGGGCCAGGCGTTTGCGCTTCCAGTAGCCGGGCTCGCCGGCGTGCGTGAACGCGTAGCGGTAGCGCTCGGCGCGGATGAAGCGTGGCGCTGCGTTCGGGAACGGGTTTTCGGCGATCAGCGAGAGCGTGCCGGGGTCGTTCTGCAAGAGCTTGTGGATGAGGCTCAGAATGAAGGGCTCGCTGCGGTAGTCGCCGAGCGCGGCGAACCACATCTGCCAGTCGAGCCGGTAGTGGTAGGGCGTGATCAGGCACGGGCGGCGTGAGACGTCGCCTGGCTTGCACTTGAATTGGTACTCGTGCCAGCGCGTGTCAGGTGCCACCACGGCGTCCGTCGTGCCCTCGAGGATCACCTCGTCGCGCTCTTTGCCCACGGAGCCGAACGCGCCGTACGTGTTCACCAAGTGCAGCGGGTCGAACGAGCCGTTCATGCGCTGATGCGGCGAGAGCATGTTCGTGATCGGCTGGTAGCTACGCACGAGCACGATGCAGGCGAGCGCGAGCACGACGTAGTGCTGCACGCGACTCGGCAGCGGGCTCGCCGCACGTTGCGCCAGCAGACGCGAGAGCCGGCGCGGCAGCACGCGCTCGAACACGCCGTCGTCGAAGCAGGCGAGCGTGATCGCGAGCGTGAGCCAGTTCAGAAACGACAGGTTGCCACTGGCGATCAAGATGCACTGAAAGAGCACGATGCACGCGCCCGCGGCCGTGCGGACCCAGCGCGGACCGAACACGAACCAGGGCGCCAGAAGCTCCACGAAGTGATTCCAGAGCACGCCCAGCTGCTGAAACCAAAGCGGCGCTTGATGCAGGAGCCAGCTGACAGGGCTCGGATTCGGCTGAGTCTCGTAGTGATAGACGAGGCAGCTGAGATCACGCCAACACGCATCGCCGCGGATCTTGATTAGGCCTGCGCCGAACATCACGCGGAACACGAGCCAGCGCAGCATCACGACGACAGCGAACGGTGGCGGCGTGCGATCTTCGAGAGCTCCCCAGCTGCGCACGGGGCACAGAAAGATGGCGAGAAAGCCGGCTTCGAGCAGCAGGATCTCCCAGCCGTAGCCGTAGAAGTCTTGGCCGACGTGCACGAACGACAATTGCAACGCCCAGAGCGTCGCCATCACCAGCGCGTTCTCGACACCGCACAGCACGAGCCACGCGAGGAGAAGTCCAAGCGCCGCGGCGAACCCGAACGCGGCATCCGAGGCATCGAAACGAAACAGCGTGGGCAGCTGCCAGAACGAGACGCTGTCGCCGAGTCGTTCGAGATAGAGATCCGCGGGCTCGAGCCCGTCGTGACCGAGCAGCGGTAGAACCTGGTGATGCGCAATCAGGAACGCGACGACGTAGATGAACCCGAGCGCGCGCAGGTACACGAAGCGAAACAGCCAGTACGGGGAGGACTCGCTGCCGGCCATCGGGCCATCCTACCGCAGTCGATCCGTGGCACAATCACGGCCATGTCGACTCCCACGGAGCTGGAAACCTGGTTGCGCGCATGGCTCACGCAGAGCGGCGGCGTCGCGGGCACGGTGCATCTGCGCAAGGGCAACGACTTGCTGCTCGGAGCGGCGGTGAACATCCCGCCGAAGGTCGCCGAGGTCGTGCGCGTGGTGCCAAAAGGTAAAGGCATGGCCGGCCTCGCGTTCGAGCGCGACGCGCCGATCTCGACCTGCAATTTGAAAGCGGATGCGAGCGGCGATGTGCGTCCGGGCGCCAAGGCCGTGGATGCCAACGCCGCGGTGGCGATTCCGATCCACGACCAGCACGGCCAGGTGCGCGGCGTGGTTGGCATCGCGTTCATGGGCGAGCGCGAGCTGGGCGACGAGGAGCTGACGCGGCTCACCGCGCAAGCCGAGGCGTCGCCGTACGCCGAGACGGCCTGAGCGAAAGAACTGTCAGCTGAAACGGATGATTCACGAGCGTGCAGCTGCTCACGCGTGGCCCGCGCCAAGCTCGCGCAAGAGCGCGAGCGCCGTCAGCACGCCGAAGCCGGTACCACCCTTCGGCATGATGCCGAGCGGCTTTTCGAGGTACGCGGGCGCTGCGATGTCGAGATGCGCCCACTTGCAGTTGCCCACGAATTCCTGCAGGAACAGCGCCGCGGTGATGGCGCCGCCGAGCCGTGAGCCGGTGTGCTTGAGGTCGGCGATCGAGCTCTTCAGCTCGTCTTTCAGGTCTTCGTCGAGCGGCAGCTGCCAGAAGTTCTCGCCGCTCGCTTCGGCCGCGCGCTTGTAGCGAGCAGCCAAGTCGTCGTCGTTGGAGAACAGGCCCGCGCGGTAAGCGCCGAGCGCGACGGTGCAGGCACCCGTGAGCGTCGCGTGATCGATGATGTACGTCGGCTCGAGCTCGCGCGCGTAGGTGAGCGCGTCGGCCAACACCAAGCGGCCCTCGGCGTCGGTGTTGATGATCTCGACGGTCTTGCCGTCGCGGGACGGGAACACGTCGCCAGGGCGGTAGGCGTCGCCACCCGTCATGTTGTCGGTGGACGCGACGATGCCGTGCACCTCGATCGGCAAGCCCAGCTCGGCGGCGGCCGTGACAATTGCAATCGTGGTGGCGGCGCCGGCCATGTCCATCTTCATCTCGAGCATCGAGCCCGACGGCTTGAGGCACAGACCGCCGCTGTCGAACGTCAGCCCCTTGCCGACGAACACCACCTTCGGCGTGTTGGCGTTCGCGTTCTTGGGCTTGTACGTGATGTGAAAGAAGCGCGGCTCTTCTTTGCTGCCGCGGTTCACGGCGAGCAAGAGCGGCATGTTCAGCTTTTCGATGCCCTTCTTGTCCCAGACCTTGCACGTGATGCCGACAGCACGCGAACGCTCGGCCGCATGGTTCGCAAGCACGGTCGCGCTCAAGTCGTTCGGCGGGCAGTTCACGAGATCGCGCGCGAAGTTCACGGCCGACGCGATCACGGTGCCTTCGTGCAACGCAGCCTTGCTCGCCTCGTCGGGCTTGCTCGCGATCACGATCTGCACCTTGGCGAGCTGCTTTTTCGGTACGCGACTGCCGGTGAGGTAACGCGTGTAGCGGTACGCACCGGTCATGATGCCTTCCGAGAGCGCGGCCAGCGCCGGCGCGTCGAACGAGGGCGCGACGAAGGCGAGGCTGGTGCGGGACATGCCGGCGCGGCCGGCCTTCACGCCGAGTAGGCGCGCAGTCGCCGTGCCCAGCTTCGCGTCGCCCGTGCCCACGAGCAGCACGTGCTTGGCTTTGACCCGACCGCGGCCTTCCACGGACAGCGTCTTGCCGCGCTTCGGCTCGAACGACTCGCTCTTGATCGCGTTGGCCAGCGCGCCGCCCATCGCCCGATCGAGCTTCTGCACGACGGGATCCAGCTGCGCCTTCTTGTGCGAAACGGCGACGACGAGCAGATCGGTGGCAATACCCTGCGGAGCTTCGGCCGAAAGCGTGATCTTCATGGGCCGCAAGGCTGCCACGCCTACACGCGGCCGACAAGAAAGCCTGTCGGCCGCTGGCGGTAGCTGCGCGGTGCGCGCACCGCGCGCGCGCAACCCCGCGATGTTGCAGGACAGCGTGCTCGGCACGCGCTCTGCAATGTGCCGCATCGAGACGCGGTGCAGCCAGGCGTCCACCCATCCGATCAACAGCTCACTCAGGAGATACCCATGTCATCGCCCGTCGTCACGAACGTCAAGACCATCACGAAGCGCAGCAAGCTCGGTCTGCTCGCGGGCGTCGTCGCGCTCGCCATGTGCGCGCTCGGCGCAGTCGCGCACGCGGAGACCGCAACCCAACCACAGGGCCCGAAAGCAGCGGCGAGCGCACCTGCCGCCGCCAGCGGCGTCGTGAACATCAACACCGCCAGCGCCGCCGAGCTCGACCGCCTACCCGGCGTGGGCCCCGGCCGTGCCAAAGCCATCCTCGAGCTGCGTGCTCATCTCAAGCACTTCGAGAAGCTGGAAGACCTGATGCGTGTCAAAGGCATCGGCCGCGCCAGCTTCCGCAAGCTTCGCCCACTGCTCACGCTCACCGGCGAGACGACGCTGGCTACAACTCGCTGAAGGAGAACCGCGGATCCGCTTGCAGGCGCGGCTTACGTCCTCGCTTGGCTCGGTCACGTACGGGAAGTACGCTCCCTCGCCGCGCTGCGGGCGCGCTCGCGCCTGCAAGCGGCTTCGCGGTTCTCGCTTCTGGTGGCGCTTTGAAGGGCGCTTTGGAAGGGCGCTAGCCGCGGAGCGCTTCTAAGAGAGGCGCGATGCGTGCGCGTTTGAGCTTTAGGGCGGCGCGGTTCGCGACCACGACCGACGAGATCGAGCAGATCAGCTCGAGCTCGGAGAGGCCGTTTTGGCGCAGGGTTTCGCCGCTCTCTACGAGGTCGACGATCACGTCGGCGAGACCCGTCAGCGGGGCGAGCTCGACCGAGCCTTGCACGTAAACCAGATCGACTTGTTCGCCCTTGGCGAGGAAGTAGCGGCTCGCGATGTTGGTGAACTTGGTCGCGACGCGCAGCGTGCGACCGGGCGCGCGCTGCTCCGGTTTGCCGCAGACCATCATGCGACAGATGCCGATGCCAAGATCGAGCGGCGCGTACAGATCGTATTCGCGCTCGAGCAGGATGTCGCGACCGACGATGCCCAGATCAGCGGCGCCGTACTCGACGTAGGTGGGCACGTCGTCTGGCTTGAGCAGCAGAAACCGGAGGCCGGTGTGCGGATCGTCGCGAACCAACGTGCGATCGTCGGAGAGCAGCACCTTCGGATCGACGCCGATCGGCGCAAGGCGCTTGGCGAGCTGTGAGAGCACCCTGCCCTTCGGGATCGCGATCACGACGGGGTCGGCCGTGATGAGCTTCATCGACTGCGTCGGCTTCACGGACCGCACTACCTTCGTGGGCGGCTTCTTCGCCACTTTCGGAAAGGAACGCGTTGCAGCTGACTTAGACTTCGCTTTAGTCATGATCCGGGACTCGTTCGATGGTCGCGCCGAGGCCGGCCAGCTTGCGCTCGATGTGCTCGTAGCCGCGATCGATATGGTAGACGCGCAGCACTTCGGTGATGCCCTCGGCCATCAGGCCGGCGATCACGAGCGAGGCGCTGGCGCGCAGGTCGGTGGCCATGACGCTGGCGCCTTCCAGCTTGGCGGGCCCGTGCACCTTGGCGGTGCGGCCGTCGACTTCGATGTGCGCGCCCATGCGGTTCAGCTCGCTCACGTGCATGAAGCGGTTCTCGAAGATCATCTCGGTCACGGTGCTCTGACCGTCCGCCGCACACATCAGCACCATGAACTGCGCCTGCATGTCGGTTGGAAAATCTGGATGCGGCGCGGTGGTGATGTCGGTCGGCGTGAACGGCGGCTTGCCGACGACGCGCACGCCGCGGCCTTCGCGCTCCACGATCACGCCAGCCTGGCGCATCTTGCGCGCGACGGCGGTCAGGTGCTCGAGCGTGACGCCTTCGACCAGCACGTTGCCGCCGGTAGCGGCAGCCGCGACCATGTAGGTGCCCGCTTCGATGCGGTCCGCGATGATGGCGTGATCGACCGCGTGCAGGTCGGCACGACCTTCGATCACGATCGTGTCAGTGCCTGCACCCTCGACGCTCGCACCCATCTTGTTGAGCACCCGGCCCAGCTCTTCGACCTCGGGCTCGCGCGCGGCGTTGCGCAGCGTGGTGCGGCCTTTGGCAAGAGCTGCTGCGCACATCAGGTTCTCGGTGCCGGTTACGGTCACCATGTCGAAGTGGATGTCGGCGCCCTTGAGGCGCCCGCCGGGCACGTGCGCGTTGATGTAGCCGTGGTCGAGATCGATCACGGCGCCCATGGCTTCGAGGCCCTTCAGGTGCTGATCCACCGGGCGAGCGCCGATTGCGCAGCCGCCGGGCAGCGAGACGCGCGCGCGACCGAGACGAGCGAGCAGAGGTCCGAGCACGAGCACGGAGGCACGCATCTGGCGCACCAAGTCGTACGGCGCTTCGTGCGAGCTCACGTTGCTGCTCTCGATCGTGACGATCGGGGGCGCAACCGTCACGATCAGCCCCATGTGGCGCAGGAGCTTGGCCGTGGTGCCGATGTCGCGCAGGTCCGGCACGTTGCGGAACGTGGACTCGCCATGCACGAGCAGCGACGAGCACAGGATGGGCAGCGCTGCATTCTTCGAGCCGCTGACCTGCACCACGCCCGACAGCGGCTTGCCACCCTGTACGCGAATCTTGTCCACGCGAGTTGTTAACCCGCCCAACGCTATTAAGCCAGAGCCATGCCGAGCACGAACAGACCGAAGCCCAGCACGATCACCGCGCCCCACTTGCGCGCTTGATCGGGCACCCAGCGGTCCTGCTCGTCGATCGCGCGCACGCTGAACACGAACGCCGCGCTCACCCAGGCCGCGAAGCCCGAGAGCAGCACCAAGGTCCAGAACACGTTGGGACCGGGATCGTGCTCGAGCAGCGCCAGGTGCTCGCGACGAATCTGATCTTTGGACTTGCCGGCGTCCATGCCGGGCGCGGGTTGCTCGGCCATCAGGGCGGCGATGTGCTCGTCGGCGGTCTGCAGGCGCGCGCGCTCGGGCACGTAGAAGCTGCGCGTGGCCATGATCGCGGCGCGAATGGCACGCTCGGCGCGCAGCGCGCGGTCGACGTCGCTGCTGGCTTCGGCGTCGCGCGCGATCTCGGCCAGGCGCTGCAGCGCTTCGACGTGATACGGGCTGCCCGGGGCGTACCAGCGCGCGGCGCGGCGGTAGTGAATGATCGCGCCGTCGACGTCTTTCTGCGCGAGCAGCGCGTCGGCTGCTTGGAGCTCTTGGCGCGCGGAGCTGAGCACGCGCACCAAGAGCACGCTCAGCACGACCGCGGCAATGCCGAAGCCACGAGCGACGCGTGTGACGGTGGCGGCGGGCATGCTCACAGGAAGTCGCGGCGGCGGAAGATCACGGAGGCGAGCGTCAACAGCACCGCAGAATACACGACGCCGTAGATCATGGTGGAAGCGACGTATGCGAGCGGGCCGCCCACCGTGTCGAGGTGCGCTTCCAAGGTATGTCGGCCCGGCACGAACACGTTGAAGTTGGGCCAGACGTGCACGAGCTTGGCGAGCACGTCGATCACGATCTGCGGCAGCATGCGCGACTTCATCTGGATCATCGAGTCGGCAGAGCGCCCGACCAGCCAGACCCCGATCGTGAAGAGCGCGGTCAAGAACGGCGTGGAGAACGCGGAGAAGAGCAGCGCGACCGACGTGAGCAGCAAGACCTCGCCCATGGTCAGGAGCAGCGCAGCGAGGATGGGCGCGAGCGCGATGCCGGCATCGGCGGCGAGAAACGCGCCGACGCAGAGCGTGAGCGCCGACCACGGCACGAGCACGGCCGTGCGATCGCGAGCCTTCCACATGCCGAGGCCCATCAGCACGGGCAGGCCAACCACGGAAGCCGCGATCAGCACGCGATTGCCTTGCGCCTGCCACGCCGTCACGCACAGCTGCACGGCGCCCATGATGCCGACGAACACGAACGCAGTCAGCGCGATGCCGAAGTACTTGCCGAGCAGAAATTCGTGGCGACGGATCGGCTTGGGCAGGATCACGTACAGCGTCTTGCGCTCGATCTCTTTGTACAGCAGCGACGAGCCCAAGAAGACTGCGACCACGACCGAGAAGAACGAGATCGAGGCGAGGCCCACATCGAGCACGATGCGGCGCTGCTGATCGAGCGAGAGCTCGGCGAGCGCGAGCGTGAGCACGAGCACCGCGAGCGCGACCCCAAGCACGCCGTTGAGCACGCGATCGCGCACCGCTTCGCGGAAGGTGTTCACGGCGACGGCGAGGATGCGCAGCATGCCCGTTGATTCTAATGATCTGGGGCCGGTCCGTCACCTTCGAGGCTCGGGCCCTCGGTCGGCAGCGTGCTGCTGCCGAGCGGAATCAGGCTTTCACCCACGGCAAAGCGGGCGACCACCTGTAGGTACCCGAGCCAGAGCAGCACGGCCGCCACCAGCACACCGGCGCGCAGCGCGCGGGCGTCGCTCGGAATACCTCGCAACAGAGCCATCGCCATGTGGAAGGCCAGCGCGGTCACACCCGCGATGTAGGCGAGCAGCGGCCCGATGTGGCCGAGACCGGACCACAACCGCTGATACGCCGCGAGCGCGTTTTCGTGTGGGCCGCTCGGGCCGAGGCGCACCTGCAAGAGGTGGAACACCAGGAACCCGAGCACAAGGCTGCCCGTGACCAACGGAAACACGCCCGGCGCATCACCGGTAGCCCGTCGAGCGCGCCAAAGACGCAGGCCCAAGAATGCGTACACGATGAAGCCGAGCACCACGAGCGACCCCAAAAGCGGCCCGAGCCCGTAGTGCTGCCCGCGCTCGAACCACGCCTCGCGACTCTCGAGGGCCGGCCACTGCCGAAACAGATGAAAGCACGCGTAGGCACCGAGCAGAGCCCCTAGCCACGAATGCATTCGGCGCAAAGACATGCGGCGCGATCCTGCACGTTCCGCGGAGGCCTGAACAGATCTTTGCACAGCACGCCGTCGCGAGCGGCTCAGCGCCCGCGAAAACCGAGCAAAGTCAGCGGCTCGTCCGACAGCTGCAGCTGGATGCGCGAGGCCATGTGCACGCGGCGCATCTCGTGCGGTCCGTCGATGAACAAGCGGCCCGCGCGGATGTAGCTCTCGATGTGCAGGGTCTCGCCTGGCGCAACCAAGCCGCGCCCGAGCTGCGGCGGAGCGTTACGCGCGTTGTAGGGCTCGCGCACGACGAACTGCAGCTGCTGCGAGCGAATCGGCAAGGCGCGCCCGCCAGCCGAGCTCTGCGCCGCGGTGGAGCCCGCAGCCGGGCCGATCCACACACCGCTCGACTTGTGCTGCTCGCGCAACGAGCCGAGGCGAATGGTGTAGCGCGAGGTGGACGCGGGGCACTCGTGGCAAAAGAGCACGTCGTTGAGCACGCGCTTACTGACGAGCGCGCCGTCGACGTCGACCCGCATGCGCGCGAGCTTGAGCTCGCGCAGCTTGCCGCGCAACGCCTGCGCGAAGACTGCGTGCAAGCCGTGCTTCTTGCCCGCGCAGAAGAAGCCGACGCTGTCTTCGGGCGCGGTGTTGATCGCGAGCACGGGCGCATCGGCACCAACCAGATGTGAAGCCCAGAGCAGCGTTCCGTCGCCGCCGAGCGTGACGACCAAGTCGAACTCGCGCGCCTGCCTGGCGTGCGAGCGGTGACGAAAGACCGCGCGCGCGCCCAGCTCGGCCAGCGCGCGCTTGGCCTCGTCGAGCGCTTCGAGGTGATGGCGGTGCGCACGCAAGAGATGCATGACCGTAGGGTCGTTCGCCGCGATCAGCTGCTTGATGCGCGCGTGCCGCCGATCGCGCACGTAGATCTGGTACGCGGACTTCTTGTAGATCACGAGCACGCGCGGCACGGCCACACGCGCGCCTGTGGCGCGGCCAATCGCACGCGCGACTGCGGCGCGGCCAATCGCACGCGCGCCTGTGGCGCGGCCAATCGCACGCGCGCCTGTGGCGCGCTTTTGGACCCGCTTCACCGCGGGATCTTCTTCGCGTCCTCGAGGAACGTGGCAAGGCCGCTGTCGGTGAGCGGGTGCTTGAGCAGCTGCAGGATCACTTTGTACGGGATCGTGGCGACGTCCGCGCCGAGCTCGGCGCAGCGCACCAAGTGCACGGGGTGACGGATGCTGGCGGCGAGCACTTCGGTCTCGTAGCCGTAGTTGTTGTAGATGGTGCAGATCTGCTCGATCAGCTCGAGACCGTCGCCGCCGATGTCGTCGATGCGACCGATGAACGGGCTGATGTACGTCGCGCCAGCTTTCGCAGCGAGCAGCGCCTGCGGTGCGCTGAAGCAGAGCGTGACGTTGGTGCGAATGCCCTGCTCGCTCAGCGCGCGCACCGCGCGAATGCCTTCGGCGATCAGCGGCACCTTCACGACCACGTTCGGATGGATCGCGGCCAGCACTTTGCCTTCGCGGATGATGCCCTCGGCATCGGTCGCGATCACTTCGGCGCTGATCGGGCCGTCGACGATCTCGCAGATCTCGCGGATCACCTGGGGCAGCGGCTTACCGGCCTTGGCGATCAAGGTCGGGTTGGTGGTGACACCGTCGATCACTCCCATCGCGGCTGCGTCTTTGATCTCGGCGATGTCAGCGGAATCGATGAAAATCTGCATGGTCTGAGCTGTCCCGGGCGAAAGTGCCTGCCGCCCGCGTTTGTAGGATTCCTGGAAAGGGCGGTCAAGGCGTGCCACGCTAGTTCCCTACCTGCGACACGGCATGAGCGCGGCGCGCGAAGTCACGCTGCTGCGCGCGCTGCGGTCGCGCGCAACGGCGTGACACCGCTCCCATCAGAATGTCAGCCGCGCACTTGCTGCAGCTGACGTAGGCGACAGCGCCGGCAGGATCTCGAGCTTGGCGCGAGCGCCCTTGCCGCCGTCAGCTGCATGCGGATCGGCGGTCGGCGCGTCGTCCGATGTGAAGTACAG
The DNA here is from genome assembly GCA_017881055.1 of Sandaracinaceae bacterium. GTDB lineage: Bacteria > Myxococcota_A > Polyangia > Polyangiales > JAFGIB01 > JADGRF01. The sequence continues at coordinate 37,374 of JADGRF010000117.1, forward strand.
GACCGCGCAGGTGGCAGCTGCCATCACCGCCACGCCGAAGCCCACGTCGGCGAACAGCGCGAGCCGCTCCCCGCGGTTGGCGGACGCAGTCGTCGGGTGATCGGTGTAGTTGCTGTGCTCCTTGAGCGAGAGGAAGCCGAGCACGCTGCCAGCGACCAAGCCTGCCGCGCCGACGCTGGCCGTGACCCAGAGCGCGGTCGTCGGCGGGCCGGCCATGCCGGGCTCGGCAGGACCGTCGACGTCGCTGCTCGAGACAGGTGCCGCAACCGGCGCAGCTGCGCTCGCAACCAACGCAGGCGGCGGAGTCGCTTTCAGTGTCAGGTGCAGCTCGGGTGCAGCGCCGGGCTTCGCCAGCACGTGCTCGCTGCCGCCCTGAAAGCCGTGCAAGGAGTACTCGATGGTGTGATCGCCGGGCGTTAGCTCGAACTGCGTCGGCGTCTTCTTTTGCGTGGGCAGGCCATCGAGATCGATCTCGGCGCCAGCCGGGTCGGTGGTCACGATCAGGTGCGCGGGCGTGGCCGAGAGCGCCTTGATCTTGGCTTCGATGTCGGCGCGATCGGGCGCGTCCGGACGCAGCTCCAGATACTGCTGGAAGGTGGCGATGCCATCGGCCAGCTCATCGAGCTTGACCTGCGCCTCGGCGATGCTGAGCAGCACGATCGGATTGGGCACCGCTGCGAACGCGGCTTGGAACGCGGTCTTGGCGTCCGCGTACTGGCCCGCGTTGAAGGCGGCTTGGCCACGACCGTAGGCCGAGCGCGCTTGCTCTTTGGCTTCGGCGCTCGGTCCGGCCGGTGCCGGCTCGGCCTTCTTCGCGGGAGGGGCGGCCGCGGCCAGCGACGGGCCCGACGCGAACGCGAGAATGAAAACAGCTCCGGCGAAGAGGGTCTTGGCGCGCATCACGCGGTCACGGTAAGTCCGCACGCGCGCGCGCGTCAACCTGCAAACCCGTGTCAGCCGGCGTCGCCGCTGCCGCTGTCGTCCAGCGACATGTTCGGGCCGGAGTCGTCCCCACTCGCAGACGCATCGACAGCCGCGTCGACAGCGACGTCGGGGCTGCACTGGCTCTTGGTCGCGCAGTAGCCGCGGTCCGCGGTCTTGCCGATGCAACACAGAAGGCCCGAGCTGCAGTCGCCGTCGATCTGACAAGTCTCGTTCGCGCCCTGCGAGCACGCCGCGAGGCCAGACAGCGCGAGACCTGCGACGAGCACGGCCAAGCGACGGACCAAGATAGATTGCAAACAGATGCGGGTGCGGGTCACGACAAGGCCTCCAAACGCGAGCTCAGGACGAAAGCGGGCGGAGCATAGAGCTTCCGGTACCCGAAGGCCACCGAAGAGGGCGTGTGGGACCGAACCGAAGGCGCCCGCGTCCCGCGTGCCCGACGCAAATCACGGGCTAGCCAGGCCCGCGTCCGCATTCTCGGGCGGCGAGACATGCTGCGGGACCGGCGCGGGGCCGGCGTACACGCAGCGAAAGCCGACGTCGGGGCGACGCTCGGCCTCGGCTAGGTGCGCGCGGCACGTGGTGCGCAGCGTGATCGGCGGCGAATGCCACGAGCCGCCGCGCAGGACGTGCTCGCTGCCAGCGCTTGCTCCCGTCGGGTCGACAGCGGTCGCGTGGTTATCGTAAGGGCCGGCGTAGCGATCGAGCACCAGCTCCCAAACGTTGCCGGCCATGTTGAGCGCGCCGTAGAAGCTACGACCATCCGGAAACGCATCGACCGGAGCGGCGAAGCGATAGCCGTCCTCGACGCTCTCGTTTCCGTCGACTGCGCCGTGGTTGGCGAGCCGCGAGTTGTACGCGTCGCCCCACGGAAAGATGCGATGGCTGCCGCCGCGAGCAGCACGCTCCCACTGCGCTTCAGTCGGCAAGCTGCCGCCGACGAAGCGGCAGTAGCTGGCAGCCTCCGCGAACGTCACCTGCACGACGGGCTGCTCGGGATACGCGATCCGCGAGTCGGCATCCGACGCGGGGCTCGGCAGGCATGCACCTGCCGCGACGCAGCGCAGATACGCGCGCTGACTGACCTCGGTACGATCGATGAAATACGTGCGCAGCTGCACGTCGTGCGGGGCGCGCTCATCGGCGAACAGGCTCGCGTCGCAGCTGCTGCCCGCGGGCAGGCCGAGCAGACACAGCTGCAGCGCGGCTTGCAGCTCGCGCTCACCTAGGCCCATCACGAAGCCTCCAGCATCGATGCGAATACGCGCCGGCGTAGTTTGGATCAGCGCGCCGGCCAGCGCGTGCGTGACCGCGAGCCCCGTCGCCGCCTGCCATGAGAGCACGACGAGCAGGAGCGACAGCGCTGCCGCGAGCGTGACGATGCGCCGGTACATGCTCATCGCTATGTACACCGGGCCCTTGTGCGGGCAAAGGCCAGCGCCGCCAACGTGACTGACAGCGCGAGCGCGGCGCAGAGCTGCGAAATCGAGAGGGCGCCGCCAAAGACGAGGCCGCGCGCGAGATCTCCGCGCAGCGGCTCGAGCGAGAACCGGACGAGCGCATAGCCCACCACATAGGTCGCGAAGCGCGTGCCTTCCATGCGGAAGCGGTGGGTCGGCAGGCGAAAGAGCACGAGTGAGAGCACGAGCAGCGCCGTCGCTTCGTAGAGGGGCCACGGATGGCGCGGCAGCGCGGGGTGCGCGCCGGGTGCGAGCGGATCCGAATAGGTGACGGCGAGCGCACCATGCCACGGCGCGCCGTAGCAGCAGCCGCCGAGAAAACAGCCGACGCGACCCAGCGCGTGCGCCAGCGGAAGCACGGGCGTAATGGCATCGAGCGCACGCGGCGCGGGCAGTGCGAGCAGGCGTGCGGCGAGCAGAAAGCCGACGAGGGCGCCGAGCGCGCCACCGTAGAAGACGATGCCGGGTTGCGTGACTGCAGCCATCAGCGGCAGACCACGTAGGCAGCTGACAGCGGCAAAGAGCAAAACCGCACCGCCGAAACCGCAGCCGATGGCAGCGGCTAGGCTGGCGATCGTGGCGCCGACATCGAGGCCGGCCTGCGTCGTGCGCGCGAGCGCGAGGCCCGAGCCGAGCACCAACGCGAGCGCGAGGCACAGGCCGTAGCTGCCGATCACCAGCTCGTGACCGCCGTACCCGAGCTGATCCGCCCATGCCATGCGCAGAAGCACCGGGTGCATGGGCTCACGGTCCTGGGCTGGCGGGGTTTCGCCGCGGACCCGCCGGCAGTGGCGGCGGCGGCAGGGCGGGATCCTGCGCGGGAGCGGTTGTGCTGCCGGCGGCACCCGTGGGCGTCTGGCCAGGCATCGTGGGCTGCGGCGCTGGCTCGTCGCCGGCGCCACCCGTGGGCGGAAGGCCCTGGTTCACGCCGAAACGCAGGTCTTTTTGCACGTGCACGTCGCCGTGCGTGAACAACGCATTGCAGGTGCCGCAGACCAGAGCGACCAAAACGGCCGGCAAGAACGCGATCACACTGAGGATCACGCCGGCGCGCGCCATGTCGGTCGGGGCTCCCGTGCGCTTGGCGCGGGACATGGCCACGCCCCCGAGCACGCAGCCGGTCAGCGCCAGAACCGGGGCGCCGAAGGAAAACAGCTCGCCGACCCCTCGAATGGGCGTCGTGACGACGCCGATTCCCGTACAAGCGAAGGCCACGATGGCAAGCAAGATGGACGCTAGAGGCACGTCGCGCTGTATCCGCCTTGGCCTGGGCCCGGTCAAGTACGCCTCGACGCGGGGCCATTGCCCACTACAATGGCGGCCCCATGACTGAAACACAGGCCCGCAGCGGACGTGCAGCGATCGTCGGCCGACCCAACGTCGGCAAGTCGACCCTGCTCAACGCGCTGCTCGGGCAAAAGCTGGCGATCGCAGCACCGAAGCCCGGAACGACGCGCAGCACGCTGCTCGGCATTTTCACCGAGCAGAAGAAGAACAAGCCCGCGACGCAGATTGCGTTCGTGGATACCCCGGGTCTGCACCGCCCGAAGAACGCGCTCGGTCGCGCGCTGGTCGAGGACGCCAAAGCCGGCTTCGACGGCGCGGACGTGATCGTGATGGTCACCGACATCGGCGAGCGCGGCGTAAATCCCGAGACGTTCCTGAGCGGTGGCGACGCCGAGGTGCTCGCGCTGGTGAAGGCCTGCAAAGCGCCCGCAATCTTGGTCATCAACAAAGTCGACCGCGCCAAGAACAAAGCGACGCTCCTGCCGCTGCTCGAGCAGGCGCTGCGCGTGCATCCATTCGCGGCGGTGGTGCCGCTGTCGGCGCGTGGCAACGACAACGTGGCTGCGCTGGTGAGCGCGATCCGCGAGCACCTGCATCCGGGGCTCACCTACGACGTGGACATGCTCACGGACAAGCCCGAGCGGTTCTTCGCCGGCGAGCTGATCCGCGAGGCCGTGCTCAACCACACGCGCCAAGAAGTACCGCATGGCGTGGCCGTGATCATCGAGAAGTTCGAGGACGCGCCGAAGCTCTACAAAGTGGCGGCGACGATCGTGGTCAGCAAGAACGCGCACAAGGGCATCGTGATCGGCAAGGGCGGTGCGCTGCTGAAGGAAATCGGCATCGATGCGCGCGTGGCCATGGAGGCGCTGTTCGAGCGCAAGGTGTTCCTGGAGCTCTGGGTCAAGGTGACCGAGAACTGGACCGAGGACCCGCACAAGGTGCAAGCGCTGGTGCGTGATGCGGGGAAGGCCTGATGTCGAAGCGTCGTAAGAGTCAGCTCGCGGTGAGCAGCCATGCTGCGCACACGGCGGAAGGTGCGAAGAGCGCGACTGCTGCAACTGACGCAGCTCCGGCGCAGCGCGCACGCGGCGGCGCCGGGCATCGGCCGATCGTGGCGATCGTCGGGCGACCGAACGTGGGCAAGAGCGCGCTCTTCAACCGCTTGGCGGGTGCGCCGCTAGCCATCGTCGAAGACATGCCGGGCGTGACCCGCGATCGATTGTACGCCGAGGCGGTGGCCATGGGCCGGCCATTCGTGTTGATCGACACGGGCGGCTTCGATCCGGACAGCGACGACCCGCTCACGCAGAGCATCGCCGTGCAGGTGAAGATCGCGCTCGAAGAGGCCGACGTCGTGATCTGCGTGCTCGATGCCACGCAGCAGCCGATGCCTGCGGATCGCGAAGCAGTGCAGCTGCTGCGGCGCAGCGAGCTGCCGGTGCTCTACGTCGCGAACAAGTGCGACAACGCCGAGCGCGCGCGCGAAGGCATGGATTTGTACAAGCTCGGGATCGACATGCTGCGGCCGGTCTCGGCGCTGCACGGTCACGGCATCGGCGACCTGGAAGAGGCGCTGGTCACGTACTTCGCCGAAGACAAAGAAGCCGAGGCTACAGACGACAAGATCGACAAGATCGCCATCGTCGGTCGCCCGAACGCCGGCAAGAGCTCGCTCGTGAATCGTTTGATCGGCGAAGAGCGCCAGATCGTGGACTCGCGACCGGGCACGACCGTGGACAGCGTGGACACGCTGCTCGAGTACGAAGGCGAGCCGATGGTGTTGATCGACACGGCGGGCATTCGTCGCAAGCGCTCGGTCGAGCGCGGCCTCGAAGCGCTCGCCGTGATGCAGGCCGTGCGCGCGGTCGAGCGCAGCGACGTGGTCGTGCTGATGATCGACGCGCACGAAGGTCCGTCGGAGCAGGACGCGAAGATTGCGGGCCTGTGCATCGAGCGCGGGCGCGGCCTGGTGATTGCGCTGAACAAGAGCGACCTCTTGGATGCGGACGATCGCAAGAAAGTCGGCCAAGCCGTGAACGACCTGTTCACGTTCGTGACCTGGGCCGATGTGCAGATGATCAGCGCCAAGGAAGGCCGCGGCGTGAAGAAGCTGATGGAGGCGGTGCGTGCCGCAGCCAAGGCGCACAAGAAGCGCGTGACCACCGGCGAAGTGAACCGCTTCTTCGAGAACGTGCTCGGGCATCATCCGCCGCCGACCTCGGACGGTCGTGTGGTGAAGCTGTTCTACGTGACGCAGGTGCAGGCCTCACCGCCGAGCTTCGTGATCACCACGAACTACCCCGACCGGATCCACTTCTCGTACAAGCGCTACGTGGTGAACCAGCTGCGCGAGCACTTCGGCTTCACCGGTACACCCGTGCGCGTGTTCTACCGCGACAAAAACAAAAAGCCGTGACGCCTGGGCCGCGATCCACTTCGGCTCGCGACCCAGGCGTTACGGTTTTAACACCAGGGCAAGGTGGCGGACGTCGTCAGCCATTTGCTCAGGGCGTGCTTGCCGTTCTTGATCTGTAGAAACTCGACGCCGACGCCGTGACGTGTGCCCGAGCGCGCGGCGACCGTGCGGGTGACGCAGGCTTTGGCGGATAGCGGATCCGCGGAGCCGGGCACTTGCATGAAGACATCCACGACCGAGCCGGTGCGCAGCGGAATCGCCGTGCGCAGAAACAGGCCCCCGACACCTACGTCGGCAGTCGGTCCGCAGATGGTGAGGTCGTCGGCCTCGAGCCAGCAGCGACAGGCCAAAATGTGACGCTGATAGCGACGCCGCTCTGCCGACGACAGAGCCGCCGATAGGGCCAGTGGCTCTTGGAACGCGAGATGTGGAACCATGTCCCCTCGAACACGAAGCGAGGACACGGGAGTAGACTCGGGATCGAGCCGATGCAAGACCAAGCTGTAAGAATGATCATCGTGCACGCCGCCTGCTCTACGAGCATCGCGTCAGGCTGTCCAAAAACCGGCCCGAGCGGAATGCGCGCGGGCATGCGCACCTATCGCGTCGATCTTCCGAGCCTCTCCTTGTTTCTACTGTTGGCAGCTGCGGGCGGCTGCGGCGCGGACAAGGCCAAGGAACAGGCCGAGGCGCGGGATCTACTCACGCGCCTCAACGCGATCGAGGATGACACCTCGCTCGCCACGCGCAAAAAGGCGCTCGACGCGCTGGAGTTGCTGCCGCTGTCCTCGCCCGCGAACCGTGCGGCGCGCGAGGCATGCCATGCCGCGCACGTGGGCCTGCTGAAAGCGGAGACCGAGCAGGCGGTCGCCAAGCAGACGCTCGACGACGCCGACAAAGGGCCGGTCGCTGCGCGCTTGCCTGCGGGCGACGCGCAGGGCGTATCGGAGGCGATTGCGCGCTCGAATGCGGCGCTCGAAGAGGCCCAAAAGCACTTCCCGGCGTGTGAGCAAGCGATGCAGGCGTTGATCGCGCGAGCGCGCTAACGCAGCGCTCTGGGCTCGGCGCGGCGGGTTGCCGCGACCCTGGACAGCAGACACTATAAGGATACTGTGAAGGACACCGTGAACGTTGCGCACTCGCATTTCTGGGCCCGTTCTCGTGCCGGCGCGGTCTTGGCCGCCGTCTTGGCCGCGACATCGGTCTTCGTTGGTTGCGGAAATCCCGTAGGGCAAAGCCTCGGCGAGGACGAGGCTGCCGAGAACGCGACTGCACGGCCCGAGCAAGGCGCCAAAGGTACGACCAGCGGCGCCGCGAAGGGCGAGCCCGTGAAGCCGCCGTTCGCCGTCGCGGGCGAGCTCGATGGCCTACTCCTCGTGTGGTTCGACGCGCAGGGCGTGCACAGCGCGCAAAAGCGCTCCGAGATCCCCGCGGCCAGCCGCGAGCACGTGCGCATCGATTCGCTGGCCACACCGCCCGAGCAGCGGCTCGATCCCGATCACGTGTACGTCGCCGACCTGCGTGCAGCTGACGGACACGGTAGCTACCCCGTGACCAAGACCACGCGCGACGCGTTCGACGCACAGGTCGATCACGCGAAGCCTCCGCCTGTGGTCGACGCGATCGCCAGCGCCGACGTGGTCGTCTACAAAGCGTCGTGGTGCGGCGTGTGTCGCTCGGCCGAAGCGTTCTTGAAGGCGCGGCACGTGCCGTTCGTCGAGAAAGACGTCGAGAAGGATCCCGGCGCGCAGGCCGAGATGCTCGACAAGACGCGCAAGAAGGGCCTCACGCCCACGGGTGTGCCGGTGATCGATTTCCGCGGCGAGATCATGCTCGGCTTCGATCAGGCACGCTTGGATCAGCTGATCGAGCGCGGCGGCAAGACGATCTGATTCGCGTTGCCGTGCGACACGTCTGGCCGTGAAACCGCATCCAGCGCAGCGTAGGCGCGCGAGTGTAGTGGCGCGCGATCGCCGAACAGAGGCATGCGCTCAGTCGTTCGCGAGCAGCGCGCCCGCAGCGCTGCGACGCACGCCGGGATCCTCGTCGAGCAGGAGCGCGGCGATGTCTTCCGGATGATCGAGCTCGTGGCCAAGCGCGCGCGCGGCACTGCTACGCACGGCAGCGACGGGGCTCGCCACCAGGCTGCGCAGCACGGTCAGACCTGTTTCATCGCCAAGACGCGCAAGCTCGAGCGCGGCCTGCGAGCCCGTGACGGAAGACAGCTTCGACAGGCTGAGGAACGTCGCGCGCACCTGCGAGTCGCTCGGTGCGAGCGCGAGCGCGAGCAGCAAGCGAATCTCCGGCACGGTCTCGCGTTCGAGGCGCTCCTTCACGGCACGTTGATCACGCTCGGCGAGCGGCAACGCGCGCAGCGTCGTCGCGGCGCGCCCACGCAGCGCGCTGCTCGACGCTTCGAGCGCAAGCGAAAGCACGCGCGCAGCGCGCACCGCTTCGTGCGCGGCGTGCGCGGTCAACAAGGCACGTGCTGCCTCGATGCTCTCGGCGCTGGGCTCGCCAGAGAGCCAACGCGACAGCGCCTGCTCCGCTGCAGCCACGTCAAGGCGCGGCAGCGCCGCGATCGCCGCCAACCGAACCGGCTCGCTGGGATCCTCGAGAACACGCAACACGGACGGCGCGGCGCCCGGTCCCTGCGCCTCTAACGCGCGCAGCGCGGCGACTCGCGCTTCCGTCGCGGGATCGAGCTGGGCGCGCTCGGACAGCGCAGCCGCGAGCGTGGGCTGTGGCTCGGCATGCGCGAGCACGTGCAGCGCGGCGAGCCTGCGCTCGGTACGGGTTGCCGACAGCGCAGCCACGAGCAGCGCACGATCCCGAGCCACGTCGAGGGCTCCGTACGCGAGATCGACGATCTCTTGATCGCTCACGCTGACGAGCGCGCGCAGCTCGCTGCGTGCCAGGCCATCGCCGAGCGCGCTGAGCTGGCAGAGCGCGAGCGCACGCACACGCGCCGGCGTACCGTCCGTGTTCAAGCGCAAGAGCAGCGCCCTGCCCTTGTCACCCGCCGCTGCGATCTCCGAGAACGCCGCGTGCGCACTGCGCGCGTCGGGAGACAACGCGTCATGTTCGAGCAGGCCCGCCGCGATCGCACGCAGTAGCGCGCGATCATGCGAGCGCTGATACGAGGCATACGCTCCGCGCAGCTCGCCATGGCGTGCGCTGTCGCGGGCCCGCTCGGTCGTGCCGCTCGCTGCGCAGCCGGTGGCGGCGCTGGCAGCGAGCACCGGTAGAGCCACCGAGAAAACGCAGGCTGCGCGGCGCATATGCGCACCTTGCCCCGACGCACGGCCCGACGGCAAGCGTCACCCCCCTTGAGCCGGCGCTACGGCTCGGTGCAGCATGGTCGTTCACAAAAGAGGACGTGAACATGCAAGGACTGATGCAGGACTGGCCGCTTCTGGTCTCGACCGTGATCGACCACGCGCGCGTGAATCATCCCGAGCGTGAAGTCGTGACGCGCACCTGCGAAGGGCCGATTCATCGCTGCACGTACGCCGACCTGCACGGGCGCGCGAAGCGCTGCGCGAAGGCGCTGCGCCGGCTTGGCGTGCGTGAAGGCGACGTGGTCGCGACGCTGGCCTGGAACACGCACCGGCACATGGAGATCTGGTACGGAATCATGGGCCTCGGCGCGGTCTGTCACACGCTGAACCCGCGCTTGTTCCTGGAGCAGCTCAGCTACATCGCGAACCACGCCGAGGACAAGTGCCTGTTCTTGGATCTGACGTTCGTGAAGCTCGCCGAGGCCATGCAGGCGCACTGCCCGACGATCAAGGGCTACGTGATCATGACCGATCGCGCGCACATGCCCGAGACCACGCTTGCGAATGCGATCTGTTACGAAGAGCTGCTCTCCGCCGAAGACGAGAGCTTCGACTGGGTCGTCGTGGACGAGCGCTCGGCGGCCGGGCTCTGCTACACGTCCGGCACCACCGGCAACCCGAAGGGCGTCGTGTATTCACACCGCTCGAACGTGCTGCACGCGCTCGCCGTCAACACGGCCGACATGCTCGGGTTGCGCTCGGTCGATTCCGTCATGCCGATCGTGCCGATGTTCCACGCCAACGCCTGGGCCACGGTGTTCTCAGCGCCGATGGTCGGCGCGAAGCTGGTCATGCCCGGCGCCAAGCTCGACGGCGCCAGCGTGCACGAGCTGCTCGAGGCCGAGGCCGTCACCTGCACCGCCGCCGTGCCCACGGTCTGGCTGGGCCTGCTGCAATTTCTGGAGAGTGACAAGACCAAGAGGCTCGACACGCTGGAGCGGGTAGTCGTGGGTGGCGCCGCCTGTCCGCGCGTCGTGATGGAGAAGTTCGAGGACAACTACGGCGTGCTGGTGATGCACGGCTGGGGCATGACCGAGATGAGCCCGATGGGCACCGCCAGCCGCTTGAAGCACGGCATGGACAAGCTGCCACGCGAACAGCAGCTCGGCTGGAAGCTCAAGCAGGGCCGCGCCCCGTACACGGTCGAGATGAAGATCACGGACGACGCGGGCAAAGAGCTGCCGCGCGACGGGAAGACCTTCGGGCATTTGCTCGTACGCGGCGCAGCGATCGCCAAGGGTTACTACAAGGGCGAAGGCGGTCACGGCCCCGATGCCACGATCCTGGACGAGAACGGCTTCTTCGATACCGGCGATGTCGCCACGCTCGATGCCGAAGGCTTCATGCAGATCACCGATCGCGCGAAGGACGTGATCAAGTCGGGCGGCGAGTGGATCTCCTCGATCGAGATCGAGAACATCGCGGTCGGGCATCCCAGCGTGGCCGAGGCCGCGGTGATCGGCTTGCCTCATCCGAAGTGGGACGAGCGGCCGCTCTTGATCGTGGTGAAGAAGAAGGGCGTCGAGGTCAGCAAGGACGAGCTGCTCGCCTACCTGACCGGCAAGATCGCCAAGTGGTGGATGCCCGACGACGTGGTCTTCGTGCAGGAGATCCCGCACACGGCAACCGGGAAGATCCAGAAGCGTGATCTGCGCGAGCAGTTCGTGGCGTACGCGTGGCCGGCCGCGTGATGCGCGCTCACACGAACTGAATCGCCGGCTCTTCACTGAAGCGGGTCATATGAACTGAACCGCCGGTTCGCCAGCGAACCGGCGATGCATCACCTCGTACGCAGGCGCGTGGTCGTCGATCAGAATGAAGCGGCGGTTCTCGAGCAGCGCAGCCGCGCCCGCGGTGCCGCTGCCAGCGAAGAAATCGAGCACGACGCCGCCCTCGCGCGCCGAGGCCGCCACGATCCGGCGCACGATGCCGAGCGGCTTCTGCGTTGGGTAGCCGAGCTTTTCTTTTCCGGTCGGGCTGACGATCGTGTGCCACCAGGTATCGGTGGGCAGCTTACCGCGGGCGGCTTTCTCGGGACCGACGAGACCCGGCGCCATGTACGGGATGCGATCGATGGCGTCGCGGTTCCACACGTGACGACCCGGGTGCTTGGCGTAGAAGAAGATCGTGTCGTGCTTGGCGGGCCAGCGATCGCGCGGGCGACCGCCGTAGTCGTACGCCCAGATGATCTCGTTCATGAAGCAGGCGCGACCGAACACCGAGTCCAGCATCAGCTTCACGTAGTGCGCTTCGCGGTAGTCGATGTGCAGGTACAAGCTGCCGTGCTCGGCCAGCACGCGATGCGCTTCGTGAAGGCGCGGCTCGAGAAACGCGTGGTAGTCGTCGAAGCTGTCGGCGTAGGCGGTCTCACTCAGCTTCTCGGTCGCGTAACGATGCCCGCCGAAGCCGACGCGATCGCCATCGACCGCGCGGCGCGTGCGGACGCGCGTGCGCGACTGCGCCTTGCCCGTGTTGAACGGCGGATCGATGTAAATGAGATCGATCGAGCCGTCGGCGATGCGGCCGAGAGCGTCTAGATTGTCCGCGAGGCAAACCAAGCCGCGCTGTTCGGGTTCCAGAGCCAGCTCGCGCGCCATGCCGGCCGGAGTCTACTCGACAATCTTCTCGGGTGAACTAGCATCCGCGGCGCACGGCACCCGCCCGACCGGCACAGGGCGCCACGAGCACCTCGCATGTCACGCACGGCCTTCTCGGCAGCACCCACGTTTTCCCGCGCTCCGCTGGCAGCCCTGCTCGCGCTGGCGGCCGCGTGCTCGCAGGGTCCGGTCGCGAAGACCCCCCCCAAGGCGGCAGCACCTGCCGAGCCGTCCGCGGAAGAACGCGCTGCCGCCGAAAAGCAAAAAGAGATCGAGGTTAAGTTCCCATTGCACGGCTTGGTCACCGGCCTGCAGCTCAAGATCCGCATGCAGCCCGACGCGGACGCGATCATCGTGGGTTGGTTGCGCATCGGCTCGCGCGTGCGTCTGGGCCGCGATGTCATGAAGACGGCGACGTGCGCGACCGGCTGGTACCCAGTCGCCACGCAGGGCTTCGCGTGCGCAGGCGAAGGCATTCAGGTGGGCGAGACACCGCCCGAGTCGCCGACTGCGGTGGTGCCGCCGAAGCGCGATGCCGCTCTTCCGTACGACTACTACTTCGTGAAGGAAGAAAAAGTTCCGGAGTACCATCGCTTGCCATCGCGCGACGAGCAGCGCTCGGCTGAAACGTTCTCGGCGCGCTACCAAGAGCTGTACGCGCAAGATCCCAAGAAGGCGCAGCGCTTGCTGGCCGGCGAGCTGCCCGGCGAGCCGCACAAGATGGAGCTGGTACGACGCTTCATCGAGCGCGGCTTCTTTCTGGCAAGCAGCGGCGTGGAAGTGCGCGCGCAACGCAGGTTCGTGCGCACCGTGCGCGGCTCGTATGTGAAGCAAGTCAGCTTGGAGCCGCGCAAGGCCAGCGACTTTCACGGCGTTCTGCTCGACGACACGCATCACCTGCCGATCGCGTGGGCGGTGCGCACAGGGCCCACGTTCCTGCCCAAGCTGCGCGACGACGGCGGCGTGCGCTACCTGACCGACGAGAAGACGACCACGTACGAGCGCTTGTCGGTGCTGCCGTGGGTGAAGCGCGAGCACGTCGGCGATCAGGTGTTTCACAAGCTCGAAGACGGCCACTACCTAAAGGCCTGGTACGTGGCCGTGGCTGACAAGATCGAGCGACCCAAAGAGATCCACGCCGCTGAGCCGTGGGTGCACGTGAACATCGATCAGCAGACGCTGGTCGCATACCGCGGTGATACGCCGGTGTACGCCACGCTGGTGTCGACCGGTCTCGAAGGTCACGACACACCCACCGGCCTGTTCGAGATCCGCAGCAAGTACGTGTCCGCCACGATGAGCGACATCGGCCCCGACGTCAGCGAAGACCTGCGCTACAGCATCGAGGACGTGCCCTGGACGCAGTATTTCTCGGGCTCGGTCGCGCTGCACGGCGCGTTCTGGCACGGCGGCTTCGGACTGCGTCATTCCCACGGCTGCGTGAACCTCGCGCCTCTCGACGCGCACTGGCTCTTCGATCACACTTGGCCCGAGATCGACGACGGCTGGCACGGCGTGACGACCGACACCACAGGCCTCAAAGGCAGCAAAGTCTGGATCACGGAGAAGTGACGTGAGCGACAGCAAGCCCTCGATACCGGCACAGCCCATCGCTCCGCGCGCGAACGTCAGCATCTGCTTCGTGTGTCTCGGCAACATCTGCCGCTCGCCCACGGCCGAGGGTGTGATGCTCCAGCTCGTGGCCGATCGAGGGCTTACCGAGCACATCCGGATCGACAGCGCAGGCACGGGCGCCTATCACGTGGGCGAGCCGGCAGACGCACGCAGCGCCGCGGCCGCCAAGCAGAAGGGTGTGCACCTGCCGAGTCGCGCGCGCCTGTTCGTGGCCGACGATCTCGAGACGTTCGACTACGTGGTCGCGATGGATTCGAAAAACTTCGCGCACATCGAGCGCATGGCGCGCAGCCGCGCGCAGCTCGAGAAGGTGTCGCTGTTGCGCAGCTTCTCGGTCGACGGCGGCCCACTCGACGTACCCGACCCGTACTACGCCGACAACTTCGACGAGGTCTTCGAGATCTGCCGCAGCGGCTGCGAAGGCCTGCTCGACCATATCGTGCGGCGTCACGGCCTGCCCGGATGAACCCGCAGCTGCGCAAAAAGCTCGCCGCTGCGCTCGGCAGCACGGTGGCGCATGCGCAGCAAGTCTCCGGCGGTGACATCAACGACGCGTTCGACGTGAAGCTGCACGACGGCCGACGTGTGCTCGTGAAGACGCACGCGCGCGCACCCGCGCGCATGTACGCGTGCGAGGCCGCGGGCTTGCAGCTGCTGGGCGAGCCGGGCAGCCTGCGCGTGCCGGCCGTGCTCGCGCACAGCGAAGCCGACGCTACCGGTCCCGCGTACCTTGCGCTGGAGCTGATCGAGGCTCGTGTGCGACGCGCCGACTTCGACGAGACGCTCGGCCGCGGGCTTGCGGCACTGCATCGCGCGCTGCTGCCCAGCTTCGGTCTCGATCACGACAATTACATCGCGATCCTTCCGCAAGACAACGCTCCGTGCGCGAGCTTCCGCGAGTTCTACGCGCAGCGGCGCCTGCTGCCGATGCTGAAGCTAGCGACGGACCGCGGTCGCGCCACGGGTGCGCTGCGCGGTGGCGTCGAGCGTGTGTGCGCGCGGCTGGCAACGTGGATCGCCAACGACGAACCGCCGTCGCGCCTGCACGGTGATCTGTGGGGCGGCAACCTGCTCGTCGACGACCAAGGCGCGCCGTGCCTGATCGACCCTGCGGTGTACGGCGGAGCACGCGAGCTCGATCTCGCGATGATGCGCCTATTCGGTGGCTTCTCGGAACGCGTGTTTTCAGCTTACGACGAAGCGTATCCGCTCGCTACAGATCACGAAGAGCGCGTGGCGCTGTACCAGCTCTACCCCGTGCTCGTGCACGTGAGCCTGTTCGGCGGCGGCTACGTCGCGCAAGCCGAGCGCTTGCTGCGGAGTCTCATCTAATTAGCAGGCGCAGAGCTCTCGCGCGCACCGTCGTCGAGCTTGTGGCGGCGGAGCTTGTCGAGCAGCGTCGTGCGCGGCAGGCCGAGCAGACGCGCGGCCTCACTCTTGTTGCCCGCGGCACGCAAGAGTGCGTGCTCCAGAGCGCGGCGCTCGACTTCCTCCAACGTGCCGATCAGCGGGTTGTCGCCGAGCAGCGCGGCAGCACCCGTATCCAGCATCAAGTCGCTCACCACAACGCGCTCCCCGCGTGCATGAGCCAGCGCGCGCTCGACGACGCGCGTGAGCTCGGCAAGGTTGTCGGGCCAGGCGTACTTGGCCAGCGCTGCGAGCGCGTCAGGATCGAAGCCGATCGGGTCACGCCCGAGCAAGCGACACGCGCGATCGAGCGCAAGGAGCACGTGCGACTCGATGTCCTCCGGGCACTCGCGCAGCGGAGGCACACGCAGCGACACAGGCGACAAGCGCGCCGCGAGATCGGCATCGAAGTGGCCGCTGCCAGCCAACGCATCGAGATCGACGCGCGTGCCGAGCACGACCCGTGCGAGCACGGGATACGACTCGCCACCGTCGACGGTACGGCCACCACGCGAAGCAAGCGCGACTGCCAGCTGACGCTGGGCGTCGAGCGAGAGCGCAGCCACATCGCCGAGCAGCAGCGTGCCGGCGCCGGCGATGCGCAGCGCACCGGCGTGACGATTGTCCCCGTGCGCGCCGCCGAACAGCACCGCAGCGCTCTCGTCCGCCCGCAACGCAGCACACGCCACGGCTACGAACGGCTCCGCGCTGCGACCGGACTCCGTGTGCAACAGACGCGCGAGCGCTTCGATCGGCAGACCCGGCTCGCCGAGCAAGCAGACCGGGACCTCCAGCGAGGCCAAGCTGCGCACGCGCTCGGTCAGCGCGCGCATCGCAGGGCTGTACGCGATCAGCGGTGAAGCCTCCGCGCGAATGTTGCGGCCACCGTGCAGCAGCTCCACGTCCGAGCGCAAGCGCGACAGCTCGTCCTCGAGCCGCTCGCCTTGCGCCTGTGCGCGTTGCTGGGCCATCAGTAGCTCGTGCGCGCGTAGCTCGGTGCGACCCTGCGCGGCGAAGATCGACAGCAGCGCAGAC
This sequence comes from Sandaracinaceae bacterium, assembly GCA_017881055.1. Taxonomy (GTDB): domain Bacteria; phylum Myxococcota_A; class Polyangia; order Polyangiales; family JAFGIB01; genus JADGRF01. Next base: position 53,500 of record JADGRF010000117.1, read on the forward strand.
AGATAGCGTGCGTGCTCGCGCAGCGCGCCCAGCTCTTCCAAGGTCAAGAGCGAGCGACGGTTGCCGCGCGGCACGATCAACGCGCCTTCGAGCTCACCGTCGGTCACCAGAGGCAGCACGCACAGCACGTCGTGCTCGATCAGCGCTTCGATCAATGGACGCAGCGGCGGGTTGCGAACGATCTGCGCTTCGAGCGGCGCACGCACGATGATCTCGGCTGGATTCTCTCGTAGACGCTGGGCGATCGCAGCGGGCAGCGGACGCTCGGCGAGATGGGCCTCGCCGGCAGCGTCGATGCGCGCCTCGAACGCCGGATCGAATCCATACAGAAGCGGCACGCTGTTCGGCGAGCCGCTGGCCTTGCGCATGCAGCCGAGGACGGCTCGCGCCAACCCAGGCAGCGTGTGAATACCCGCCGTGGTCTCCGGGAACGTGCGCGTGGCATCGAGCAGCCGACCACCCGCAGGCGCGAGCGTGCGGTGCAAAAGAGGCGTGAACGCTTGGAAGAGCGCCAGACCCAAGCACAGGGCCGCAGCGACCCAAAGCGCGAACGCGAGCGGCGTCGCGGGCACGTAGGCGCGCAGCGGCATGGCAGCCAGCGCAACCGCGCTCGTGGCGAGCACGGCCGAGACGATCTCGCGCAGCGTGGGTCCTGCAGCGAGACGACGACGCGGATCGATCAACCAGACGTGACCGAGATACAAACAGACAGCTGCGACGCTGCCAGAGACGCGCAGCAACGACGCAGCGATCGCGAGCGAGAACACCCGGCCCACCACGAGCGTTGCGGCGACCAGCATCGCGGGCGCCAGCGCGAGCACGGCCCAGCCGTTCGACGCGAGCGCTTCCGGCGTGCTGCCGAAACGACGACGCGATAGGCGCAGCCCGAGCGCGACCAGCACGCTGAGCGCCGCGTAGCCAGCAGCTGCATCGCTGCAGCGGGCAGGTACGAGCAGCGGCGAACCCAAAGGCGCGAACACCGGACCGAGCGCGAGCGCCGAGAGCAATGCGCAGCCGAGGCCGAGCGCGTACGGCAGCACGCGTGCCGCACGTCGGTAGCGAGCGGGGACGATCACGTCCGGCACGGTCAGCGCGAGATCGAGCACCAGCGCGGCCAGCGAGGCCAGGGCGATGGCTTCGGCGATGTCGACCGAGATGCGCAGCGGCTCGTTGCTCAGCAGGCGCAAGAGCGACCCGCCCGCGGCCAGACCGAGATAGCCCGCCCGCCGCGCGCCGCGCTCCTGATTGGGATCCCGCTGGCCGAGCAGCGCACACCCGAGAAGCGTTGCGAGCGCCGCGATCACTTCGCCGAGCCGATCGAGGCCGGCGCCGGTATGCACGCCGGTCGTCGATGAGACCGCGGATGAGACGTCCGCCACCAAATAGAGGATCAGCGCAGGGCCGAGGAACGGGAATATGGCGGCGCGGCGCAAGGCGGTTTCCTTGAAGGACCCGGTAATGTAACACTGCCTGCCGCCACCGCCAGAAATGCCCGTTTCTTCGATGAATCCAGCCGCACGTCACGCCCAGCTGTGCCGCGAGATCGCCGAGCTCGATCACGCGTATTACGTGCTCGACGCGCCCAAGACCAGCGACCGCGCCTACGACGCGCTGTTCGACGAGCTGCGTCGGCTGGAAGCGGCGCAGCCCGAGCTCGTGCATGCCGGCTCGCCCACGCAGCGTGTCGGCGGTGCGCCGCGCGAGGGAGTGACCAAGGTCGAGCACGAGCATGCGATGTTCTCGCTCGACAACACGTACGACGAAGCCGCCGTGCGCGAGTTCGATCGACGGGTGCGAGACGGCCTGCGCACAGGCAGCGTCGTGCACTACGTCGCCGAGCCCAAGCTCGACGGCGCCAGCTTGTCGGTGGTCTACGATCGCGGCCAGCTCGTGCTCGGCGCGACGCGCGGCGACGGTCGCGTCGGCGAAGAGATCACGCCCAACGTGCGCACGATCCGCGGCCTGCCGCTGACCATCGACGACCCGCGGCGCATGACGCTGCGCGGCGAGGTCGTGATCTACAAGCGCGATCTCGCCACCATCAACCAGACGCGCATCGCACGCGGCGAAGAGCCGTTCGCCAATCCGCGCAACGCCGCCGCCGGCTCGCTGCGCCTGCTCGACACGCGCGAAGCCGCGGAGCGGCCGCTGCGCGTGCTGTTCTACGAGCTCGTCGACCGCTACTACGCGACGCACCACGAAGCGCTGGCAGCGATCCGCACGCTCGGCTTGCCCACGCACGGCTTGCATCGCGTCTGCGACTCGCTCGACACCCTGCTCGCGTTCATCGCGGAGTTCGATCTGCGCCGGTCCCAGCTGCCGTACGAGACCGATGGCGTGGTCGTGAAGGTCGACGAGTTGGCGCAACGCGACCTGCTCGGCGCCACAGCACGCTTCCCGCGCTGGGCCATCGCCTACAAGTACGCGGCCGAGCGTGTGACGACCGTGGTGCGCGCGATCGAGTGCGATCTCGGGCGCACGGGCGCAATCACGCCCGTCGCCGTGCTGGATCCGGTGACCGTGAGCGGCAGCGTCGTGTCGCGTGCCTCGCTGCACAACAGCGACTACGTCGCCGACAAGGACGTGCGCGTCGCCGACACCGTGGTGATCGAAAAAGCTGGCGAGGTGATCCCGCAGGTCGTGAGCGTCGACGTCGGAAAGCGCCCGCCCGGCACACAGCCATGGCAGCCACCCACGCAATGCCCCTCATGCGGCCACGCCGTGGTGCGTGTCGCGGACGAAGCCGCGTTGCGCTGCCCGAACGCGAGCTGTCCGGGCCGCCTCGAGGCGCTGCTCTTCTACTTCACGCGCCGCTCCGGCATGGACGTCGATCGCCTCGGCGAGTCCCTGATCAAACAACTGGTCGACACGAAGTTACTGCGCGACGTCGCCGACATCTTCGCGCTGCCCGAGAAGCGCGAGTCGCTGCTCGCGCTGCCGCGCATGGGCGACAAGAGCTGCGAGAACTTGCTCGCGTCGATCGAGGAAGCCAAGCGTGGCCGCACGTTCTCGCAATTGCTCACGGCGCTCGGCATTCCGTTGCTCGGCAGCGTCGCGGCCAGCACCGTGGCCGGGCGCTATCGGAACCTGCGCGCGCTGCTCGAGCGCCCGGTCGAGGCGCTGCGCGACGAGCTCGCCGAGATCCATGGGATCGGCCCCAAGATGATCGACAGCTTGTGCGCCTATCTGGCCGATCCCACGCAGCGCGCGATCCTCGAGAAGCTGCTGCAGCTCGGCGTCGTTGCGAACGAGCCCGAGCCGGAGCCCGTGGTGACCAGCGGCCCGCTGTACGGAAGCTCGTTCTGCGTCACCGGCGTGCTCACGCGCCCGCGCGAAGCCGTTCACGAGCAGATTCGCGCAGCCGGCGGCGAAGTCCTGGACCGCGTGAAGAAAGGCACGACCTACCTCGTGATCGGAGACAAGGTCGGCGACACCAAGCTGAAGGCAGCCAAGAAGCAGGGCGCGCAGATCATCACCGAAGCCGAGCTCGACGCGCTGCTGCAGCGCGACATGCGCAGCTCTTAGCTGCGACTGAAGCGCTTGCGACCTTCGCCATCCCACCACTCTTGGTAGCGATGCTGTGCGCGCTCGCGCTCGCGCTTCGGCGCCGACGCGACATATCCGTAGTACACCTGAGTCAGCTTCTGCAGCTCGATGCCAGCGCTCGCGCGCAGCGGTTGGTCGGCATGCATCAAGCTCTGGATCAACCACTCGACGCGATGGCGGCGGCCGTTGTCGTCGAACCAGGCCTGCCACTTGCGCGTGGACGTGCCGAAGTCCTGTCCCGTGATCGCCGCGAGCGCACGATGCGCCGGCAACGAGATCTGCTTGTCGGTGTCCTCGTTGAGGCGCACCAAGAGCGGCACGCTGCCCACGTCACGCAACACCGCGAGCGCGTCGAGCGCAGCCAGCCGATCGATGATCGATACCCCGCGGTTCCGCGCGCGCTCGCGCAGCGTCTGCAAGATCTCCGAGAAGCTCTGGATGTCGCGGTACTGCGGCAGCACGTCCTTGACGATCAAGCGAATCTGCGGATCGGTGTCGAACAAGCGATCGCAGAGCGCGCCGAGCAGCTCCGGCTGCACTCGATCGCTCACGAGCAGCGTCGCGTAAAAGCGCGTATCGGCGTCGCGCTCGCACAAGAGCTCCGCCAGGTACGGCCAAGCCCGGCCGCCGAACGCGGAAAGCGCGCGCGCGATGGCGCTCACGTCGCGGCCCAACGGCAAGCGCGGATGAGCGTGCCGGCGGTCGAACCAGAGCGGCCCGGGAAAATGTCTCGCCAAGATCGGTAGCGCGGCGTCACCCGAGCGCAGCAGGGTCTGCACGATGCGGTCTTCGTCGTCCGGGCCGGAGCGGCACAAGTCGCTGACCAGCTGACTGAGCTGCGACGAGGTGTCCACGATGATCGACGGTGTGCTCGCGGCCGGCGCTGGCGGCCGCAGCGAATCGCGCACGGCCTTCGACATGCGCACGACCTCGGTGCCCGACACCGCGTCGTCGGTCTGGCCGCGCCGCTGATCGGCCGGCTGCGGCGACTTGCTGATGCGCTTTGGGCCGAGCGGCTGCGTGATCGGCGCGCGGCTCTGACGTTGCAAAGGCGGCTGCGCGGGCGCGGCTGACGTAAATCTTGCGGGTGCGCGGGGTGTCGTTGGCATCGACACCACTTCCGGCGGGCGGTTGCTCTCGCTGTACTCGCTGTACTCGTTGTACTTGGGCGGCGTCCGCGAAGCGCGACCCGCAGGCTCGGGCGGCGTCTCCGGCGGCAACGACACCAGCTCGCTGTCCCCCCCCGACATCTGATATGAGCCCGTGCCCGGAGGCGCTTTCGAAGAACGCGCTGGCGGACGACTGAGGCGGGGGCGCGGCGGCTCCGGCGGCTCGTTCGGGTCCGGCATCGTGCCAGGTGAGAGCGGCTGAAACGACGGACGACCGCCCCGTGAAGGCGGCTCGGCACCCGCAAACCGCCCAGGCGTCCCGCTGCGCCGCCCCGGTCGCGTCTCCACCTTGGCTGCATCCTCGTCGTCGCCCTGCCCTTCGTCGCGCGGGCTGTATGCACCGGTTCCGGGCGGCGACTTCGACAAGCGGTCTGTTCCAGCTGACTCAGACGCTCCACCAGGCTGCACGGGCAGGGTCATCGTGGGCTGTTGTTCGAGGACTTCACGCGCGCTGGGAGCCGGAGGCGGAGGCGCGCTGCGCGGCACGCCAAGCAATGAAAGCGCTTCACGGGCGTCGCGAGCAGGCCGCGCGAACGGCATGTCTACCCGCGGCTTGCGTGCGGCCCGCGGATCGGGAGGCGGCAAGCTGGAGGGGGCGCTCGTCATGTCGCGGGCAGTGGGCGTGCGCTTGTCCGCGACGAGCCCGGCGAGCGTTGGCGTGGGGGCGCCCGACTTGCGCTTGCGCTCCAGCGGAGGCGCCACCTCGTGTGAGCGTGCAGCTGACGGAGGCGGAACCGCCTTGGCCGGCGCGTGCGCCGGTACCGCCGGCGGCGTCGACCATGCGGCGCGCGGCGATGCGGATGAAGGTTTGGGCGCTCGGCGCGACTGCATCGCGAACAACTTGCGATTGCGAATGATGCGCTCGAACGCCTGCGAAACGCTCGGTAAGAGCTCGATCAGCTCGGCGACGTCGTCGACGCGAAAACGCTGCCCCGCACGGTCACCGTACACGAGCGAAACCACACGCTGCCGGATACACACCGGGATCAGCGCGCACGGCTGCTCGTGCATGCGTCCGAGCGCCAACGCCAAGGCCTGATCGGCGTCCTTGCGTGAGAGATCGACCACGCGAGTGCTCGGCGTGCGCGTGATCTCCTCGAGCGTGCCGCCGGGCTCGAACAGAATCGACAGCTCGTGCACGTCACCGACCTGCGGCGTGTTGTACGACTCGAGGCCGATAGCGCGGTCCTCGCGCACCGCGAAGAGCGCAGTGCTCTCGAAGTACTGGCGTGCGTAACTGAAGAAGACATCCACGATTTCGTCGCGCTCGTTCGCGTTCTCGAGCAAGAGCCGCGCCTTGTCCGCGCTCAGCGGTCCCTTGGGCACGAGGCTGAAGCGCATGATGCGCGGCCGTGGCGTGCCACGAGCCGGAGTGCGGCCGGAGAGCTCGCGTGGTACACGCGCCGCAGCTGGAACGGCAACGTTCGCGATCGCTGCCGCATCGCGCGCGCGCTGCTCACGGACGGAGTCGCCACCACCCGCAGCTGACACCGCGACGACCCGCGCGACTTCGACCGGCTTGGCCTGCGGCACGGCTCTTGCGCCTGCACCGTGTTCGGTGACGATCGTGGGCGGAGGCAAGGCAATCGCGCCGGTTCCCCCAGCAGTATCCGTATCATCTGCATCGCCGTCAGCGTCGTCAACGTCGAACAGCTCGTTCGCGAGCGACGGCGGCGGCGGCGTGAACATCATCGGCTCGACCTCGAGCAGCTCCCCAGCGGGCTTGGCCGCGACCTGCTCGGCCAAGCGGCGCATGCGCGGCGCGATCTCGAGACCGTAGTGCTGCGCGAGCGCGGCCTCGACCCGGACTTCGGTCGCGGCGAACCAGACGATAGGCGCCCGCAGCGCCTCTTCGATCGCACGCGCTTCGGTCGGCTCGAACGGCTGAGCGCTCGCCAAGTGCAGAAGGCCATCGCGGTACGCGAGCGGAACGATGCGATGTCGGCGCGCAAGATCCGCCGGTACCCGCGCCAGCGCATCGCTCGCGACGTTCATCAGCTCGTCGCGCGACGCGGCCAGCAGCCCGTAGCTCGCCGCTCGATACGCATTGAGCACGTTCTCGCGCGCGGCATCGAGCTCGAGCAGCGCGGTATCGAGCTCACCGCCTTCGAGGACCTGACGCTGCAACGCGTCCTCGATCTGTTGTACGGACACGACTTCGTCTCGTACGAGCAAGGATGTGAGCGCGGACATGTCGAAAAACCTGGATGGCCAGGATACCGCGGCCTAGCAGCCGCCAACAAGCTCGGCGGGTATGTGACTACCCCGAGAGCCGAAGGCTGCTCGGCGGGTATGTGACTACCCCAGCGCGTGCATCCGGTCGAGGAGTAGCGCGCTCGCCACCACCGCGGCAGTGTCCACGCGCAGAATTCCCTCGCCGAGACCCACCTGCTGGTAGCCAAGCGGCGTGAGTTGATCGATCTCGGCGGCGGAGAGCCCGCCCTCGGGACCCACCACGGCCCACACGTCGTGCAGGTCTTCTGCCGCGGCCACGCTCGCAAACGCGGCATCCAAGGTCTGCGTCGCGTTCTCCCAGAACACCACCCGCGCGGCATCCGCTGGGGCACGTGCGGCCACGAGCGCGAGCTCCTCCGGCCCGTGAATCTCGAGCGCGCGCGCTTGCCCCGACTGTGCGCAGGCTTCGCGCGCGATGCGCTTGCAACGTTCCAGCTTCGGCGAGTCGTGTGCGAGCTTCGGCACGCTGCGCTCGGTCAAAACGAAGCAAAGCGCGTGCACGCCCAGCTCGGTCATCATGCGCACGATCGTCTCGAGCTTTGGAGCTTTCGGCACACCGAGCAGCAGCGTCACGCGGCGCGTCCGCTCCGGCACGGAGCGCGGCGCTTCGGCGCGACAGCTCATCGCATCGCGCGCGACATCCAAGATCTCGGCGTCGGCTTCGCTGCCCGCCGCGTCGAACAAGCGAACGCGATCACCCACGCGCAGACGCAGCACCTGCGCGTGCCGCGCCGACTCCACGGGTAAGCGGAGCACCCCACCGTCGCGCGGCAGCTCAGGCGCAAACAGCCGGCGCCCTTCAGCCATGCAGCGGCTTCTCCAGCACCAGAGCACACCAGTCACCGAGCACCGGTCGCGCGAGCTCGCGTAGCTCGGGGTATGCGGCGCGCACGGGATCCGCGTGGTCATGCAACAGGCCGCTCAACAAGAGTAAGCCCCCCGGAGCGAGCCGCGCCGTGATCGCACGCCCCTCTGGGATCAACACGCGTGCCTCGATGTTCGCCAGCACGAGCGGATAGCTGCCGGTCTGGGCGGACACGAGCGCCTGAGACGCCGTCAGCTGCGCACCCACGCCATTGCGTTCTGCGTTCTCGTTGGCCGCATCGACCGCGAGCGGATCGGTGTCGAGCGCGAGCACGCTCTCGGCACCCAACAGTAGACACGCAATGCCCAGGATCCCGCTCCCGGTGCCCACATCCAGCACGCGCACGCCTTTCGTCACGCGAGCTTCGAGCTCGGCAAGCAACAAGCGCGTCGATTCATGCGTGCCGGTGCCGAACGCCTGCCCGGGATCGAGCGTAAGCACCACGTCGTCGGCAGCCGCTTCGTAGGGCTCCCAGGACGGCTTCACGATCAAGCGCCGGCCCACGCGCATCGGCTTGAAGTACGCGCGCCAGCCATCGCGCCAGCCATCGCCTACCACGTGCTCGATGCGTGCGGGAAAGCGCCCCGCGAATGCTGCACGCGCCTGTTCGGCCGCCGCCTCGTCCGCGAAGCTCGCGACCAACGTCACCTGATCGCCGCCGCCCGCAGAATGCTCCAGCGTGCTGGCGTCGCGCTCCTCGAGGCCCTGCGCGCCCAGCTCGAACAGCTCGTTGGCCACGAGCTCCGAGTCGTCCGGAGAAACATCGACATGCACGTACGGATAGCGGGGTTCGTTCACGACGCCGTCCGTAGCACGAGATACGCCGCCGCGAACACACACCACAGACCCGTCAGCACGAACGCACGCGCGCGGAACCCAGCCAGCAGCGTGATCGGCGGCAGACACGCCGCGGCGCGCAGCCAACGTGCGACGCCCGAGCTGTGCAGCACGCGTACCCAAAGCGCCACGTGCAGGCACAGCCAGCCGGCGCCCGTGATCACGAGCGCTGCGAGCAGCACGAAGTCGCGGGTCAGAAGCGCGATGGTGGTTCCTTACGTGGTCCTACGTGGTTGCCGAATCGAGATCGGCGATTTAGCCTGCGCGCTCTCGGGAGGCTAGTGTGCGAAACATCCGTATCGGCATGATCGGCTGCGGTGTGGTCGGTCAGGGCATCATGCGGCTCTTGAAAGAGAACGCCGCTAGCATCGAGGGGCGCCTCGGGGGCAAGATCGAAGTGAAGCGCATCGTGGCACGGTCGAAGCGTGACCGCGGCCCGTTCGTGCCACCCGACCTGGTCAGCTACGACGCGGGCCCTTTGCTCTCCGACCCCGACATCGACATCGTCGTCGAGGTCATGGGTGGCGTGCAGCCTGCGTATGAGCATCTGAAGCGCGCGCTCGAAGCCGGCAAGTCGGTCGTGACGGCGAACAAGGCGCTGCTCGCGGCCCGTGGCCACGAGCTGATCGAGCTGTCCGAGTCGCGCGGCGCCGATCTGTACTTCGAAGCGGCCGTCGCGGGCGGCGTGCCCGTGATCCGCGTGCTGCGCGAAGCCTTCGCGTCCGACCGCATCACCGCGGTGCGCGGCATCATCAACGGCACCAGCAACTACATCCTGTCGCGCATGACCGAGTCGGGCCTCGATTTCGCGAGCGCGCTCAAAGAAGCGCAGGAAAAAGGCTACGCCGAGGCCGATCCCACGCTCGATGTCGGCGGCGGCGATGCAGCCCACAAGCTCTCGATCCTCGCCATGCTCGCCTACGGCGCGAAGCTCGAGCTGGCGCAGATCTCCACCGACGGTATCGATCAAGTCAGCGCCACCGACATCGCGTTCGCGCGCCGCTTTGGCTATGTGATCAAGCCGCTCGCCGTCGCACGCGCGCTCGCCGACGGTTCACTCGATCTGCGCGTGCATCCCGCCTTGGTCAGCCAGAAGAACGTGCTGGCCAGCGTGAACGGCGCGCTCAACGCGGTGTATATAGAGGGTGCCGCCGTAGGCCCGTGCCTGCTGTCGGGTCTCGGTGCCGGCGCGATGCCCACCGCCGTCAGCGTGGTCAGCGACATCGTCGACGTCGGTCGCAACCTGCTCAGCGAAGCGGGTGGTCGCGTCCCGCAGCGCGCCTTCCGTGCCGACAGCGTGAAGGTAGCCAAGGTCCAGCCCATGAGCGAACACAGCTGCCGCTTCTACCTGCGCTTCGCGGTGCTCGATCGCAGCGGCGTGCTCGGCAAGCTCGCGTCGTCGCTCGGCAAGCACAACGTCTCGATCGAGCAGATGGTGCAGGAGGGTCACCACCAGACCCAAGAGCCGGTCTCGGTCGTAATGCTCACGCACCCCGCACGCGAAGGCGACGTGCGAGCCGCGCTCTCAGAGATTGCATCGCTCGACATCGTGGCGGAACCGGCCCGCGCGCTCCGTATCGAACCCACGTGATTGACTGCTAGGATCGGCCCCGTGTCAGAACGTGATCTATCCGGCGTAGGCGAGCTGCAGGCCCTGCTTGGCCAAGGTGCCGAATTCGAAGGCAAATTGGTCTTTCACGGGCGGATTCGCATCGAGGGCAAGTTCTCCGGCGAGATCAGCGGCGAGGACGTGCTTATCTTGGGGCCGTCCGCCGAGGTGCGGGCCAACGTGCAGGTGGGCACGCTGATCGTCCGAGGTGGTTCCCTGTGGGGTCAGGTACGCGCCACGCGAATGGTCGAGATCTATGCCCCGTCCCGGGTGTACGGGGACATCGAAGCGCCCCAGGTATTCCTCGACAAAGGTGCTCAATTCGAGGGCAAGTGTACGATGACCGAGCAACGCTCCTCATCGGAAGCAGCTCTGGAAATTCTGGAAGAACGGCGTCTCGCTACTTGATCGACCTGAATCGGGGGTCCCTGGCATGCGTCGAACCGGCGTAAGGGAAAAAGGTCATGAAATCGTCGACTAAGCTTGGTTTTGGTGTGCTGTTTGCGGCTGCACTCCTGGGCTGCTTCACGCCCGTGGCACCGGTCGCTGCGCAGGCCAACCTGCAGAGCGTCACGGACGCGGCCAAGGACGGCACGATCCAGGTGAGCTCGATCCCGCGCGACGACAGCAGCGTCACCTGGGGTCGCGCCGTAGGCGTGGTCGAAGCGCCGATCGACGACGTCATGGCCGTGGTCCAGGACTACGGCGCGTATTCCACGTTCATGCCGCACTTCACGACCTCGAAGGTCCTGAGCCAGCGCGGTGCAACCGCCCTCGTCTACATGGAGGCGAGTATTGCCAAGGACACGATGAAGCTCTGGGCGCAGCTCAAGGTCGGCCCGCAGGCGAACCGCGGCGAGACGCGCATCATTCGCGCGAAGATGACGAGCGGCAACATGGACGCCATGGAAGCGATCTGGGAGGTCACTTCAGTCGACGCACACCGCACGCTCGTCGCCTTTCAGCTGGTGATGGATCCCAAGCTGCCTTTGCCTGGCAGTTTCGTGTCGAGCGAGAACGAAAAGGCGAGCCGCAAGACGATTCAGGCGCTGCGCCGCGTGGTCGCCGAACGGGAGAAGCTCGTGGCGTCGAAACCCTGAGGCTTTCCGCGCGGTCAGCGCCTTGGTCTGCGCTCGCTGATCGCGCAAACACGCGGCTCTGACGTTGACGGATCGGACTGCCGCTGCTAAACAGCGCGCGCCTAAACCGCTTGGCATGGCTCGTTCAGCAGCGAGCCGCAACCGTGCCGAGCCCAGTTACTTTCGGCTCGCGCGCACGCCTACTCGGCGGCCCGAGCTCGGAGAGAACGACACCATGTTCTCCTCACTTGCAGTGGGCGTGTTCCTGTCCGGTGGATCGGTGATCGACCTGGATGCGTCGTTCTTCGTCCAGCTCGGCATCTTCTTCGCCGCGTTCTTCATCTTGAGGAGCCTGGTGTTCAAGCCCGTGCTCGCGCTGTTCGATGCACGCGAAGCCGCCACGACAGGCGCCAAGCTCGATGCGCAGCGCATGGAAGATGATGCTGCTCAAAAGCGCGCGCACTTCGAAGGCGAGCTGCGCAAGGTGCGTGCAACTGCGAGCGAGGATCGCGAGCAGCTGCGCGGCGAAGCGCAGAAGCTCGCGCGCGAGCTCACGGAGAAGGCGCGCTTCGAAGCCAACGCGGCGCAGAAGTCTGCGAAGGCGCGGCTCGATCAAGAAGCTGCTGGCGTTCGCGAGCGCGCCATGCGCGAGGTTCCGGAGCTAGCACGCCAGATCGCCGGCAAGCTGCTCGGAAGGAGCGTGCTGTGAAACTGCTATTTACATGCCCGCGAAACCGCCTGCGGCTTTTCGCGACAGCCCTGTTCACGGCTTGTTTGCTGACCGTGGCCGCAGCTCCGGTGCTCGCGTTCGCCGAAGAGGCCGAGCGTACGCCCGAGCACGAGCAGCACAGCGCTCTCACCTGGCGCCGCATCATGCTCGCCGACGTCGGCGAGAACGCCAGCGACGAAGAAAAGGCCGAAGCCCATCGCGAGACCGTGTCCTTCTGGGGCTCGGTCGTGAACTTCAGCCTGCTGGTGTTCTTGATCCGCTGGAAGACCAAGAAGCCGCTCGCGGGCTTCCTCGAAGCCCGTCGCGAAGAGATCGAGCGCGGCATGGCCGAGGCCACCGTGCTCAAGACCAAGGCCGAAGCGGTGTTCAACGAGTACACCGAGCGCATGAAGACGCTCGATCAAGAGCTCGACAAGCTGCGCAGCGACATGGCGAAGTCCGCCGAGCAGGACAAGGCGCGGATCGTGGCCGAGGCGGAAGAGGCCTCGCGCCGGCTGCGCACGGAGACCGAAGCGCAGATCGTGCGACTCGCCGAGCAGCTGGAAACGCAGATTCGCCGTGAAGTGGTGGAAGCTGCCCTGGGCGCGGCCGAGAAGGCCGTGCGCGAGAAGACCACGGCGGACGATCAGCGGCGCTTGGCCGAGACGTTCGCGAAAGACATCGCAGCCGTGAAGACCAGCCCAAGCATGGAGAAGCGCGCGTGACCGTAGGCATTCTCGGCAGGCGTTACGCATCGGCCTTGCTCGCGCTCGCGACCGAAGCCGGCAAAGTCGACAAGGTCCAGCAGGACTTGCGCGACTTCGCTGTCAGCTGGAACGAGAGCCGCGAGCTGCGCTCGGCGTTCGAGAACCCGAAGGTCACGCAGCAGGCGCGCAAGTCCATCCTGCAGGACCTGGCGCAGAGCTCGGACATGGATCCGCTCTTGCGCGACACGCTGATGTTGATCTCCGATCGCGGCCGGCTCAGCGAGCTGCCGCAGATCGTGGACTCGTTCGAGATGCTGGCCGAGCAGCGCTCGGGCCGCGTGCGTGCCGAAGTCGTGACCGCGGTCGACATGCCGCAGGCGTACTTCGACGAGCTGCAAAAGACGCTCGAGCGCGTGACCGGGAAGCAGGTCGTGATCTCGAAGCAGGTCGATCCGACGATCATCGGCGGCGTCGTGGCGCGGATCGGCGATCAGGTGTTCGACGGCACCGTGAAGAACCGTCTGACGGAGCTCAAAGGCGAACTCTTGGCTTGATCTCGACCTGCGCGACGGCTCGCCGTTTCGCGGGCGTGCTTTGCGGAACTGCTGTGCGGAACTAATTTTGCGGAACTGATTTCCTGAGTCTTGCGTGGTCGCCGAGTGCGGCCCCAGTGAACATAACGAGGCACCGATGCAGCTGCGCGCTGAAGAAATTTCCCGGATCATCCAGAAGCAAATCGCGTCTTACGACAAGACGGTCGAGGTCATGGAGACCGGTACCGTGCTCACCGTCGGCGACGGTATTGCGCGCGTGTACGGTCTCGATGGCGCGATGGCTGGCGAGCTACTCGAGTTCCCGGGCCAGCTGATGGGCATGGTGCTCAACCTCGACGCCGACAGCGTCGGTGTCGCGCTGATGGGCCCCGACACGCAAGTGCGCGAAGGCGACACCGTCAAGCGTACGGGCCGCATCTTCGACGTGCCGGTGGGCGATGCCATGGCCGGCCGCGTCGTGAACGCGCTCGGATTGCCCATCGATGGCAAGGGCCCGATCAACACGACGGAACGCCGTCGCGTCGAGATCAAGGCGCCAGGCATCATCGCGCGTCAGGGCGTGACCGAGCCGCTGCAGACCGGCATCATGGCGATCGACGCGATGATCCCGATCGGCCGCGGTCAGCGCGAGCTGATCATCGGCGACCGTCAGACCGGCAAGACCGCGGTCGCGATCGACACGATCATCAATCAGAAGGGCAAGGGCGTAAACTGCTTCTACGTGGCCATCGGCCAGAAGCAGTCGACCGTCGCATCGGTCGTCGACCGGCTCACGAAGTTCGGCGCGATGGAGTACACGACCGTCGTGTGCGCCGGCGCGTCCGAGATGGCGCCTCTGCAGTTCATCGCGCCCTACTCCGGCTGCACGATGGCGGAGTTCTTCCGCGACAGCGGCCGTCACGCTCTGGTGATCTACGACGACTTGTCGAAGCAGGCGACGGCGTATCGTCAGCTGTCTCTGTTGCTCCGCCGTCCGCCGGGCCGCGAAGCGTATCCGGGCGACGTCTTCTATCTCCACAGCCGCCTCTTGGAACGCGCTGCGAAGATGGCCGAAGAGTGGGTGGTCGTGACCGTGGGCCAGGCGCCGAAGCGTCCGCTTGGTCGCAGCGCCGACTACTTCACGGGCAAAGAGGCCAAGCACGAGGCCACTGCGCATGCCAAAGAAAAGGGCGCGGGCTTCGAAGCCAAGATGCTGCCCGACTCGGGCGGCTCGCTCACCGCGCTGCCGATCATCGAGACGCAGGCCGGCGACGTGTCTGCGTACATTCCGACCAACGTGATCTCGATCACGGACGGCCAGATCTTCTTGCAGTCGGACCTGTTCCGCTCCGGTCAGCGTCCGGCGATCGACGTCGGCATCTCGGTGTCGCGCGTCGGTGGCGCGGCGCAGATCAAGGCGATGAAGCAGGTCGCCGGCACCATGAAGCTCGATCTCGCGTCGTACCGCGAGATGGCGGCGTTCGCGCAGTTCGCCTCCGATCTCGACGCCGCGACCAAGCGTCAGCTGTCACGCGGTCAGCGCCTCACCGAGGCGTTGAAGCAGGGTCAGTACGTGCCGATGGACGTGACCGAGCAGGTCATCGTGATCTACGCGGCCAACAAGGGCTACATCGACAACTACGAGCTCAGCACGCTGCAGGTCTACAAGAGCGAGTTGCTCGACTACATGCGCACGTCGCAGTCGGCGGTGCTCGACACGATTCGCGCGAAGAAAGCGCTCGACGCGGACGGCGAAGCCGCGCTGCAAAAGGCGCTGAAGGCGTTCGGCGAAGTCTTCGAAGCCACGGGTAAATCGAGGAAGTGAAGCTGAATGGCCAACCTCAAAGCCATCCGCACCCGCATCGCGAGCGTCAAGAACACGCGTAAGATCACGCGTGCGATGAAGCTCGTCGCGGCGGCGCGTCTGCGCAAGGCGCAGGAGAACATCACGCGCATGCGCCCGTATGCGCTCGCCACGATCGACATGATCACGGCGTTGGCGGCGCGGGCGGGCGAAGACGAGGCGCTTCACTCGTTGCTCGCGCGGCGCGAGCCGAAGAACGTGATGCTCGTGGTGCTGACCAGCGATCGCGGCCTCGCCGGCGCGTTCAACAGCGGCATCAGCAAGGCGGCGTTCCGCAAGTACCAGGAGTTGGTCGAAGCGGGCATGCAGGTGAGCGTGGCAGTCATCGGCCGCAAGGGCGGCGACTACTTCCGCCGTCGCAACGTGCCGATCACGCACACGTTCTCGAACGTGTACGAGACGCTGAGCTACAAGAAGGCGAGCGAGATCGGCGATCAGATCGTGATCGACTATGCGAGCCACGAGCTCGACGCCGTGTACATTTGCTACAACGAGTTCAAGAGCGCGATCACGCAGAAGATCGTGATCGAGCAGCTCTTGCCAATTGAACCGAGCGGGCGCGACAGCATCGCCGCGAACCCGGTCGACTTCGTGTACGAGCCGAGCCAGCAAGCGATCCTGTCGACGATCCTGCCGCTGTACGTGAACGTGGAGCTGTACCGAGCACTACTCGAGTCGGTGGCCTCGGAGCATGGCGCGCGCATGACGGCGATGGACAACGCCACCAACAACGCGGTCGACATGATCGCCGCGCTCACGCTGCAAGCCAACCGTGCGCGTCAGGCTGCAATCACCACCGAGCTGATGGAAATCATCGGCGGCGCCGAAGCCCTCAAGGGCTGAGCAGAATAATCTTTAGAGAACTTCGAAGAGGATACGTCTCATGTCAGAAGGAAAAATCGCCCAGGTCATCGGTCCGGTCGTCGATGTCGACTTTCCGGCGGGCCAGTTGCCGACCCTGCTCACCGCGCTCAAGGTGACCAACCCGTCGATCAGCAACGTGCCGGACAACCTCGTGCTCGAGGTCGCGCAACACCTCGGCGAAGGTTCCGTACGCACGATCGCCATGGACTCGACCGAAGGTCTCGTCCGCGGCATGCCGGTGAAGAGCACGGGCGCTCCGATCACCGTGCCGGTCGGTCCCGAGTGCCTCGGCCGCATCATGAACGTGGTCGGTCAGCCGATCGACGGCCTCGGCCCCGTGAACGCGAAGCGCTCGGCGGGCATCCACCGCGCGGCGCCGCTCTTCACCGAGCAGAGCACCGAGATCGAGATCCTCGAGACGGGCATCAAGGTCATCGACCTGCTCGCTCCGTACCGCAAGGGCGGCAAGATTGGCCTCTTCGGTGGTGCAGGCGTCGGCAAGACGGTGCTGATTCAGGAGCTGATCAACAACGTCGCGAAGGCGCATGGTGGTGTCAGCTGCTTCGCCGGCGTCGGCGAGCGCACGCGTGAAGGCAACGACCTCTACGTGGAAATGAAGGAATCCAAGCTCGACACCGGCGAGCCGGTCATCAGCAAGACCGCGCTCGTGTTCGGTCAGATGAACGAGCCGCCCGGAGCCCGCGCGCGCGTCGCGCTCTCGGCGCTGACCGTCGCCGAGTACTTCCGCGACGAAGAAGGCCAGGACGTTCTGCTGTTCGTCGACAACATCTTCCGCTTCACGCAGGCGGGCTCGGAAGTGTCCGCGCTGCTCGGTCGTATCCCGAGCGCCGTCGGTTACCAGCCCACGCTCGGCACCGAGATGGGCGCGCTCCAGGAGCGCATCACGTCGACCAAGAAGGGCTCGATCACCTCGGTTCAGGCGATCTACGTGCCTGCCGACGACTACACCGACCCTGCTCCGGCCACGGCGTTCGCGCACTTGGACGCCACCACCGAGCTGTCGCGTGCGATCTCGGAAAAGGGCATCTACCCGGCGGTGGATCCGCTCTCGTCCACCTCGACCATGCTCGACCCAGCCATCATCGGCGAGCGTCACTACAAGGTCGCGCGTGCGGTGCAGCAGACGCTGCAGAAGTACAAGGACTTGCAGGACATCATCGCGATTCTCGGCATGGACGAGCTCTCGGAAGACGACAAGCTCACCGTCGAGCGCGCGCGCAAGGTCGAGAAGTTCCTTTCGCAGCCGTTCTTCGTCGCGCAGACCTTCACGAACATCCCCGGTCAGCTCGTGCCGCTCGAAGAGACCATCTCGTCGTTCGAAGAGATCCTCGAAGGCAAGCACGACACGCTGCCCGAGCAGGCGTTCCACTTGGTCGGCAACATCGCGATGGCCCAGGCGAAGGCCAAGAAGCTGATGGAGAGCTGACGTGGCGAAGCCCGAAGGCAGTGCAAACGCGCTCGCGCTCCAGGTCGCGACGCCGCTCGGCATGCAGCTCGACCTCGAGGTCGAGTCGGTGCAGATGCCGGGCGTTGCGGGCGAGTTCGGCGTCTTGCCGGGCCACGTGCCGCTGCTGTCGGCGCTGAAGCCGGGCCTGCTCAAGTACAAGAAGCAGGGTGCCGTGGTGACCTGCGCAGTCGGTGCCGGCTATGCGGAGGCCGGTGCGCATCACGTGCGCCTGATCGCGGAGTTCTTCGCCCGTCCCGAGGATGTGAACGTCGAAGAGGCCAAGAAGGACCTCGAGAAGGCTGAAGCCCGGATGAAGAGCTTCCACGGCCAATTTGGCGATACGGAGCATGGCGAGATCCAAAAGGAGCTCGATTGGGCCCGCGCCCGGTTGGACTTGGTTGCTAACTGAGAGCGAACCGCGGATCCGCGTTCCTTCTTGGGGTGACCTAGCGTGAGCTGATGTCGCCGGTGGCGGCTGGCTGGGTCGACGCGGATTTGACCTCTCGGAACGCGGGGATGTCTCTGGAGCGGGACTGTTGATTCCGACCTAGGTTCCCGACTACTTTCGCGGCCATGCGTTTAGGGCGAACGGGGGGACTTTTGGCGTTGCTGGCGACGCTTTCGTTGCCACTCACGGCGGCGGCGGGGGAGCGCTATGACTGGTTGCTTTCGGCGCCGGGTGATCCCGGGAATTATCTGAATCTCGACGTGGTGTTCGGGGCGCTGCAGGCAAGCGTCGAGCATCGCGAGAACATCTACGGCGGGGCGAATCAGCTCGTGCTGCGCGGCTCTGCGATTGGCGCGATTCCGTTTGGCGGCGGTCAGGTGGATGCCGAGCTTCGCATTCTGGTGCTCACGCTCGGCACGAGCGTGGGTGGCAGCGACGTGTGGCGCAACCAGACGTTCGCGCCCGGCGAGCGCACCGATCGCAAAGAGCGGCGGCAGCGCGAAGCAGCGGGCGACTTCAACTCCTCCACGTTCGGTTTTTGGGAAGGGCGTGCGGGGCTCGTGTTGCCGTTCGACGACTACGTGCTGTTCAACAACGTGAACAGCTATCGCATCACCGGCGCGCCGAAGCGCTCGTTCGACAACTTGATCGACGTGGTGCACGACGGGAACTACCTGCGCTCGGACTTTCAGCTGTTCTTCCACCACCGCAAGTACGGTGCGCTCGCGCCGATGGTGCAGCTGCTCAACTTTCCGCTCGATGGCGCGCGGCACACGCAGCTGAACTACGGGTTCATGATCGTGGCGCGCGCGGGCCTGGTGCGTCGCGACGACATCATCATGTTCCAGATGCTGTTTCACTCGGCGGCGTTCGGCGGCTACGACAACACGAACAGCTATGGCATGGCGATACTACGCGGACCGGCCATGTTTACATTGGCCTATCGCTCGGTAATCTCGTTGTAGCTAGGTGATCGCGTCGCGCTGGGTTGGGGGATTCGCGTTCGCGAATCCCAGGGCAAGGGCGCATCCGCGGCTTACGTCCTCGCGCGGGTCGGTCACGTACAGGAAGTACGCTCCCTCGCCGCGCTGCGGGCGGCTGCATCCCAAATCGCGACGTTTGCGTTGTCGAGAGGGGGAGGCGGGAGCGCGCGCGGCCCTTCGGGCGCGCCAGGGAGATCAAGCGGGGTCGCTAGGGGGGGCCTGCAATAAGCGGACGGCTTCTTCGGCGGCGGCTTGTTCGGCTTCTAGTTTGGAGCGGCCAACGCCTGTGGCGAAGGGGGTGCCGTCGACCACGATGGCGACTTCGTAGCTGCGGGCGTGGTCGGGGCCGTGGATCTTGCGGACTTCGTAGCTGGGGACTTTCTTGCCGCGGCTCTGCAGGAGCTCTTGCACGCGGGTCTTGAAGTCGCGCTCGCCGGGGGCGAGGTCGTGGAACGTGTCCTCGAACAAGCGACTGCACAGCTCGCGTACGGCGACGGTGCCGCCGTCCAAGTACACGGCTGCGACGCAGGCTTCGAGCGCGCTGGCTAGCAGGCGGGGTTTGTCCCGACCGCCGGAGCGTTCTTCGCCGCGACCGAGGCGCAGGCCCGCGCCGAGCTGCACGCGACTCGCGATGCGCGCTAGACCTTCCTCGCACACGAGGTCGGCGCGGCGGCGTGTCATCTCACCGGCATCGGCGCCGGGGAAGTGCTCCCAGAGCAACGACGAGACTACCCACTGCAGCACGGCATCGCCGAGGAACTCGAGCCGCTCGTTGTCGGTGCGTACTTCGCGCTGCTTTTCGTTCTTGAACGACGAGTGCGTGAGCGCATCGCACAGCAGGCTCGGATCACGGAACGTGTACCCGAAGGCGGTCGAAATCGTGTGCAGAACCGCGGCTTCGTCAATCATGCATGCGCAGTGACAGGGAGAGTGGTGCGAAGGGCGGGAGTCGAACCCGCACACCCTTTCGGGTACCAGAACCTAAATCTGGCGCGTCTGCCAGTTTCGCCACCTTCGCGAGCGCCCTCGTTTGGGAGCAGGCCGGCAGCGTGTTGCGTCGGGGCCCGTGTGTCAACCGTCCACGCAGTGGTATGCTGCGCACGCCGTGACAATGAACATTCGCCACGCCATCGCATGCTTGCTGCTGTTTTCGTCCGTGTCCGCGCTCCCGCCCGTGTTCCCAACGCGCGCGCACGCGCAAGAGAACGCAGCCGCGCAGGACGCCGAGAGCACGAAGATTCGCGCCAAGCAGATGTTCGAGCAGGGCGTGTCGGAGTACGAGGCGGGGCAGTACACGGACGCGCTCGAGAGCTTCCTCGAAGCCTATCGCTTGAAGCCGCATCCGATGGTGCGCGTGAACATCGCCAACTGCTACGACAAGCTCGATCGACCGGTCGAGGCCATCTCGAGCTTCGAGCTGTTCCTGGGCAGTGGCCTCGGCAGCGCCCAGCAGAAGGCCGAGATCAAAGAAGCGGTCAAGAACCTGAAGAAGCGTGTCGGTAAGCTGGTGCTACTCGTGTCGCCGGACGGCGCCAAGCTCACGATCGACAACACGGACCAGCGCGTGGCGCCGATCAAGGAGCCGATCTCGCTGCACTCCGGGCGTCACAAGCTGACCGCAGAGCTCGATGGCTACGAGCCGGTCGAGCGCGAGTTCGAAGTGAAAGGCGACTCGTCGACGGAAGTCTCGATCCGGCTGGAACGTGCAACGGCAGCGCCGATCGTGGCGGTCGTCCCGGTCGAGGAGCCCGCGACCGCGAAAGCCGAGCCCGTGGCGTCGGAGCCGGCCGAGCA